>NZ_JBHTVZ010000001.1:112386-290661 GCF_042792715.1 Isoptericola sp. NPDC056618 | reverse complement strand
GGCGCGCGCCTGCCTACCCGGTTATGGGGGGGCGGCCGCGCCCACCCCTGCCCACCCCCCGCGGGGCGGGGCTGTTGCACCCCCCCGGGGCCGCACCGCACCGCACTGTCCGAGCACTGCTTGCAACGACGCAAGGAGGAACCTGATGGCTGCACCGTCCGCGCCACCCCCACCGACCGTCCGACGGTCGGGCCGCCGGGACGACACCCGGCTCGCCCTGCTCTTCATCCTGCCCGCCAGCATCGGCCTGCTGGCCTTCTACTTCTGGCCGCTGGTCCGCGGCATCTGGCTGAGCTTCACGTCGTGGGACCTGCTCAGCCCGGCCGAGTTCGTGGGCCTCGACAACTACCGCGAGATGGTCGCGGACCCGGTGTTCTGGAACGCCGTCCGCGTGACGCTGCTCTACGTGGTCATCAACATCGGGCTGCAGACGGTCGTGGCCCTGGTGATCGCCGTGCTGATGCAGCGGCTCAGCCGCTCCACGCTGCTGCGCTCGCTGGTGCTCGCCCCGTACCTCGTGTCCAACGTGGTCGCCGCCCTCGTGTTCCTGTGGATCCTCGACTTCCAGCTGGGGATCGGGAACCAGCTGCTGGAGTGGGTCGGCCTGGAGCGGATCGGGTTCTTCACCTCCGAGGCCTGGGCCATCCCCACCATCGCGGTGGTGAACGTCTGGCGGCACATGGGCTACACGGCGCTGCTGATCTTCGCGGGCCTGCAGGCCATCCCGCCCACCACGTACGAGGCGGCGCGGGTCGACGGCGCGTCGGAGGTGCGCACATTCTTCGGCATCACGCTGCCGCTGCTGCGTCCCATCCTCGGGCTCGTGCTGATCATCTCGGTGATCGGCTCGTTCCAGGTGTTCGACACCGTCGCCGTCACCACGAACGGCGGCCCGGTGGACGCCAGCCGCGTGCTGCAGCTCTACATCTACGACAAGGCGTTCGGGCAGTTCGACTTCGGCTACGCCTCCGCGCTGAGCGTGGCGATGCTGCTGATCCTGGTGGTCGTCACCTTCTTCCAGTACCGCATGACGCGGGCCGGCCAGACGGACCTGAACTAGGAGGCGGCGACCATGATCGAGACCACGACGGCACCTGCCGCACCCCCGACCGTCTCCGCGTCCGACGCGGACCGCCCCGCGCCGCCGCGTCGTCGCCGGCGGCGGCTCAGCCCCGGCCGCGTCCTGGCCTGGGCGGTGATGATCCTCGTCCTGCTCGTCACGCTGTTCCCCTTCTACTGGATGCTGCGCACCGCGCTGTCGAGCAACGGGGCCCTGTACGCCAACTCGACGTCCTTGCTCCCGGTGGACTTCAGCTGGGGCGGGTTCGAGCGCGTCTTCGGGCTGCAGTCCACCGAGGAGGCCATCGCCCAGGGCGGCTCCGGAGCCTCCATCGACTTCTGGCTCTACCTGCGCAACTCCGTGGTGGTGGCGACGGTCGTCACCGCCTGCCAGGTGTTCTTCTCCGCGATGGCCGCGTACGCGTTCTCGCGGCTGCGCTGGCGGTGGCGCAACGCCGTGTTCGGCGTCTTCCTGCTGTCGCTGATGGTGCCGGTGATCTTCACGCTGCTGCCGAACTTCGTGCTGGTCCGGGAGCTGGGGCTGATCGACACGCTGCTCGGCATCATGCTGCCCGGGCTGTTCATGACGCCGTTCGCGATCTTCTTCCTGCGGCAGTTCTTCATGAACGTCTCCACCGAGGTGGAGGAGGCCGCGCTGATCGACGGCGCCAGCAAGGTCCGGGTGTTCTTCGCGATCATCATCCCGATGTCCGTGGGGCCGATCGCGACGATCTCGATCCTCACGTACATCGGGTCGTGGAACGACTACTTCTGGCCGTTGATGGTCTCGTACACCGACGACTCGCGGGTGCTCACCGTGGCGCTGGGGAACTTCAACGCCCAGACGCCGCAGACGGGGCCGGACTGGGCGGGGCTGATGGCCGCGACCCTGGTGGCCGCGCTGCCGATGATCCTGCTGTTCGTCGTCTTCGCGAGGCGGATCGTCAACTCCATCGGCTTCAGCGGGATCAAGTGAGGAGGCGGACCATGCACCACGTACGTCGTACGACAGCGACCCTCGCCGCGGCCGTGGCCGCCGGCACCCTCGCCCTGGCGGGCTGCGCCGGGCCGGGCACCGCGGCGGCGGACGACTCCGTCGTCCTGGACTACTGGCTCTGGGACGCGAACCAGCTGCCCGCCTACCAGCGCTGCGCCGACGAGTTCGAGCGGCAGAACCCGGACCTCCAGGTGCGGGTCAGCCAGTACGGCTGGGGCGACTACTGGCGCAAGCTCACGGCCGGGTTCGTCGCGGGCGCCGGGCCGGACGTGTTCACCGACCACCTCACCCAGTACCCCGGCTTCGCGCAGCGGGGCCTGCTGCTGGACCTGAACGACCTCGACGCGACGGCCGACGTCGACTACGGCGGGTTCCAGGAGGGCCTGGCGGACCTGTGGGTGGGCCAGGAGGGCAGCCAGTACGGCATGCCCAAGGACTTCGACACCGTCGCGCTGTTCTACGACACGAGCGTGGTCACCGACGCCGGCCTGACCCCCGAGGACCTCGCGGACCTGGACTGGAACCCGGACGACGGCGGCAGCTTCGAGGAGGTGATCGCGCACCTCACCGTGGACGAGAACGGCGTCCGCGGCGACGAGGAGGGCTTCGACCCCGAGAACGTGGCCGTCTACGGCCTGGCCTCGAACGGCTCGGGCGGCATGTCCGGGCAGACGACGTGGTCCTGGCTGGCGGGCACGACCGGCTGGACGTTCACCGACAAGGACGTGTGGGGCACGGAGTACCACTTCGACGACCCGCGGGTGCAGGACACCTTGGACTGGCTCTTCGGCCTCGTCGACAAGGGCTACATGGCCCCGTACGAGGAGGTCGGCACCGAGCCGAACCCGCAGCAGGCCCTCGGCTCGGGCCGCGCGGCGCTCTCGGCGAACGGTTCCTGGATGCTCGGCACCTACGCCAACCTGGAGGGCGTGGACCTGGGGATCGCTCCCCCGCCCAGCGGACCCGTCGGGCACCCGGTGTCGATGTACAACGGCCTCGCGGACTCGATCAGCGCGCAGTCCCCGGACCCTGAGGAGGCGGCCCGGTGGGTCGAGTTCCTCGGGTCGGACGACTGCCAGCGCATCGTGGGCGAGGCCGGCGTGGTCTTCCCGGCGCGTCCGGCGGGCACGGAGGCGGCGGTCGAGGCCTTCCGCGACCGGGGCCTGGACGCCTCCGTCTTCACGGACATGGTGGAGAAGAAGCAGACCCTCTTCTTCCCCGTGACCGAGGAGTTCGGCGCGATCGACGCCCTCATGACGCCGATGATGGACGAGATCTACATCGGCGACCGGGACGCCTCCACGCTCACGGAGGTGAACGACCGGATCAACGGGCTGCTGAGATGAGGCCGCCCGGGTGGTACGACGTCGTCGCGGCAGGGTCGTGGGGCACGACGACGACCTGCTCCGCGTCCTCGTAGATCACGCGCCCGGGGTCGGCGGCGTCGACGCGGACGCAGTCGACCCCGTGCGCGTGCAGGATCGCCAGGTACGGCGGGACCCGCTCGAGGAGGTGATGGGCCGTCTCCTTGAACCACGCCGTCGCGCGCGGGTTGACGTCGACGTCGTAGACCGACGGGTCGACGTCGGTGGGGTTCGTGTAGGCCGCGTCGTACCAGTCGTTGCCGGAGCGCCAGACGGCGTGCTCCTCCGGGGTGAGGAGGCCGCCACGGCCCAGCGCGTTCGTGAGACCGAACACGCCCGTGTGGACGCCGCGCCTGCCGGGGGCCGGAGACTGGAACCTGATGACCACCGGGCCATCCCACCACGGTGCACCGACGCTACGGTGTGGCCGTGGACAGCCGCCCGCGCAGGAACGTCGTGGAGTTCCGCCTCGCGCCCGACGACGTCTCGGCGATCCGGTTCGGCGTCTCGCCCGGCCACGAGCTGGCGCACGCGGTGCGCGTGCTGGCCCAGCCGGCGTACCACCCGCTGCAGTGGGGGTGGCTCCGCGCGACGCGGGGCCGCGCCCCGGCGCGCCCCCTCGCGCTGCTGACCCTGCTGGTCGGCGCCGACGGGTACCTGCCTGACTTCCTCACCTCCACGCCCGGCTGGGACCTCGGTCCCGACGAGGAGCTCGAACGCCTGCGCGAGGCCGACCTCGACCCGCTGCGGGTCGACCTGCTCAAGCGCGTCGACCGCACCGACGGCGCGGAGCGGCGGCTGCTGCAGGCCCTCGCCGACGACCCGGCGCACGCCCGCGGCCTCGCCGTCGACGCCTGGCGGCAGGTGTGGGACGCCGTGCTCGCGCCGTCGTGGCCGCAGCTCGAGCGGATCCTGCGCGCGGACATCGGCGCCCGCTCCCGGCGTGTCACGACGCACGGTCTGGGCACGATGGTCGAGACCCTGCACGAGGCCGTGACCTGGGCGCCCGACGCCGTCCGCGTGCGGTTGCGGCTCCACGGCGAGGTGCTCGACTGCGCGGGCAGCGGCCTGGTGCTGGTGCCGTCGGTGATGGCGCCGCGCTGCTCGGTGGTCACCGAGCCGCCCGCGCAGCCGACCCTCTTCTACCCGGCGCTCGGGATCTCCGAGCGGTGGTCCGACGACGCCCCCGACACGTCCGGGGCGCTCGCGGACCTGCTCGGGGCGGGCCGGGCGGGCGTCCTGCTCGCGCTGCGCGGCCCGCTGTCCACGAGCGAGGTCGCCGCCGCGGGCGGGCTCGCCGTGTCGACGGCGTCGCACCACCTGGGGCTGCTGCGCGCCGCGCGGCTGGTCGACTCGCGCCGCGACGGCCCGCGCGTCCTGCACGAGCGCACGCCGCTGGGGGAGGCGCTGGTCGGGGGCTGATCGCCCGGCGGCGGGGCGTGGACCGCGCGATAGGTTCGCCCGATGCGTCGTCCTGCCCCTCAGCCCTCGTCGTCCGTCGCGCGCGTGCCGGGGTTCCGGCCGCTGCTGGCGATGTCGGCGCTGGGCTTCTCGGGGTACGCGCTGCTGCTGCCGGCGGCGCCGCTGTGGGCGGTGCACGGCGGCGCGAGCGAGGGCGGCGCCGGGCTCGTCAACGCGGTGCTCATGCTCGCCACCGTGCTCACGCAGACCACGGTGCCGTGGCTGCTGCGCCGGGTGGGCTGGCGGCTCACGATGACGGCGGGCGTGGTGCTGCTCGGCGCGCCGTCGTTGCTGTTCATGGCCACGGACCAGCTCGGGTGGTTGCTCGGGCTCTCGGCGGTGCGCGGCACGGGGTTCGCCGTGCTGACCGTGTGCGGGTCGAGCGCCGTGGCCGCCCTGGTGGACGGGCCGCGGCACGGCCGCGCGATCGGGCTGTACGGGCTGTCGATCGCCTTCCCGCAGCTGGTGCTGGTCCCCAGCGCCGCGTGGATCGCCGAGACGCTCGACTTCCGCGTGGTCTTCGCGCTCGGCGCGCTGCCCGTGCTCGCGGTGCCGTTCGCCGTCCTGCTCGGCCGGTGCCTCGACGCCGTCGACGACCGTGCCGCCGAGGCGGACGCCGACGCCGTGCGCGCCGGCGAGCCCGTCGACGACGGCGGACCCGGGCGCGGTCGCGTCCTGCTCGCGCTGGTCATGCCGTCGCTCGTGCTGCTCGCGGTGACGACGCCCGGCGGCGCGCTGCTGACGTTCGCACCGCAGTTCGCCGGGGGAGCGGGCGCGGCGGTGGCGGGGCTGCTCGGCTTCACGGCCGCGACGGCGCTGTCCCGCTGGGGCGTGGGCGGCCTCGCCGACCGGTTCGGCCCGCGGGTCTTCCTCGCGCCGCTGCTCGCGTTCTGCGCCGCCGGGCTGGCGGTGTGCGCGGGGGCGATCGCCCACGGCGGCCCCCGGCCGGTGCTCCTCGTGCTGGGGATGACCATGGTCGGCGTCTCCTACGGCAGCCTGCAGAACCTCACCCTGGTCGCCGCGTTCGCGGCCGTGCCCGCGCGGCAGCACAGCACCGCCAGCGCCGTGTGGAACATCGGGTTCGACGCCGGCACCGGGCTCGGCTCGCTCGTCGTCGGGTTCATCGCCGCGGGGACGTCGTTCTCCGTGGGGCTGCTCACCACCGCGGTGGTGTGCGTCGTGGCCGCCGTCGCCGTGGTGCTCACCCGACCCTCGCGCTGACGACGGCCACCTGGTGCACGATGGGTGAGGACACCGACACCCGACGAGCGGAGGCCGAGATGGGCACGAAGCAGGAGATCCAGCACAAGGCGGGCCGCGGCCGGAAGCGGGGGCCGGGGCTGTTCCAGCTGATCATGGTCGGTCTGGTCGTCGCGGCCGTCACCAAGGAGCTCCAGAAGGACAAGGAGGACCGCACCTGGCACGGCACGGTCGCCGGGTTCGTCCCCTACGAGTTCCGCGTCCCGACCGTCGAGCGCCTCCGCGAGCGCGTCTGGGACCCGGAGGGCGCGCACCTGCTGAGCCCGCACGTCTTCGGCGTGGGCTGGACGGTCAACGTCGGGCGCATCGTCGAGCTCGTGCGCCGCAGGGTCGACGGCGCCCGCGAGGACAGCCCGGCCTGACGCCCGCGGTCACCAGTCGCCGACGTCGTCCCACGACGCGCCGTACCGCCCGCCCGGTGGACGCGCTGCCGTGACGCGTCGGCCCGTCAGGCCGGGGCGTCCAGCCACGACCGGCCGACGAGCGCGGTGGACGATCGGGGGAGACGAGGGGCGCCGCCGTCGGCGAGCGAGCGGCACGCTCGCATCACGGTGCTGAAGTCCGACGGCGCTCTCGTGTCCCCCTCCATGCTGCCGCCGTCGGGGTACCAGGTGGCCTTCCAGCCCTTGCCCACCAGCAGGACGAACGGGCCGGCGACGATGCTGAGGACGCCGTCGTCGATCGTCTCCAGGAGGCCCGCCGACCCGACGTCGCAGGCGTCGCAGCCGCAGTCGGGGACGCCGTGGTCGATCCGGTGGTCGGGGTCCTGGACAGCGAGGTGGAGGAAGTCCGGTGCCTCCCCGTGCTCCGTGGAGCCGGCGTCCTGCTCCAGCAGCACGAGCGGCAGCGTGCCCGGCACGGGGGAGACGATGCGCACGCCGCGCGCGAACTCGTGCCGCTCCGTGGTGACGGGGCCGAGGCGCTCGACGACGACGCCCGGCAGCGCGCCGAGCACCTCGGTCCACGCGTGGGCGCGACCGTGCACCACCCGGTACTTGTGCAGGTCGGAGACCCGCGAGTACTCCTCGTCGCGCGGCTCCACGCCCTCGACCCGGGGCGGCGCCCAGGACGGCAGGCCGAGGCGGTCGTAGGCGTCCGCCACCCGGGCCCGCAGGACGTCGGGGCTCACGACGCGTCGAAGGCGCGGACCACGAGCCCCTGCGCGAGCGCGCCGAACGCGCCGCGCTCGTCGTGCAGCACGCTGGACGTGAGGCCGGCGCCGGTCGCGCCGAAGACGACGCTCGTGTCGAGGCCCAGCCACCCGCCCTCGGGCGCGCGGTGCAGGTGCGCCGAGAGGTCGAGGTTGGGGAAGGCGACGCGGCGGGGGTCGGCACGCACCGTCATCCCGTTCGCGAGGTCGAACAGCCCGACGGTGCGGGCGAGCGCGCTCACGTCCTCGTCCTCGACGAGCGCGTGCCCGGTGCGTACCCAGACGTGCCCGCGACCCGGCCCGGCCAGGCCGCGCCGCACCTCGATCGAGTCGACGAACCCGCCCGGCCAGTCCGCCGCCGGGTCCCACGCGGGGGTGGCGTCGGGCCCGGGCAGCGGCGCGGGTTCGCCGCCCGCGAGCGCCGTCGTGTCGCCCACGGCGGCGAGCCACGCGCGCAGGGTCACCACGGTGCGACCGGCGCAGGCCACCGACGCCTCGACCAGCTCGACGCCGCGACCGGGCCGCAGCACGCGCACGTCGGCGGTCATCTCCTCCAGGCGGTACGGCCCCCAGATGTCGAACGTCAGCCGGGTGGCGGCCAGGTCGTCGCGACCCCGCTTCTCCCGGTCCATCTCCACCAGGTGGGTGAGCAGCCCGAGCGTGGGAGCCACGTGCTGCTCGTCGGTCTTCCAGGCGCCGCCGACGTGCTCGGTCGGCTGAAACGTCGTCGCGCCGGTGCGGCGGAAGTAGGCCATGGGTGTCCGTCCTTCGTGGGGAGTGCCGGCCATCCTGCCAGGCCGCCGCGACAGGGTCCGCCTCAGCGCGCGGGCGCCGTCCCCACGAGCAGCAGGGGACGGCTGGGCAGCGGCTCCAGGCCGAAGCGCCGGTAGACCGCGGCGTGCCGGGTCGTGGCGGCGACGGTCCCCACGGTCTCGTGCGGAGCGACGACCTCGCCGACGTGGCGGGTGATGAGCGCGAGCGCGCCGACGCGCCCACGCGACGCGACGGAGTCGACCGTCCAGTCCGCCGCGCGGAACCGCGCGACGTCGGCGCGACGCTGCTCCCGCGACGCCGTCCTCAGGGCGGTGCGCTGGGCGCGGGCCACGGCGGTCCAGGTGCGGGCCGCGGCGAACGCGAGGAGCAGGACTGCCGCGGCGAACCAGCCGAGGATCACCACGGCGACGCCGACGGATGCGACGGTCGGCGCGAACGACGCCTGGCCCGCGGCCGTGCCGAGCACGGCGCCGACGACGATCGCGACCCCCACCCCGCGGGCGAACATCCCGACCGACGGCCACGCGTTCCGGCGCGTCAGGCGAACGACGACCCTGCCGTCGTGGTGCACGAACCCGTCGAGGACCACGACGATCGTCACCCACAGCGGCCACGTGACCATGGCCCCGACCCTGCGGGCCCGGCCGGGAGCGTTCGTCCAGGCCAGCGTCCATGCGACGGGGGCCAGCGCACGCCCCCGCACGGGTTCCATCGCCGGCGCCCAGACGGCGTTCATCCGCATGGCGGGACGGTATCCCGCGCCGTCGCCGTCCCCACCGCCGGGGCCGGGTGAACTCAGCCCGCCCGGCCCGCCGCCACGCCCCGGGCGTCCTCGCCGGCGCCCCACGACGCCAGCAGCCGCAGCCGCTCGGCGGAAGGCGACCCGGGCTCCGCGGTGTACACGAGCAGCACGTGGCCGGGCTCGGCGGTGATGGCGAGCTCCTCGAACGCGAGGGTCATCTCGCCGACCACGGGGTGGCGGAAGCGCTTGGTGCCGGTGCCGTGGATGCGGACGTCGTGCGCGGCCCAGAGCGTGCGGAAGGTCTCGCTGCGGGTCGACAGCTCGCCCACCAGGTCCTGGAAGGCCTTGTCGTGGGGGTTCCGGCCGGCCTCCGCGCGCATCACGCCCACGCACATCTGCGCGAACAGGTCCCAGTCAGGGTAGAAGTCGCGGGCCGCCGGGTCGAGGAACTGGAAGCGCGCGAGGTTGGGCGTGCGACCGCCGTCGCCGATGACGGGGGCGTAGAACGCGCGGCCCAGGGCGTTGGTCGCGAGCAGGTTCTGCCGCGGGTCGCGGACGAACGCGACGCCGTCGGTGATCGCCTCCAGCGCCCACTGCAGGCTCGGGCGAGGGTCCGCCGGCCGGGTGGCACGGCCGCGCGAGCGCCCCGACGTCGGGATGCCGTCGGCCGCCCGCGCGAGGTCGAGGAGGTGCGCCCGCTCGGCGTCGTCCAGGTTCAGGGCCCGCGACACGGCGTCGAGCACCGACGCGCTCGCACCCGCGATCGCGCCGCGCTCGAGCTTCGCGTAGTACTCGACGCTCACCCCGGCCAGCATCGCCACCTCGCTGCGCCGCAGGCCGGGCACCCGGCGGTTCGAGCCCCCGGGCAGCCCGGCCTCGTCGGGGGTGACCTTGGCGCGGCGCGACATGAGGAACTCGCGCACCTCGGCTCGGTTGTCCATGCCGCCAGGCTAGGCACGGCCGCCGCGCCGCGGCGGCCGTGAAGGGTGTACTGCCGGTACACGGTTCGTCAGGGACTCCCGCCGGGCGGGCGGGGGACGGACGCTGGGCGCCATGCCCGCTCCCGCCCTGCTGCTCCTCTTCACGGTCTTCGGCCCGATCTCGATGGACCTGTACCTCCCCGCGCTGCCCGCGCTCACCGCGGACCTCGGGGCGGCGACGTCGGTCGCCCAGCTCACGGTGACCGCCTGCCTCGTGGGCCTCGCCCTCGGGCAGCTGGTCGCGGGCCCGCTGTCCGACCGGTACGGGCGGCGCGGCGTCCTGCTGGTCGGCGTCGTCGCGTACGTCGTGACGTCGGCGCTGTGCGCGGTCAGCCCCACCGTGGAGCTGCTGGTCGGCGCCCGCCTCGTGCAGGGCCTCGCGGGCGGCGTGGGCATCGTCATCGCGCAGGCCGCGGGCCGCGACGTCTACGACGGCGGCGCCCTGATCCGCTTCTACGGCCGCCTCACCGTGGTCGGCGGGCTCGCGGCGATCGTCGGACCGCTGCTCGGCGGGCAGCTGAGCAGGGTCACCGACTGGCGCGGGCTCTTCGTCTTCCTCGCGGCCGCGGGCGCGGCCATCCTCGTCGCGGCGCTCGTCGCCTTCCCGGAGACGCTGCTCGCCGAGCAGCGCACCGCCGGCGGCTTCGCCCAGACGGGCCGCGACTTCCGCGTGCTGCTGTCCGACCGGGTCTTCGTCGGCGCGATCCTGCACCAGGGCTTCGTGTACGCGGCGCTGTTCGCGTACCTGTCCGGCGCGACGTTCGTGCTGCAGGGCCTCTACGGCCTGTCGCCGCAGGGGTACGCGCTCGCGTTCGGCCTCAACTCCGCCGGCTTCATGGCCTGCGGGTTCCTCGCGGGCCGGGCGGCCGAGCGCTGGAGCGTGCCCGGCACCCTCGCCGTCGGCACCGGCCTCGCGGGCCTCGGCGCGCTCGGGCTGCTGGTGTCGGGCCTGACGACGACGCCGCTGTGGGTCGTCGTCGTGTCGCTGCTGGCCCTCGCGAGCGGCGTGGCCACGACCTCCCCGCCCGCGACGACGCTCGCCCTCGCCGGCTACCCGCGGCTCGCGGGCACGGCGTCGTCCCTGCTCGGCATGGTCCGCTTCGGCTTCGGCGGCGTGGCCGCCCCGCTGGTCGGGCTCGCCGGCGCCGCGACGATCCTGCCCCTGGGGCTGGTCACCGTCGCGGCCGTCGCGCTCGCCGCCGTCGCCTTCCGCGTGCTCGCCGCGCGCAGCCGCGCCGGCCGGCCCACCGTCCTCCGTGTCGACCTCGACGCGGACCCCGTCCACTCCTGAACCACCCGAGACACCGAGAGAACGGAGCACCACCATGCGTGGAGTCGTCCTGCACGCCCCCGGCAACGTGCGCGTCATCGAGCGCGAGGACCCCCGGATCATCCAGCCCACCGACGCGATCATCCGCGTCACCGCCACCTGCATCTGCGGGTCCGACCTCTGGCCCTACCGCGGCGTCGAGGACGTCCACGACGCCGTCATGGGCCACGAGTACGTCGGCGTCGTCGAGGAGATCGGCGCCGACGTCCGGACCGTCAAGGTCGGCGACTTCGTCGTCGGCTCCTTCTGGGCGTCGGACAACACCTGCGAGATCTGCGAGTCCGGCTACCAGGCCTACTGCGTGCACCGTGTGCTCATGGGCACCCTCGGCACCCAGTCGGAGCGGGCGCGCATCCCCCTGGCGGACGGCACGCTCGTCGCGACGCCCGGCATGCCCGACGACGACCTCGTGCCGTCGCTGCTCGCCGCCTCCGACGTCCTGGGCACCGGCTGGTTCGCGGCCGTGGCCGCCGAGGCCGGCCCCGGCAAGACGGTCGCCGTCGTGGGCGACGGCGCGGTCGGGCTGCTCGGCGTCCTCGCCGCGAAGCAGCTCGGCGCCGAGCGCGTCATCGCGATGTCCCGGCACGCCGACCGCCAGGCGCTGGCCCGCCGGTTCGGCGCCACCGACATCGTCGAGGAGCGCGGGGACGCGGGCGTGGCCCGCATCAAGGAGCTGACCGGCGGGTTCGGCGCGCACTCCGTGATCGAGGCCGTCGGCACGCAGGAGTCGATGATGCAGGCCGTGCACTCGACCCGCCCGGGCGGCCACATGGGCTTCGTGGGCGTCTCCCACGACGTCGCCCTGCCCGGCGACGACATGTTCATGGCCGGCATCCACCTGCACGGCGGCCCGGCCCCCGTGCGGCGCTTCCTGCCGGAGCTCGTCCGGCTCGTCTGGGACCGGGAGATCGACCCGGGCCAGGTCTTCGACCTCACGCTGCCGCTCGAGAAGGCGGCCGAGGGCTACGCGGCCATGGACGAGCGGCGCGCCACCAAGGTGCTGCTCACCGTGTGACGGTCAGGACTTCGCCGGCGTGAGGGCCAGCACGCCGGCGAGGCCCACCATCATCCCGCCGCCGGTGCCGCGGATCGCCGCCAGGCGCCGCGGCGACCGGGCGAACCATGCGCGGGCCGTGCCGGCGAGGACCGCCCAGGTGCCGTCGAGCACCAGCGCGATCAGCGTGAACTCCAGCCCCAGCACCAGCATCTGGAGGGGCACCGCCCCGGCGTGGAAGTCGACGAACTGGGGGAGCGCGGCGACGAAGAACACGATCGTCTTGGGGTTGGTCGCCCCGACGACGAACCCCTGCCGCAGCACCGTCCACGACGACGCGGCCCGCGCCCGCGGGTCCGTCCCCACGTCGGTGCCCTCGCGCCGGTGCCGGACGGCCTGGACGCCGAGGTAGGCGAGGTAGGCGGCGCCGAGCAGCTTGAGGGTCGTGAACAGCGCGATGGACTGCGCCACGAGCGTGCCCACGCCCAGCGCCACGAGGGCGACCGGGACGAGCGCGCCCAGCTCGTTGCCCAGCACGCTCAGCAGCCCGCCGCGTCGCCCGAGCGACAGCGACCGGCCGATCACGAACAGCACGCTCGGCCCCGGGATCGCGATGAGCACGACCGAGGCGAGGGCGAAGGCGACGAGCGAGTCGACGGGCGGCATCCCCGCAATCTAGCCCCGTGCGCCCGGCGCGGCGAGGACGATCTTCCGGCTCGCTGACGAGGGGTCGGGGAACGACCCGTGCCCGAAGACGATGCGCCGGGCGGCGGCACGACCGGGCGGCGTGCGCAGCGCGGCGACGCCGGCGGCGGCGACGGCGGGCGTGCGCACCAGCGACAGGCCGCGGCGCAGGGCGAGGCGCCCCCGGAACCGGGCGCGCAGCGCGGCGCCGTCGTACCGCGCGAGCTCGCGCCGGTCGCCGGTGCGCAGGGCGCGGTCGAGGACGTCGGCCGCGTGCGCGGACAGTCGCAGGCACGGGTCGAGCCCGCCCGCGGTGAGCGGCGAGACGGCGCCCGCGGCGTCCCCCACGAGCAGGCCGCGCGGCCCCGCGATGCGGCGCAGCAGCCCGCCCACGGGGATCGGTCCGGCGCGTCGCTCGACGGCGTCGGGCACGGGCACGCCCGCGAGGCCGGGCGCCGTGGCGGCGAAGCGCCGCAGCGCGTCGCGCAGGCCGTGCGGGTACCGGTCGGGGTACCCGGCGACGCCCACGTGCGCGTGCTGCCCGTCGTCGAGCACCCAGGCGAGGTAGCCGGGCGCGAGGCGCGGGTCGAGCACGCAGTGGAAGGCCGGGACGGTGTCCGGCCGGCTGCCGCGCGGCGGCACCTCGAAGACCTCCTCGGCGCCGACCAGCAGCTCGCGGTTGCGGTCGAGGCCCAGCTCGCGCGCGACGGCGGAGCGGGCGCCGTCGGCCCCGACGACGAACGTCGCGCGCGCCTCGACGGGTCCGCCCGGGCCGTGCAGGAGGTGCACGTCGCCGCGCGAGCCGAGGTACCGGGTGCCGAGCTCGACGCGCACGCCCGCGACGGCGGCCCGCGCGGCCAGCTCCAGGTACAGCGCGGCCATGTCGCCCACGCGGAACTCGTCGTGCCTGCTGTCGAGGGTGACCGGGTCCCGGTGCGACGGCGGGTAGAGCACCATCCGCCGGACCGGTGGGCCGAGGTGCTCGGGCGGCAGGTCGAAGTCCTCCAGCGTGCGGCGCACGAAGATGCCGGTGGTGCGCACGGTGGTGTCGAGGCGGGAGCGCCGGTCCGCGAGGGCGACGTCGTGCCCGTGCCGCGCGAGCTCCGTCGCCGTCCACAGCCCGGCCAGCCCCGCCCCGACCACGAGCACGTCAGCCCGCATCGTGCGCACCCCCGTCGGGCTCGTCGTCGACCCACTCCAGCAGGTCGCCCGGCTGGCAGCCGAGCACGCGGCACATGGCCTCGAGGGTGGCGAAGCGGACGGCCTTGGCCCGCCCGTTCTTGAGGACGGCGACGTTGGCGGGCGTGAGCCCCACGCGCTCGGCGAACTCGCCGACGCTCAGCTTGCGCCGGGCGAGCTCCACGTCGAGGCGGACGACGATCGGCATCAGATCACCCCGTCGAGGTCGGTGCGCAGCTCCGTGGCCTGGCGCAGGAGCGCGCGCAGCACCACCATCAGCAGCCCCACGGCGGCGCCCACGAGCAGCACCCCGAGCAGCAGCGCGGCCAGCCCGGCCAGCCCTTCCGCGGCGACGAGCAGCGCGAACGCCACCAGCACGAGCAGCCACGCCCCGGCCACGGCCGCCACGATGCCGTTGACCCAGACCATCGCGTGGTCGGAGAAGATCCGGTCGTCGCGCACCATCGTCAGCAGCCGCCACGTGCACACGATGACCGCCTCGACGCAGGCAATGCCGACGACGGCGAGCACGAGGAGCGGCCAGCGCAGGGGAGCGAGGTCGGGGGACTCGTCGGCCATCCGTGCGAAGGCGGCGGGCAGCACGGCGACCTGGGTGGCGACGAGGGCGGCGAAGACCGCGATGAGCAGGCCGCGGAGCGGTCCGACGAGGCGCTGGGTGCGGGACATGGCGACGAGAGTGCCGTCACGACCTATCGAAAGTCAATAGGTATCGATCGCTTTGCAGCGTCTTCGCAGGATCTCCCCGCGGTCAGTCGTCGCCCTCGAACAGCCCCCCGTCGAGCAGCCAGTGGTAGCGCAGGCGCAGCGCGCGCTCGGTGCTCGCCAGGATCGTCGCGACCAGGAGCGCGACGTTGAGGCCCGCGGGCAACCGGACCGGCGAGGTGAACGTGCCGAACCGCTCGGCGACGGGCGGGACCTGCGAGATCTGCTCGACGATCTGCGGGACGCCGAGCACCAGCGCGACCGCGAGGACGACCCACGCGACCGCGCCGATCCCGCGGCTCAGGCCGGGGCGGTCGCGCTCCAGGCGGGCGCGGCGCCCCTCGGCGGAGGCGGGGTCGGGCTCGAGCTGACGCTCGCGGCCGTCGGGCGTCACGTAGTGGCAGCGGCGGAGCCCGTAGCTGCTGGTGGCCACCTGGACGACGCCGCCGGTGACCGGGAGCTCGGCGGGGAGCCTCGACGTCGCGGCGTGCAGCCCGTCGCGGTAGAGCCGGGCCCGCACGTCGCCGTCGTCGGAGTCGCCCCAGAGCCGCACGTCGACCGACCAGCGCTCGGGCACGCCGCCGTCGCCCACGAGGTCCAGGTGGAAGAGGGCCCGCGACAGCGGCTGCCACCATCGGAAGCGCTGCAGGGCGTGCCCGTCACCGGGCCTGATCCGTCGCGCGGCGCGCCGACGTCTGCGGTCCGAGAACATCCCGGGCAGCGTAGCCGGGCCGCCGACCCGTGGCCCGTCGGGCACGACGGGTGCACGATGGCTCGCGTGAGCACGCCCGAGACGCCGCCGCGGTCCCGCCTGGTACGCATGGCCGCCCGCGACCCGCAGGAGCCGGGCCGCACCGCGAGCCCGCTGGAGCTGTTCTTCGACCTGGTGTTCGTGGTCGCGGTGAGCGTCGCGTCGGTGCAGCTGCACCACGCCCTCACCGAGGGGCACGTCGGGAGCGGGCTGCTGTCGTACGGGATGGTGTTCTTCGCGATCTGGTGGGCGTGGATGAACTTCACCTGGTTCGCCACGTCGTTCGACACGGACGACTGGCTCTACCGGGTGCTGACGATCGTGCAGATGTCGGGCGTGCTCGTGCTCGCCGCGGGGATCGAGGGGGTGTTCGTCGACGGCGACTTCACCGTCGTCGTCGCCGGGTACGTCCTCATGCGCGTGGCGATGATCGCGCAGTGGCTGCGCGCCTCAGGCACGGACGGCCCCGCCCGCGCCGCGACGCGCGCCTACGCCGCGGGCATCGCCGTCGTCCAGGTCTGCTGGCTGGCGTTCCTCGCGCTGCCCCCGGGCTGGCAGGGCGCGGCGTGGGTCGTGCTCGCCGCGGCGGAGCTGGCCGTCCCGGTGGTCGCCGAGCGCCGCGGCCGCACCCCCTGGCACCCGCACCACATCACGGAGCGGTACGGCCTGTTCACCCTGATCCTGCTCGGCGAGAGCCTGCTCGCGTCGTCCAACGCGATCATCGAGGCGCTGCACGACGAGCAGGACCTCGGGTCCCTGATCTCGATCGCCGTGCTGACCGTCGTCGTGACGGCCGCGCTGTGGTGGATCTACTTCTGGCCGCCGCACCACCGCGCGCTGGGGCAGGACGCCCGGCTGTCGCGGTCGCTGCGCTACGGCTACGTGCACTACTTCGTCTTCGCCGCCGCGGGCGCGTTCTCCGCCGGCATCGAGGTGGAGATCGACGCGCTCACCGGGCACACCGCGCTGTCCGACGTCGGGGCGTCGTTCACGGTCACGATCCCCATCGCCGTGTTCGTGCTGGGCGTCTGGTGGCTCGCGATCCGCGACAACGCCGACCGCGTCGTCAACACGGTGGTCCCGGTGGGCGCGCTGCTGGTGCTGTGCGACCCGGTGATCCCGGTGCCCGTCACCCTCACCGCCGTGATCATGGTGGCGGTCGTCGTGGTGCTGGTGCTGCACCCGCCGCTCAGCGCGACGCGACCTCCGCGAGCAGGTCGGCGGCCGGGGCCGGGTGCACCAGCCATCCCAGGTGGCTCGAGCTGAGGTCGCGCACGTCGTACGGGTTGTCGGGGGTCAGCGCGTCGCCCTCGCGGATCAGCCGGTCCTGCATGGCGAGCGGCATGCTCGCGTCGTGGGTGAGCCGCACGAAGGTGCGCGGCACGCTGCCCCAGGTCGCGGCCTGCGCCCGGTCGTCCGGGGTGCCGGCGTCGAGGTTCTCGTCGGGCTGGAAGGTGTTGAGGAAGGTGCGGAACTCGTCGTCGGTGCCGTCGGCGAGGAACAGGGCCTTGAGGCTCGCGAGCACCTCCGGGTCGGCGGTGCGGAAGTTGCAGCGCAGCAGGCCGACGTCGGCCGGGCTCGCGGCGAGCGCCCCGGCGAGGGCGGCGGCGTCCACCGACGCCATCTCCGGCTCGGCGTTGTAGGCGGCCGCGTCGAGGTCCACCGGCGCCCATGCCGCCACGTACACGAGGCGGTCGACGAGGTCGGGCCGCGCGTTCGCCACCGCGGTGACGGTGGCGCCGCCGCGGCTGTGCGCGACCAGGACCACCGGCCCGTGGTGCCGCACCCGCTCCAGCACCTCGATCACGTGCGCCGCGTTGTCCGCGAGGGTCACGCCCTGGATCGCCCCGGGCGCCGTCGCGAGCCCGGCCAGGTCCTGCGGCGCCTGGTAGGCGGCGGGGAAGGTCGCCCCGAACCCGTGGCCCGGGAGGTCGACGGCGAGCGAACGGAGGCCGCGCAGCGCGAGCTCCGCCTGCAGCGGCGCGAAGGAGAACGAGTTGGCGAAAGCGCCGTGGACCAGCACGAACGTGGGAGACATGCGCCGAACCTAGCGGAGCGGGCGCGGCCCGCGAGACAGGGACATCCGCGCCCGATGCGTACGATCGTACACATCACCGGTACGCTCGTCGCCATGACCAAGGACCACTTCGCCGGCGACCCGCGCACGAACCACGAGCGGATGCTCGCGGGCGACCTGTACGTCGCGGACGACCCGGAGATCGAGCGCCGCGCCCTGCGGGCCGCGCGGCTGCAGGACGAGTACGCGCGCACGGCGCCGCACGACCCGGCGGGCGCGCGCCCGGTGCTCGAGGAGCTGCTCGGCACGCTGGGCGAGGGCGCGGTGATCCGGCCGCCGCTGTACGTCGACTACGGCGAGAACCTGCACGTCGGCCCGCGCACGTTCGTCAACTACCACCTCACCGCGCTGGACGTGGCGCCGATCGTCATCGGCGCGGACTGCCAGATCGGCCCGAACGTGCAGCTCCTCACGCCGACCCACCCGGTCGAGCCGACGCCGCGTCGCGACAAGCTCGAGGCCGCGAAGCCGATCACGCTCGGCGACAACGTCTGGCTGGGCGGCGGCGTCATCGTCTGCCCCGGCGTCACGATCGGCGACAACTCCGTGGTCGGCGCCGGCTCCGTCGTCACGCGGGACGTCCCTGCGAACGTCGTCGCCGTGGGCAACCCCGCGCGCGTGGTGCGCAGCATCGCGGAGGACGACGACGGGCGGACGGATGCCTGAGCGCGGGCACGGTCGAATCGATACGAGGATCGCGGATACGATCATCCGCATGCCCGCCCCGCTCCGCCGTCGCCTGTCGCTGTTCTCGCTGACGCTGCTCGTGGGGCTCGGCATGTCGTCGTGGATCACCCGCACGCCCGACGTCCGGGACGCGCTCGGCGCGTCGACCGCAGGGATGGGGCTGGTCCTCTTCGGCCTGTCCGTCGGCTCGATGACGGGCGTGCTGTCGGCGGGGCCGATCGTCCGCCGCCGGGGCGCCCGCCCCGTCATCCTGGTCGGTTCCCTGCTCGTGGTGGTGGGCGTCGCGGTCATCGGCTCGGCCGCGGCCGCCGGCCTCGCGGCGGGCGCGTTCGCCGGCCTGCTGCTCGTCGGGCTCGGCGGCGGGCTCGGCGAGATCGGGCTCAACATCGAGGGCGCGGCGCTCGAGGTGGACTCGGGGCGGCCTGTGCTGCCCGCGCTGCACGGCAGCTTCAGCCTCGGCACCGTCGTCGGCGCCCTCGCGGGCATCGCGCTCACGGCGCTCGACTTCCCCGTGGTGTGGCACCTGCTGGCGATGGCGGCCGTGATGGCCGCGCTCGTGGCGTGGGCGTTGCCGGGGATCCCGGCGGGCACCGGCCGCCAGGAGGCCCGGGAGGCGCGGGGGGCCGACGCCCCGGGCGAGCGCCGGCCCAACGTGTGGCGCGACGGGCGCCTGGTGCTCATCGGCGTCGTCGTGCTCGCGATGGCGTTCGCCGAGGGCGCCGCGAACGACTGGCTGCCCCTGCTCATGGTCGACGGCCACGGGATGTCGGCCACGCACGGCTCGCTGGTCTACGCGGGGTTCGCCGCGGCGATGACGGTGGGCCGGTTCGCGGGCGGGCCGGTGGTCGAGCGGTTCGGCCGCGCCGCGGTGCTGTCCGTGAGCGCGGTGTGCGCCATCGCCGGCATCCTCGCCGTCGTGTTCGCCCCGAGCCCGGTGATGGCGGGCGTCGCGGTGGCGCTGTGGGGCCTGGGCGCGTCGCTCGGGTTCCCGGTCGCGATCTCCGCGGCGGGCGACGACCCGGAGCGCGGCGCCGAGCGGGTGAGCGCCGTCGCCACGAGCGGGTACCTCGCGTTCCTGGTGGGCCCGCCGCTGCTCGGCTTCCTCGGCGAGCACCTGGGGCTGCGGCTCGCGATGCTCGCCGTCGTCGTGCTGCTCGTCGTGGCGGTCTTCGCGGCCCGCGCGGCGGCGCCCCGGCCGGTCAGCCTTCCTGAGCGGCCAGCACCGCAGCCCGCTCGGCCTCGCTGAGCAGGATGCAGAATTCGTTGCCCTCCGGGTCGGCGAGCACCACCCAGCCGCCCTGGCCGTCCGGGCGACGGAGGTCGGCCACCTGGGTGGCACCGAGCGCGAGCAGGCGCTCCACCTCCTCGGCCTGCGTGCGGTCGGTCGGCCGCAGGTCGAGGTGCCCGCGGTTCTTCACCGTCTTGGGCTCCGGCACCTCGATGAACAGCAGGCGCCCGTGGCTCTCGGCGGGCGCGGCGTGGCCGGCGGGCGGCACGATCATGCACTCCTCGTGGCCCGGCAGGTTGGGGTCGCCCGGCACGTCGACGTAGCCGAGCACCTGCTTCCACCACTCGGACTGGGCGTAGGCGTCGCGGCAGTCGAACGTCGTGTGCGAGATGCGTGAGGTCATCCCCGCATCCGACCACGACGGCGCCCCACGGTCCCGGCATTTTCGCCCGCGTCCCCCTATCCTGCGGGCGTGAGTGCCGAGGTCAACGCCACCGTCTGGTCCGTCGTCGGGTCGGCGGTGATCTGCGGCCTGTGGGTGCTCTGGCTGGTGCACTCGCTGCGGGTGGACCGCCGCCGCCTGCGCAACGGGTTCCTCGCCCTCGCCGTCGTCTACACCGGGGTGGGCCTGCTGGGTCAGCTCGTGGCGCTGGTGCCCGGCGGCACGACCGCCATGGGGCTGATCTCCTTCCTCCTGTTCGGCGTGCTCGGCCTGGGGCTCCTCGTGCTGCCGGTCTTCCTGGTGGTCAACGGGCTGACGATGGTGCGCCGCGAGCGCCGCAGCCTCGGCAACCTCCTGTCGCTGCTGGTCGGGGTGGCCATGCTGGCCGCGCCGTTCGTGGTCGCCGCCCCCGTGCTGCTGCGGGCGCCGTGGGCCGTGGGGCTGGTCGTCGGGCTGGCGATGGGCACGGCGTGGCTGGGGTTCGTCTTCCTGGGCTTCGTGACCCAGACGCTGCTGTACCGCCGGTACGCGGCACGGGTCCCCGCGCACGGCGTCATCGTGCTGGGGTCCAAGGTGGTGGGCGGACGGGTGCCGCCGCTGCTCGCGGCGCGCCTCACGGCGGGTCGGGACGCCGCGGACCGCCTGGGGTCCGCCGGCGTCCCGGTGCCGATCGTCCCGTCCGGCGGGCAGGGCGCGGACGAGGACCGCCCCGAGGGTGTCGCGATGGGGGAGTGGCTCGTCGACCGCGGCGTCCCCGCCGACCGCGTGCTCGTCGAGGACCGGGCGCGCACCACCCGCGAGAACCTCACCCTCGGCGTCGCCGTCCTGCGCGAGCACGGCACGGAGGGCCCGTACCTCCTCGCGACGAACAACTACCACGCGCCGCGCGCCGCCATGGAGGCGATGGACCTCGGCCTCGACGTGCACGCGGTGGGGGCGCCGACGGCGGGCTACTTCTTCCCCAGCGCCTACCTGCGCGAGTTCGTCGCGGTGCTGCGCCGCCGCCCCGCGGTGCACGTCGTGGCGGCGGCGGGCATCGCCCTCGTGGTGCTCCTGGTGACCGTGGTGGCGGTCGCCGGGATCTAGCGCCCGTCTCCCCGAGGGGTGGTGCGGCGCGCGGCGGGCGTCAGGGGTTCAGGAGCCGGCGGGTGCGGTCGTCGGCAGGCAGGAACGTCTCGAGGTGGAGACCGTGGAGGGTGACGTCGGAGGCGCTCTCGATCTGGCTGGCCACGCTGAACATCCGGAGCACCTCCCCGCCCGCCTCGATCTCCAGCGGGACCACCGGGTCGACCGACGGCCGGGTGGGGGGCTCACCGTCGCAGGGGTAGCCGACGACGTCTTCTCGGAGCGCGACCAGGTCCTTGTCGCCCCCGGTGCGGGCGATGCGTTGCTCGAGCTGGTGAAGCAGGTGCTTCCGCCAGGTGGGCAGGTTGCGGATGCGTGGCGCGAGTCCCTGCGGATGCAGACAGAGTCGGATCACGTTCAGCGGAGGCTCGAGCAGCCTCGGGTCGCAGCCGGCGACCAGCGCATCGACGGGTCGATTGGCATCGACCACGTCCCAACGGTCGTCGAGGAGCAGCGCCGGGTACGGCGCGTGCGCGTCCAGCAAGGACTGCAACCCGGCCATCACCGGCGCGAGCGCCTCGTCGTCGGTGGCACGGTGCGGGTACCGGGGAGCAAAGCCCCCCGCGAGCAGAAGTCGGTTCTGCTCGCCCAGGGGTACCTGCATCACCTCGGCCAGCCGGACGATCATCTCCGGGGTCGGCCGGGACCGTCCGTTCTCGATGAAGCTCACGTGCCGGGTGCTCACCTCCGCCTGGTTGGCGAGCGCGAGCTGGCTCAAGGATCGCAGCTCACGCCAGCGGCGCAGCTCGGTGCCGACCGTTGGAGCCATCACCGTCGAGGTCATGGGAGGAGCGTAGGCAGCACCCGTCGAGGGCCACCATGACCTCGGAGGTCATCGACCGGACGTCCGACGAGCGGCGAGTCTTCGGGTGCACCGTCATTCGAGAAGGGAAGACGCCATGAACGAGATCGTGACCCGCTACCTCGACACCTGGAACGCCACCGACAGGTCGGCCCGCGCCGAGCTCCTCACCAGCCACTGGGCCGAGGACTGCGCCTACGTCGACCCGCTCGCCGAGGCACAGGGCCGCGAAGCGGTCGAGACGACCATCCAGGCCGTCCAGGCTCAGTTCCCCGGGTTCGTCTTCACCCCCGTCGGCGACATCGATGCTCACCATCAGCAGGTCCGCTTCCAGTGGGGCCTCGGACCGGCCGGCGAGGAGCCCGTCGTGATCGGCTTCGACGTGCTCGTGGTCGACGCGGACCAGCGCATCCGCGACGTCCGCGGCTTCCTCGACAAGGTTCCTGCCTGACGTCGCTCGACCGGTGCCCGAGGTCGACGAAGCCTGTCACCGGAGGCCGCCACGTCACGAACCTGGCGCAGCGGCCTCCGGCGGCGTCCCCGGTGCGAGGTGGCTCAGCCCACCAGGGCGGGCTCGTCGTCGGCGTCGGGGACGGCGGCCAGGTGCCGACCCTCCCCCTGCCCGCTGCGCTGCCGCGGGATGCACAGCACGATCGCCGCGCCGACGGCCGCCGCGACGGCGCCGATGACGAAGCAGAGCTGGAACGCGCCGCCGGTGGGGATGGGCGGGGTGCCCGGCGCCAGCACCGTGGTCCGGCTCGTGAGCACGATCGCCATGACGGCGCCCGCCACGGTGGTGCCGATGGAGCGCATGAGGCTGTTCAGCCCCACGCTCGCGGCCGACTCGGCGGCCGGCACGTTGGTGAGGATGAGCGTCGGCATCGCGGCGTACCCGATCCCGACACCCGCGGACGCCACGCACGAGGCGAGCATGAGCTGCCACGGCGCGTCCATGAGGAAGACGGCGACGACGTAGCCGAGCGCGAGCACGCCCGCGCCGATCGCCATGGTGCTGCGGCCGCCGAGCCGGGTGAGCAGCCGGGACGAGACCGGCGTGAAGAGCATCATCATGAGGCCCGCCGGGGCCATCCACAGGCCCGCCTCGAGGATCGTCTGGCCCAGGCCGTAGCCGGTGGCCTCCGGCATCTCGAGGAGCTGCGGCACGACGATGGACTGCGCCATCATGCCGAACCCGATGAGGACGGCGGCGAGGTTGGTGAGCAGCACGGGACGGCGGGCGGTGGTGCGCAGGTCGACCAGCGGGTCGTCGTGGCGCAGCTCGTACCAGCCCCACAGCAGCAGGACGACGACGCCGCCCACGACCATGCCGAGGGTGCTCGCGGCGCCCCAGCCCCAGTCGTTGCCCTTGGAGACGCCGACGAGGACGCCGACGAGGCCGATCGCCAGCCCGATCGCACCGACCACGTCGAGGCGGCCGGGGTGGGCGTCGCGCACGTGCGGCACGACCGTCGCGGTGAGGGCCGTCATGACGACGGCGAGGACGACAGAGACCCAGAACAGCATGTGCCAGTCGAAGTCCTGCGCGATCCACGCGGCCAGCGGCAGGCCGAGCGCGCCGCCGACGCCGAGCGTGGCGCTGACGCCCGCGACGGCGGTGTTGCGCAGGTGCGGCGGCGCGATCTCGCGGACCATGCTGATCGCGACGGGGATGTAGCCCATCGCGACGCCCTGCAGCACCCGGCCGACCAGCACGGGGCCCACGGAGCCGGAGACGGCGCAGACCAGCGAGCCGACCACCAGCACGGCGGCCGAGACGACGAGCACCGGCTTCTTGCCGTAGAGGTCGGCGAGCCGGCCGGTCACCGGCATCGCGACGCCGCCGCCGAGCAGCGTGGCCGTGACCACCCACGACGCCGTGCTGGCCGACGTCGACAGCAGCTCGGGCAGCTCGCTCTGGATCGGGATGACGAGCGACTGCATGAGCGCCGCGCAGAGGCTGCTGAAGCAGACGACCACGACGACGGCGATGGCCCGCCGGTCGGTGCGCGGCGGCGCGTCGGGGACGGGGGACGGAGAAGAGCTCACGGCACACCTCGGGATGTGTAACTTACATAAGACCGTGTGTATGCTACCTGCATATCGACCAGCGTCAACCCTCCGAAGGGATCCCGATGCCGACCGTGACACCGTCGTCCGCGCCGTCGCCCTCGTCGTCCGACCCCGCTGAGCTGACCGACGACCGCCGGGTCGCGGGCCTGCTCTTCCGGCTCGACCTCCACCGCCGTCTCGCGGAGCACCGCAGCCCGCTCGGCACCGCCGACGGTCGCCTCCTGTGGCTGCTCTCCGACGGCCGGCCCCGCACGCTGCGGGAGATCGCCGAGGCGCTGCGGCTCGAGCAGTCCACGGTCAACCGTCAGGTCAACGGGGCGCTCGCGGCGGGGCTGCTGCGCCGGTTCACCGCGCCCGGCCGCTCGGCCCGCCTCCTCGAGCCGACCGAGGAGGGGCTCGCCCGGTTCGAGGAGGCGACCGGCCAGGCGCTCGGCGCCTACGCCGACGGTCTCGCCGTGCTCGGCGCCGACGTGGGTGCTTTCCTTGACCAGCTGGAGCGGTTCGCGGACGCCTACGGGGACGCCGTCCGGGAGGCGTGACGCGCTCGCAACCTGCGTGGCCCCATGCCAGATCCTGCCCGATTTCGGGCAGGATCTGGCATGTCGGGGCCGCGGGGCGCATGATGTCCCGGTGACCGACGCCGATCTCGTCGCCCGCATCGCGACCTCCACGGGGCTCTCCCCGGCCGAGGCGGAGCGCGTCGTCGAGGACGTCCTCGCCTGGTACCGCGAACCGGTGGAGGAGTACGTCCGGCGTCGGCACGCGTCGCTGCGCACCTACGGGCGCCGCAACGAGGAGATCTACGCGCAGATCGCCGTCGAGCTCCGCGACCGGCTGGTCGCGGCACCGGAGCTCAGCGAGCGCCAGGTCCGTCGCACCATCTACGGCTGAAGAACCTACGGCTGAACATCTACGGCTAGGAGCACCCAGACCCATGTGTGGAATCGTCGGCTACGTCGGCCCCCAGCAGGCAGCACCCGTCCTCGTCGAGGGCCTCACGCGGCTGGAGTACCGCGGCTACGACTCGGCCGGTATCGCCGTGCTCAACCCGCGCTCCAGCGCGCACCCGTCGCGCGTCGTGCGCGCCAAGGGCCGCGTGCGCGACCTCGAGGCCGCACTGCCCGCGCGCCTCGCCGGCACCGTCGGCATCGGCCACACGCGCTGGGCGACGCACGGCGAGCCGAGCGAGCGCAACGCCCACCCGCACACCTCGTTCGACGGCCGCGTGCACGTGGTGCACAACGGCATCATCGACAACTTCCACGCGCTGCGCTCGCGCCTCACCGCCGACGGCGTCGAGCTCACCTCCGACACGGACACCGAGGTCATCGCCCACCTCGTGGCGCGCGAGCTCGCGGCCGGGCTGGGCTTCGAGGACGCCGTGCGCGCCGCCGTCGCGCAGATCGACGGCACCTACGCCCTCGCGGTGACCGACGTGCAGAACCCGGACCGCGTCGTCGTCGCGCGCAACGGCTCGCCGCTGCTGCTCGGCGTCGGCGACGGCGAGATGTTCGTGGCCTCGGACGCCGCGGCGATCGTGCGCCACACCAGCCAGGTCGTGCTGCTCGACGACGGCGACTTCGCCTCCGTGACGGCCGACGGGTTCCGCACCTTCACCAACGACGAGGAGCACACGGCGCGCGACGCCGTCACGATCGACCTCACCGTCGAGGAGCTGGAGCTGGGCGGCCACGCCCACTTCATGCACAAGGAGATCCACGAGCAGCCGGAGACGGTGGAGCGGATGCTGTCCGGCCGTCTCGACGACCGGTTCGGCACCGCCAAGCTCGACGGCCTCAACCTGGACCCGCGCGAGATGCGCCGGTTCGCCCGCGTGAAGATCCTCGGCTGCGGCTCCGCGTACTACGTGGGCCAGCTCGGGGCGTCCATGATCGAGGACCTGGCGCGCATCCCGGCCGACGCCGAGCCCGCGAGCGAGTTCCGCTACCGCAACCCGATCATCGAGCCCAGTACCCTGTACGTCGTGGTCAGCCAGTCCGGCGAGACCGCCGACACCCTCTTCGCCGTCCGCGAGGTGCAGCGCAAGGGCGGCACCGTCGTCGGGCTCGTCAACGCCGTCGGGTCCTCCATCGCCCGTGAGGTGGACGGCGGCATCTACCTGCACGCCGGGCCCGAGGTGGCGGTCGCGTCGACCAAGGCGCTCACGCACATGGGCGTCGGGTTCGCGCTGCTCGCGCTGGCGCTGGGCCGCGTGCGCGACCTGTCGTTCGCGGACGGCAAGCGCATCATCGCCGGCCTGCGGGCGATCCCCGGGCAGATCGCGCAGATCCTGGGCGACGAGGAGGACCTGTCCGCCGCGGCGAAGGAGCTCTCCGAGGCGCCGAGCCTGTTCTTCATCGGCCGCGTGCGGGGCTACCCGGTGGCGCGCGAGGGCGCCCAGAAGTTCAAGGAGATCACCTACCGGCACGCCGAGGCGTACCCGACGAGCGAGCTCAAGCACGGGCCGCTCGCGCTCATCAGCCCGGAGCTGCCGACGGTCGCGATCATGCCCGCCGACGACCTGCTCGAGCGCAACATCACCGCCGCGCAGGAGATCCGCGCCCGCGGCGGCGCCGTCGTCGCGATCACGCACCCGGGCGTCGAGCTCGGCGACGCGGCGACGGCGCGCATCGAGGTGCCGCGCAACGAGGTGGAGCTCGACCCGATCCTGCTGACCATCCCCACCCAGCTGCTCGGCTACCACGCGGCCGTCGCCCTCGGCGAGGACGTGGACCGGCCGCGCAACCTGGCGAAGTCCGTCACCGTCGAGTGACCGCGGCGGCGGGGGGTGGTGCGGCTGCTCGCGGCGGAGGTCACCCGCCGACCTCGTCGAGGAGCTGTCGCACCCCCTCGCCGTCCATCAGGCCGATGACGTTGCCCGCCGGGTCGGTGAACCAGGCGCCGTCGCCGCCCTCCATGAAGCCGCGGGCGACGCCCTTCTCGTCCTGGTCGAAGCCCTCGTAGCGCTCCAGGCTCACGCCCTTCGCGACGAGGTCGTCCACCACCGGGTCGACGTCGTCCACCGCCAGGTGGAAGACGGTGAACGCCGCCGGGGTGTGGTCCTCCTTGGGGTACACGAACACCGGCGAGCTCGTGTCGAGGTGGAGCACCAGGCCCATGCCCTCGTCCAGGGTCGTGACGCGGAGCCCGAGGGTGTCCGCGTAGAAGCTGCGTGCCGCGTCGAGGTCGTCCACCGAGAAGCTGGAGAACCCGCGCCGAGTCGTGACCATCGCCGTTCCACTCCCTTGTGACCGCCGGTCCCCGGGCGTGGGGAGCCGCCACGAGGGTGCCGGACCCCTCCAGCATCCGTCCGTCGTCCCGTCCACGCCGCTGCCCGGACGACCGGGGGCGGGTGAAGTTCGGCCGGCCTGTGGCGTCGTCCCGGTCACGCCGGGTCGGGCTGGTCCTCGATCTGCACGGCCTTGAGCTCCGGGGTGAACCCGAACAGGGCGCCGTCCTTCGCGCCCACCCACCAGCCGCCGCACTGCAGGGTCGCGTCCTGCTCCTGGCCGGCGGTCCACCAGCCCGCCTCGAGCGTCGATCCGGTGCGGTAGTCGTCGGCGGTGAGGGTGTCGCGCGCGGGCTTCGCGACGAGCGGGTGGTCGGCGTCGACGGACGTGCAGTCGGTCGGCAGGGACGTCACCTCGGCCTCCATCGTGAGGATCATCTCGTCGCCGGTGGTGCGGAAGACGCCGCGGACGTCGGAGGCGTCGTCGGGCACCCAGGAGGGCAGCCCCTCGTCGGCCTTGCCGTCGGCGCCGCTGTCGTACGCGAACGCCTTGGTGTGACCGGAGCTCCGGTCCTGCAGCGCCTCCGAGATGGCGCCGCACGCCGTGGTCGTGACGGCGACGACGGAGGCGAGCGCCAGCACGCCGACGCCGCGGTAGCGGCGCACGGGCGACGTGGTGACGGTCGAGACGTCGGCGCGGTCGGCGCGGTGGGTGCTGCGGTGGTCGTGGTGGTTCTCGTGCTGCGTCATGTCCTCGACGCTACGAACGCGCAGGTGGCGGCGTCGTCGGCCTCGGAGCGGAACCTCGCGGTCGGCACGTACGACCCGGGGAGGACGCCGGGCTCAGGGCCGGCTCAGGGGTTCGCCGGAGGGATCACCCGAGGAACTCGCGCACCAGCGGCGTCGCGACGGCCTCGCCCTCGTGGAAGTACGCGTGCCGCAGGCCGGGCAGCACCTCGACGCGCGCGCCGGGGATCCGCCGCCCGAGCAGGTCCGCGTTCACCGCGGGAGCGAGCACGTCGTCCGCCCCGTGCAGCACGAGCGTGGGCGCCAGCACCCGCGGCAGGTCGTCCCACGCGTCGTGGCCGTCGCTGGCGCGCAGGTGGTCGCGCCGCGCCTGCGGAGTCATCGACGGGTCGCCCTCGACCGTCGTCGGGCCGGGGTGCGCGGCCAGCCACGCGGGCGTGTACATGAGGTCCAGCAGGGCGCGCCGGGCCGCGCGGCGGTCGGGCTGCACCATGGCGCGGCGCACCTCGAGCGAGCGCTCGACGGCGTGCGCGCCGCCCGGCGTCGTGCACCCGAGCACGAGCCGCCCGAGCCGGTGCGGATGGTCGACGGCGAACCACTGGGCGACGCGGCCGCCCATCGACGTGCCGTAGACGTCGGCGCGCTCGACGCGCAGGTCGTCGAGGACGGCGGCGACGTCGCCCGCGAGGCGCCGCGTGGTGAGCTCGCGGTCCGTGGGGCCGGACGCTCCGGTGCCGCGCCAGTCCAGGGTGATCGTGCGGCGCCCGGCGCCGAGGCTGCCGCGCACCGGGTCCCACCAGCGGTGGGAGTTCGCCTGCCCGGCCAGCAGCACGAGCGGCGGCCCGTCGCCCCGCACCTGGTAGGCGATCTCGGCGGAGTCGTCGGCGATCGCGTGCGGCACGGTCACAGCGTAGGGCGGCGGTCGAGGCGCGCGGCGACCGCGGCGGCGGTGACGGCGACGGCGGTGGTGGCGGTCGCCGTCACGACCACTCCCGCCCAGCCGGCGCCCTCCCAGACGTGCGTCGCGACCGCGCCCATCATGGCGCTGCCCACGTAGTACGCGAAGAGGTAGGCGCTCGACGCCTGCGCGGTGCCGCGCCCCTGCCGGTGCGCGCGGTCCACGGCCCAGCCGCTGACCAGGGAGTGCGCGCAGAAGAAGCCGACGGTGAGGACGCCGAGCCCGGCGACGACGGCCACGACGGAGGGCGGCACGGTCACCGCGACCCCGACGGCGAGCAGCACCAGGCCCGCCACGACGGCCGGGCCGCGCCCGCGCCGTCGGGCCAGGAGCTGCGCGACCGACGGCGTGACGATGCCGACCGGGTACGCCAGGTACACGAGCGTCACCGCGTGCCCGAGGGAGAACGGCGGCGCCTCGAGCCGGAAGGCGACCGCGTTGTACACGCCGACGAACGTGCCCATGCTCGCGAAGCCGACGGCGCACAGCAGCGCCACGACCGGGTCGCGGAAGGCCGACGCCGTCCCGGTCAGCACGCTGCCGAGCCGCAGCGGCCGCGGCGTGAACCGTGCCGAGCGGGGTACCAGCGCCCACAGGGCGACGGCGGCGAGGAGCGTCGTGACGCTCAGTACCTCGGTGGCCAGCGGCCACCCGCCGAGGGCGGCGAGCGGGCCGGGCAGGAGCCGCCCGACGGCGCCGCCTACCGCAGTACCGGCGATGTAGGCGGCGTTGGCGCGGGCGTGCGCGCCCGGGTGCATCTCCTCGCGCAGGTACGCGAGCGCGACGGCGGGCAGGCCGGCCAGCGCGACGCCGGCCAGCCCGCGTAGCACCAGCAGGCTGCCCCAGGTGGGGGCGAAGGCGCTCGCGAGCCCCAGCACGCCCGAGGCGAGCAGCGACCAGCGCATCACCTCGACCCGCCCGAACCGGTCGGCGACCGGGCCGACGGCCAGCAGTGCGACGGCCATCGCCGCGGTGGTCACCGACAGCACCTGGGCGGACGCGCCCGCCGAGACGTCGTAGTGCGCGGCGACCTGCGGCAGCAGCGGCTGCACGTAGTAGAGCAGCGAGAAGTTCGCGAGCCCGCCCGCGGCGAGCCCGAGCAGCGTGCGGCGGTACGCCCGCGACCCGGGGCGGTGGCCCGCGAGCGGGGCGGCGTCGCGCGCCGAGGCGGGCGCGGGCGGGGCGGTGGTCACCGGACCACGATGCGCCCGGCGCTTCGATGCGCCAAATGATCCGGGCGCCGGTCGTGATGCCAGAATTGCATCTGTCGGTCCGGAGGGAGGGGTGCGAGATGGACGAGCAGACCCTGCGGGTGTTCCTGTCCCTCTGCGAGACGGAGAGCACCCGCGACACGGCGGCGCTGCTGCGCGTGGACCAGTCGACGGTCTCCCGCACGCTCGCCCGCCTCGAGGCGGGGCTCGGCGTCGAGCTGTTCCGCCGGCACGGGCGCCGCATCGCGCTCAACCGTGCCGGCGTGAGCTTCCGCGGCGACGCCGCCCGCGTGCTCGACGAGATCGAGGTGGCGCGCCGGCACGTGCGCCAGGAGGCGCTCGGCGCGCGCACCGTGCGGCTCGGCTTCCTGCAGTCCGTGGCGCGGTGGCTGGTGCCGCGCGTCGTGACCGAGCTGCGTCGCGACGACCCGGACCGTCGCTTCGAGCTGCGCCAGGGCTTCGCGCAGGACCTGTTCGGCTGGCTCGACGACGACGTGCTCGACCTCGCGCTCGTCACGCCCCCGCCGCCCACCCGCACCACGAGCTGGCGGCTGCTGCACGAGCAGGTGCTGTGCGTCGCCGTCCCGCCGGGGCACCGGCTGGCCGGGCGCGCGAGCGTGGGCGTGGACGACCTGGCGGGGGAGCGGTTCGTCGCCTTCTCGCGCACCACCGAGCTGCGCGGCGTCGTCGAGGGCATGCTCGGCGCCGCCGGCGTCGAGGTGGAGGTCGCGTTCGAGTCCAGCGAGGTCGACACCATCCGCGGCCTCGTCGCCGCGGGGATGGGCGTCGCCGTGCTGCCCCGGCCCGAGCGGCCCGACGCCGCCGACCCCGTCTACGTGCCGCTGGAGCCGCGCACCACCCGGCGGCTCGGCATCGCGTGGGCCGACGGCGCTCGCCCACCGGCCGCCGTCACCGCCGTCCGACCGTCGCCGACCATGGAGCTGCGCACGTTCTGAGCCCCCGGAAGGTGCGCCACCGCATGGTCGGCGCGGGTGGGCGGCTACCCTGCCGATGGCCCGTCCGTCGACCCTGGAGGTATCCGGTGCTGCCGTCGCCCGACGAGCTGCGCACGCTGCAGCGCCGCACGCTGACCGTCGTCGTCGCGAGCCAGGTGCTCGGCGGCGCGGGGCTGGCCGCGGGCGTCACGGTCGGGGCGCTCCTCGCGCAGGAGATGCTCGGCACGGACCGCCTCGCCGGCGTGCCGACCATGCTGTTCACGCTGGGCTCGGCGCTCGCGGCGTTCCTCGTCGGGCGGATCACGCAGCGCGCGGGCCGTCGGGTGGGCCTGGGGCTGGGCTTCGCCGCGGGCGGCCTGGGCGCGGTCGGCGTGGTGGTGGCCGCGGCCCTCGGCGCCGTCCCGCTGCTGCTCGTGTCGCTGTTCGTCTACGGGGCGGGCACGTCCACCAACCTGCAGGCCCGGTACGCGGGCACCGACCTCGCCGCCCCGGACCGCCGCGCGACGGCGGCCAGCGTCGCGATGGTGTCCACCACGCTCGGGGCCGTGGCGGGGCCGAACCTCGTGGAGCCGCTCGGCGTCCTCGCGACGTCGTTCGGGCTGCCTGCGCTCGCGGGACCGTTCCTGCTCGCGGCCGTCGCCTTCCTCGCGGCCGGCGGCACGCTGTTCGCCTTCCTGCGGCCCGACCCGTTCCTCGTCGCGAAGGAGCTGGCCGGTGCCGCGGACGGCGCGGACGACGGCGCGCCGCCGGCGGGGACGGACGGGGCTCCGGACGGCGCGCGGCGCACCGTGCCGGCGGGCGTCGTCGTCGGCGCGACGGTGATGGTGCTGACGCAGATCGCGATGGTCGCGATCATGACGATGACGCCCGTGCACATGCGCGGCCACGGCCACGACCTGGGCGACGTCGGCCTCGTCATCGGCATCCACGTGGCGGCGATGTTCCTGCCGTCGCTGGTCACGGGCGTCCTGGTCGACAAGGTCGGACGGGTCCCGATGGCGGTCGCGTCGGGGGTGACGCTGCTGCTCGCGGGGATCACCGGCGCCGTCGCGCCGGGCGACTCGATGGTCCTGCTCGTGCTGTCGCTCGCGCTGCTCGGGCTCGGGTGGAACTTCGGCCTCATCGCGGGCACGGCGCTCATCGTCGACGCGACGACGCCCGCCACCCGCGCCCGCACCCAGGGCACGGTCGACGTGCTCATCGCGCTCGCCGGCGCGGGCGGGGGCGCGATGTCCGGCGTCGTGATGGCCGGGTCGGGCTACGCCACCCTGGCCCTCGGCGGCGGGGTCCTGTCGCTGCTGCTGATCCCGGTGCTGTTCCTCACGCGGAGGCCGTCGCGGGCGACAGCATGAGCGTGGAGAGGGAGCCCGCGAGGTCGGCGACGGCGCCCGGCACGGCGCGGTAGTACGCCCAGCGCCCGCGCTGCTCGCGCTCGAGCAGGCCCGCCTCGACGAGGATCTTGAGGTGGTGGCTGACGGTGGGCTGCGACAGCCCGACCGGCTCGGTGAGGTCGCAGACGCACGCCTCGTGGCCATCGTGCGCGGTGACGATCGACAGGAGCTGCACGCGCGTCGGGTCGGCGAGCGCCTTGAACGTGCGCGCGAGGTCGCGCGCCTCGGTGACGTCCACCGGGGGAGCGTCCGTGCCGCAGCAGCCGCCCTCGGTGGACACGGGCGTCAGCGGCAGGTCGATCGTCGTCATGCCTCCATCTTGCCACGCATCGAAGAATGTGGATACGTTGTCCCCGTTCAGTCATCGAAGTTCATCGATACGAGGGAGTGCGAGATGGTCGAGACGGTGCGGAGCGAGCTCCCGGTGGTCGTGATCGGCGCGGGCCCGGTGGGCCTGGCGGCGGCGGCGCACCTGCTGGAGCGCGGCCTCGAACCCCTGGTGCTGGAGGCCGGCGAGAGCGCCGGCGCTGCTGTCGCGTCGTGGGGGCACGTGCGGCTCTTCTCGCCGTGGCGGTACGACGTCGATGCCGCGGCCCGCCGCCTGCTCGAGCCGACCGGGTGGACCTCGCCCGACGCCGACGCCCTGCCGACCGGCGGCGAGCTCGTCGAGGGCTACCTGGCGCCGCTCGCCGCGACGCCCGAGATCGCGTCCCGGCTGCGCACCGGCACCCGCGTGCTGGCTGTCGCCAGGGACGGGGCGGACAAGACCCGCTCGCTCGGTCGGGAGCGCCGCGCCTATCGGGTGCGGACCGTTGACGCCGCGGGCCGCGTCGCCGACGTCCTCGCCCGCGCCGTCGTCGACGCCTCCGGCACGTTCTCGACGTCGAACCCGCTCGGCGTCAGCGGCCTGCCCGCGGCCGGCGAGGCCGACGCCGCGCCGTTCGTCACCGGGCCGCTGCCCGACGTCCTGGGGGTCGACCGCGCCCGCTTCGCCGGGCGGCACGCGCTGGTCGTCGGGATGGGCCACTCCGCGGCGAACACCCTGCTGAGCCTCGTGGAGCTGTCCGAGTCCGAGCCCGGCACGACCGTCACGTGGGCGATCCGCGGCGGGTCGGCGCGGCGCCTGTTCGGCGGCGGCACCGACGACGAGCTGCCCGCCCGCGGGCTGCTCGGCACGCGGCTGCGCGCGGCCGTCGACGCCGGCCGGCTGCGGCTGCTGACGCGGGTCTCGATCGAGCGGCTCGTCCCGGACGGCGGGTCGGTGCGGGTGCTCGGGACGGCGAAGGACGAGCCGCTGGCGCTGGACGTGCAGGCGATCGTCAACGCCACGGGCTTCCGGCCCGACCTGGACATGCTGCGTGAGGTGCGCCTCGACCTCGACCCGGTCGTCGAGGCGCCGAGCGCGCTCGCCCCGCTCGTCGACCCGAACCAGCACTCCTGCGGCACGGTGCCGCCGCACGGCGAGCAGGTGCTGCGCCACCCGGACGACGGCTTCTACCTCGTCGGCATGAAGTCGTACGGCCGAGCGCCGACGTTCCTGCTGGCCACCGGGTACGAGCAGGTGCGCTCGGTCGCCGCCGCGCTGGCCGGCGACCGCGCGGCGGCCGACGCCGTCGAGCTGGACCTGCCCGCCACCGGCGTCTGCTCCAGCGACCTGGCGCTGGAGGCCGACGGCGAGTCGTCCACAGGGTCGTGCTGCGGCAGCGGGCCGAGCGAGCCGCAGCTCGTCGAGCTCGGGGTCGGGGCTCCGGCGGGCGTCGGCTTCGCCACGGGCGTCGCCCACGGCCGCTCCGGCGACGACGAGAGCTGATCCACCGGCCTTCCAACAGGCGATCCCTCGCGTCATTCGACCGAATGACGCGAGGGATCGCTTGGTGGAAGGGTGTGTCGGACGGGTCAGTGGGCGACAGGGTCGACGCCCAGCGAGGCGAGCAGCCCGAGCACCCGGCGCCGGATCTCGTCCCGGATGGGACGCACGGCCTCGATGTCCTGGCCTGCCGGGTCGTCGAGCTCCCAGTCCTCGTACCGCGTGCCGGGGAAGATCGGGCAGGCGTCGCCGCAGCCCATCGTGATGACGACGTCGGACGCCCGGACGGCCTCCGTGGTGAGGACCTTGGGCTGCTCGGCGGTGAGGTCGATGCCGGACTCGGCCATGGCCTCGACGGCGACGGGGTTGATGCGGTCGGCGGGCATCGACCCCGCGGAGCGCACCTCGACCGCGCCGCCGGACAGGGCGCGCAGGAAGCCTGCGGCCATCTGGGAGCGGCCGGCGTTGTGCACGCAGACGAACAGGGCGGACGGCCGGGCGCGGTCGTCGGGGAGGGCGGGCATGCCCTCATATTGATCGACGTCGATGCGCGATGCAAGGGGTCGGTGCTCGACGGCTCAGGACTCCGGCTCCACCGGCCCGTCCTCACCCACGACCGCCTCGCCGCAGCTGGTCTCCTGCGCCGTGACGACGACGGGGTCGTCAGGCCCGGCGTCGTCCGCGACGGTCGCCTCGTCGCCGTTCGACGCGTTCAGCGCGGCGTCGTCCAGGTCCACGAAGGTGCGGGTGACGGTGAACGAGCTGCCCTCGGCGGACGTCGCGTTCAGGCCCGCGAGGTGCAGCGCGCCGTCGACCGCGGTGCACCCGACGCCCGTGCCCTGGCCGGTGAAGCCCTTGTCGAACGTGTAGGGCGCGCCGGCGAGGTTCTGCGTCGCGGCGAGGTCGCAGTCGGCGGCGGAGAAGAGCAGCACCTCGCGGCCCGTGTCGACGAGGGCGATCGGGGCGGTGCTGTCCCCGGCCGCCACGACGTTGACGACGGCGGACGCGCGCTGCGGGCTCGCCGAGTCGATCGCGGCCGAGAACGTGGCGCCTGACGCCGTCGTGATCCCGAACCGGCGCTCGGCGCCGCCGGTGAGCCACGCGGTGTCGGGCTCGCCGTCGCCGTCCACGTCGACGACCTCGTGCGTGTCCGCGCCCTCCGGGGTGCCGTCGTCGGTCTCGGCGCAGCCCGCGGCGCCCGTCGTCGTGGGCGAGGAGGACGGGTCGGGGGAGGCGTCCTCCGTCGCGGTCGCGGTCGCGGTGGGCGACGGCGACGCGGCGGTCGCGCCGTCGCTGCCGCCGTCCCGCACGGCCAGCCAGACGACGACGGCGGCCACCAGGACGACGGCGAGCACGATCACTCGCCAGGTCCAGGGGCTGCGGCTCGGGGTGGGCTCGGGGGTGTCGGTCATGGTCCCCAGGCAAACACCGTCAGGCGGGGTCGCGCACGCCGTGCAGTCGGGCGTGCAGGCCGCGCACCTCGTCGGCGAGGGCTGGGGCGGGCCCGCGGGTGGGGACGCCGGGCGCGACGGCGCCCACCGGCAGTGGGGTCACGGGGCCGGGCGCGACGCCCCACTCCTGCAGCCACGCGGTGAGCTGCGCGGTGCTCGAGGCGTAGACGATGGGGCCGAGGCCCACCCAGGCGTGCGCCGCGCTGCACATCGCGCAGTGCTCGCCCGACGTGTACGCGGTGGCGCCCGCCCGCTCCTCGGGGGTGAGGTGCGCGGCCGCCCAGCGGGCGATCTCGAGCTCGGGGTGGCGGGTCTGGTCGCCGTCCTTCACGCGGTTGCGGTCCTCGAACACGACGGCGCCGGCTGCGTCGACCAGCAGCGAGCCGAACGGCTCGTCCCCGTCGTCGAGCGCCTCGCGCGCGAGGTCCACGCACCGGCGCAGGTACGGCAGGTCGGCGTCGGTCGTCGCGGACGGCTCCTGGTATCCCATGCGGTCCATCATGCCCCGTCGCGGGCGGGACCGACCGGCCGTGCTGAGGCGTCGTCGAGCAGCGCCAGCTGGGCCCGGACGGCGGCGTCGACGCGCGCGACGTCGTCGGTGGCGAGCAGGTCGAGCAGGGCGCCGCGCAACAGGGCGAGGACCGCCGTGCGGCGGCGGGCGCCGGCCTCCGACTCTCGCTCGCCCGCAGGCTGGTGGGCGGCGAGCAGGGCGAGCCAGTCGTCCACCGTGCCGCGGGCGAAGCCGTGCCACGGCCCGTCGTCGGCTCCGAGGGATCGCGTGTAGGACTCGGCCCACAGCCGCAGCAGGGGGCGGTGCTCCGGGTCCGCCAGCCATTCCCACACGTGCCGGCCCGCGTCGGCGAGGCCCCGCTCGTCGGCCCGGTGGTCCAGGAGCGCGGTCTCGTCCTCGCGGGCCCGGGCGAGCACGGCCCGGACCAGGCCCTCCTTGCTGCCGAACAGCAGGATCAGCACCCGCGGGCTCGACCCGACCGCGGCCGCGAGGGGGCGCAGCGAGAGGTCCGTCAGCCCGTGCTCGAGCGCGTAGCGGTACGCGGCCTCGAGCAGCTCGGTGCGGCGGGGGGAGGGGGGTGGTGCCTGCCGCGTCATGGGAGCTACCCTAGCGGACGAGTGAAACAGTCGTTTCAGTCGGCGGCCGGGGGGTCGCCGACCCGACGGAAGGAGGGGCCATGACCGGGACAGCCGTCCGGCACGCCGTCGTCGTCCGGCCCGCGGACCGGCCGGGGGACCTCGGGTGGATCGTGCAGGCCCACGGCGAGGTGTACCACCGCCAGTTCGGGTGGGACGCGGAGTTCGAGGCGCTCGTGGCCCGGATCGTGGCCGACTACGCGGGCGCGCACGACCCGGCGCGCGAGGCCGCGTGGATCGCGGAGGTGGACGGTCGCCGCGCCGGCTCCATCCTCCTCGTCGCCGACGAGGAGGAGCGCGTCGCGCGCCTGCGCATCCTGCTCGTGGTTCCGGAGGCGCGCGGCCACGGGGTCGGCGGGCGCCTCGTCGAGGAGTGCCTGCGCTTCGCCCGGGAGGCCGGCTACCAGCGGGTCGTGCTGTGGACCAACGACGTGCTCGCCTCCGCCCGGCACCTGTACCAGGCGGCCGGGTTCGCGCTGGTCGACGAGCGGCCGCACCACAGCTTCGGGCACGACCTCGTCGGCCAGACCTGGGCGCTCGACCTCACCCGACCCGCCTGACCCGCCTCACGACCGGCGGCGCAGCGCCGGGTCGTCCTCGTTCGCCTCGAGCGCCGCGATGAGCGTGCGCGCGTCGTGGGGGCCGCGGTGCCGGACGCCGTCGAGGAAGAACGTCGGCGTGCCGCGGGCGCCGGACGCCGCGGCGCTCGCCTCGTCCGCGCGGACCCGGGCGTGCAGGGCCTCGTCCGTCAGGTCGGCGTCGAACCGCTCGAGGTCCAGGTCGAGCGTGGCGGCGTAGCCGCGCAGGTCGTCCGGCTCCAGCCGGGACTGGTGGGCGAACAGCGCGTCGTGCATCTCCCAGAACCGGCCCTGCCGGTGCGCGGCCTCGGCGGCGACGGCCGCGAGGTAGGCGTGCGGGTGCACGTCCCGCAGCGGGAGGTGCCGCACGACGTACCGCACGCGGTCGCCGAAGTGCTCGCGCAGCTCGGCCCCCATCCCGGTCGCGCGGGCGCAGAACGGGCACTCGAAGTCGAGGTACTCGACGACCGTGTGCGCGGCGTCGACGTCGCCCTTCGCGTGGTCGCGGTCGGGGTCGACGGCGGGGGACAGCGTGACCGGCAGGTCCGCGCTCGCCTCGCCGTACCGCACGCGGGCGACGGTGAAGATCGTCCACCCCAGCAGGGTGGACAGCACCATCGCGATGAGGATGCCGACCGTCGCGGCCTGCCCCGCGGGCGTGCCGTCGAACGCGAGGTCCACCACCAGCAGCGACACGGTGAAGCCGATGCCGGACAGGGCCGCGCCGCCGAGCACGCTGCCCGGGCCCACGCCGTCGGGCAGCCTCCCGAGCCCGGCGCGGACCGCGCCCCATGTGCCGAGGCCGATCCCCACGAGCTTGCCCACGACCAGGCCCGCCACGACCCCCCACGTGATCACCGACCCGAGCGCCGCGCCCAGCGCGCCGCCGCGGAGGTCGATCCCCGCGTTGGCCAGCGCGAACAGCGGCACGACGACGAGCGAGACGGGCCCGCGGAGGACGTCGTGGAGGCGGTGGTTGACCGAGATGGACCGGGCGAGCCCGACGCGGGCGTTGCGCGCCACGCTGGCGCTGGGCGACTGCCAGTAGTCGCGGAACAGGCTCTTGGCCTGCAGCACGTCGTCGCGCCGGGTGGCGACGGCGGGCACGAGCAGCCCGGCGAGCATGCCCGCGATCGAGGGGTGCACGCCCGCCTGCACGGTCGCGCCCCACAGCACCACGACGACGAGCACGTACGGCGAGCTGCGCCACTCGCGCATCCGGCCCAGCAGCCACAGCACGGCGAGCGCGGCGACGGCGACGAGGAGCGGCGCGAGGCGGACCTCCTCGGAGTAGACGACGCCGATGATGCCGACGGCGAGGAAGTCGTCCACCACGGACAGCGTGAGCAGGAAGACGCGCAGCTGGCTCGACATCGCGGGCCCGACCAGCGCGAGCACGCCCAGCAGGAACGCCGTGTCGGTGCCGACGACGACGCCCCAGCCGTGCGGGTCGGCGTGGCCGGCGACGGCGAGGAAGACGAGCGCGGGCACGATCACCCCGAGCGTGCCCGCCACGAGCGGCACGAGGCGCGAGCTGCGCTGCCGCAGCGACCCGATCGCCAGCTCCTGGCGCACCTCGAGGCCGACGACGAAGAAGAACAGCACCATGAGGCCGTCGTTGACCCAGTGGTGCAGGTCCATGTCGAAGCGCAGGTCGCCGACGTCGACGTGGATCGGCAGCTCCCACAGGTGCTCGTACCAGCCGGACAGCGGCGAGTTGGCCCACACGAGCGCCAGCAGCGTCACGCCCACGAGCAGCAGCGCGGCCCCGGACTCGGTGCGCAGCCGTTCGGCGAGCGCGCGTGCGGCCATGCGGGTGCCTCCCGTCCGTCGTGGGTGCGGGTCCGCGAGGAGCCTATGACGGCCCCGGGCTCCGGTCGCAGGGGGACCGGCACGTGGCCCGCGCGGGAAGGAACAGCGCTCAGGCGGTCCGTGTTCCCAGCCAGGGCGCCAGGACGTCCTCGCGACCGAGCCAGCGCAGCCCGCCGTCCGCCACCTCGGCGCCGGTGGCCAGGGCCTCGCCGAAGGCGTCGAGGATGCGGTCGTGCACCTCGCGGGCGTCGCGCGGCTCGCCCGCCCCGACCACGAGGATGCGCGTGACGGGCGGGTGCCCGGCCGCGACCTCGTCCCAGGTGCCGAGGTCCGCGACGCACAGGGCGCCGCCCGCGCCGTCCCACAGGCACGCGGAGTCGGGCCGGTTCGGCACGTGGAAGACGCCGCGGCTGCGCACCGGCCCGGTGCCGAGGTCCTCGACGTGCGCCAGCAGCCGCTCCGGGTGGAAGGGGCGGTCGCTGCGCAGCAGCAGGCTCCAGCTCCGGTCGCGCGGGTCCTTGGCGCGCCGGCGGGCGCCGCGTGCGCCGAGCGGGTGGGCGCGGCGCTCGGCCGCGGCGGGGGCGTGCGATCGGACGGAGAGCGCGACGGGGTCGAGGTCGTGCAGGCCCTCGACGCGGTGGCTGTCGACGGCGCGCAGCCGGTCGACGAGGCCGCCTCCCGTGGCCGAGGCGCCGGTCGTGACGACCACGTCCACCTGCTCGAGCTGCGCGGCCAGCGCCTCGCCGACGGGCCGCTGGTCGTCGTCGGTGAGCGCGAGCCCGCGCTCGTCGACCAGGTCGTCGCCGAGGAGGTCGGCCTCCAGGGCGTCGAGGTCGACGACGCCGACCGTCGCGGCGAGCCGGAGGGCCTCGAGCGCCCCGCCCGGCTGGGCCTGCGCCGCCAGGGCGCGCGCCACGGGCAGCGGCTCGGCGGTGACGGGCAGGGCGAGCACGAGGTGGGCCCAGCGACCGTCGTCGGCGAGACGGGCGAGGGCCGGCACGGCGTCCTCGCGCACGCTGCACGACACGCACGCGTGCTCGAGCGCCACCGTCTCGTCCTCCAGGACGCCGGTCGCGTCGACGACGACGCGGCGCAGCGCGCCGTCGTCCGGGAGCAGGTCGTGGCGCACCACGACGACGTCGGGAGCCCCCAGGGTCAGGCTGGCGGCGGCGGCGTCGCGCAGCACGGGGTCGACGGCGACGAGCACGCTCAGCGCCGGTGCGGCGGGCGTGGCGGGCGCGTGCGGGCGGTCGGGAATCACGAGCACCTCCGGTGGGTTGGGGATGACGGTACTTGAGAACAGTTCTCAAGTCTGTCACTGTAGCGCCCTGATGAGAACCGTTCTCACAACGGAGGTATCGATGTCCGCCCGCTGCCAGGTGCTCGGCACGGTCCCGGGGTTCGGCCACGCGATCTCGCACTCGCACGTGCGGACGAAGCGCCGCTGGGACCCGAACGTCCAGAAGAAGCGCTACTGGGTGCCCTCGCTCGGCCGCACCGTCACGCTGCGGGTGAGCGCCCGGGGCATCAAGACCATCGACCGCGACGGCATCGAGGTCGTGGTCGCCAGGATCCAGGCACGAGGAGAGAAGGTCTGATGGCCACCCGCACCGACCTGCGCCCGATCGTCAAGCTCCGCTCGACGGCGGGCACGGGCTTCACGTACGTCACCCGCAAGAACCGCCGCAACGACCCCGACCGCGTCGTGCTGCGCAAGTACGACCCCGTCGTGCGCCGGCACGTCGACTTCCGCGAGGAGCGCTGATGGCCAAGACGTCCAAGATCGCCGCCGACGCGCGGCGCCGCGACGTCGTCGAGCGGTACGCCGCCCGGCGGGCCGAGCTCAAGCGCGTCGTCGCGTCGCCGTCGTCCACGGCGGAGGAGCGGGCCACGGCCGTCATGGAGCTGCAGCGCCAGCCCCGCGACGCGAGCCGCACCCGCCTGCGCCACCGCGACGTCGTCGACGGCCGCCCCCGCGGCTACCTGCGCCGCTTCGGGCTGTCCCGCATCCGCCTGCGCCAGCTGGCGCTGCGGGGCGAGCTGCCCGGCGTCACCAAGTCCAGCTGGTGAGAGGAGACACCACCATGAAGCAGAGCATCCACCCCACCTACGGCCCCGTCGTCTTCCGCGACACCAGCGCCGGCACCGCGTTCCTCACGCGCTCCACGCTGGCGGGGGACGCCGCCTCCGGGCCCGGCCGCCCCGCCCGCACGATCGAGTGGGAGGACGGGAACACCTACCCCGTGGTCGACGTCGAGATCTCGGCCGCCAGCCACCCGTTCTGGACCGGGGCCGCGCGCGTCGTCGACACCGCCGGCCGCGTCGAGAAGTTCCGCCGCCGCTACGGGCAGGGTGCCCGATGAAGGTCCGCGCCTCGTTGCGGTCGCTGAAGCGCCTGCCGGGCGCCAAGGTCGTCCGCCGCCGCGGCAGGACGTTCGTCATCAACAAGCAGAACCCCCGGTTCAAGGCCCGCCAGGGCTGAACCGGGGGTTCTCCCCAGACCGACCTGACGAGAGGAGCGGCCGTGGCCGTCCCCAAGCGCAAGACCTCCCGCTCCCGCACCCGCAGCCGCCGGGCCCGGTGGAAGGCCGAGCCGCCGGTGCTCGTCCCCGTGGTCGTGGCCGGCCGCACGGTGCAGGTCCCGCCCCGGCTCCTGCGGGCGGTGCGGCGAGGAGACGTGGACCCGGGCTGACGGGGCCGGGACGCGAGGCGAGCCCGCGGCGCGACGCGCCGCGGGTTTCGTCGTGCCCGCTCTGGTCACCCGCCGTCGTCGCTGGTATGTTCCGCCTATTCGATATATCCAAACGATGGAGTGCGTGGTGACGGACCAGGGTGGCCCCCCGATGCTCGACGAGCGCGTGCTGCGCGAGGTGACCGACCGCGTCGCCGCGGCGTTCGACGTCCCGACGGCCGCCGTCTTCGCCGAGGCGATGCGGCGCACCCTGCGCGACGCCGTCGTGCTCGAGCCCGACGGCACCGCCTTCGTGCTCACCGGCGACATCCCGGCGATGTGGCTGCGCGACTGCGCGGCACAGATGCGCCCGTACCTCGCCCTGCTCGACGTCGACCCGGGGATCGGCGACGTCGTCGCGGCCCTGGTCCGGCGCCAGAGCACCCAGATCCTGCACGACCCGTACGCCAACGCCTTCAACCGGACGCCGGACGGCGCCGGGCACCAGGCCGACCGCACGGCGATGACGCCCGGCGTCTGGGAGCGCAAGTACGAGGTCGACTCGCTCGCGTTCCCCCTCCAGCTCGCGCACCAGCTGTGGCTCGCCACCGGGCGCACGGACCACCTCGACGACACGTTCCGCAAGGCCGCGGAGCTCGTCGTCGCCACGCTCCGGACCGAGCAGGACCACGACGCGCGGTCCGACTACCGGTTCGAGCGCGACGACTGCCCGCCGACCGACACGCTCGTCCGCGACGGCCAGGGGTCGCCCGTCGCCGTCACCGGCATGACCTGGAGCGCGTTCCGCCCCAGCGACGACGCGTGCGTCCACCACTACAACGTGCCCGGCAACCTGTTCGCCGCCGCGTCGCTGCGCGACCTCGCGGAGCTCGCCCTCGGCCCCGTCGCCGACCCGGGCCTGGCCGCGCGGGCCGAGGAGCTCGCCGCCGAGCTCGATGCCGCCACCCGCCGGCACGGCGTCGTGGACCACCCCGAGCACGGGCGGATCTTCGCCTACGAGGTGGACGGCCTCGGCCACCGGCTGCTCATGGACGACTCGAACATGCCGAGCCTGCTCTCCCTGCCGCTCACCGGCGGCGTCGCGCTCGACGACCCGCTCTACGTCGCGACGCGCCGGTTCGCCCTCAGCGACGACAACCCCACCTACGTGCGCGGCACGACCGGTGACGGTCTCGGCAGCCCGCACACGCCGCCGCGCTACGTCTGGCCCATCTCGGCCGCCGTCCGGGGCCTGACCTCGACGGACCCGGCGGAGAAGCGCGCTCTCGTCGCGTCGATGCTCGCGGCCAACGCGGCACGCGGGCGGATGTGCGAGTCGTACCACGTGGACCGCCCCGAGGAGTTCACCAGGGAGTGGTTCAGCTGGGCGGACTCGATGTTCTGCGAGCTCGTGCTCGACGTCGTCGGGTACCACGTCCCCGGGGCACCCGGGGCGGAAGTGTTCAGGCACGACGCGTAGGCGGACGTGCGGATCGGCGAAGGAGGCGATCTGAACCATGACGGTGACGACGGCGGCGACGGCGCCGCCGGGCAGGACTGCGGAGTCCGCGCCCCCGGCCCTGGCACCACGCAGACCCTCACGGCAGTGGAGGATCCAGGAGAGGTGGGCGTGGCTCTTCGTGGCCCTCCCGATCGCCCTGTTCGCGATCTTCGTGGTCATCCCGGCGGGCATGGCGCTCGTCATGAGCTTCACGAGCTATTCGGTCATCGGCGACTCGGGCTGGGTGGGTCTCGACAACTACCGCCGGCTCTTCCTCGACCCGTACTTCTTCATCGCCCTGCGGAACACGGCGTACTACACGGTGCTGTTCGTGCCGCTCGGGATCGTGGTCGCGCTGGCGACGGCCCTGCTGCTGCACCGCAACGTGCGGGTCTCGACGCTCTTCCGGACCTTCTTCTACGTCCCCGTGGTCTCGTCGACGGTGGCGACCGCGACGATCTGGCTGTGGCTGCTCAACCCGCAGTTCGGCATGGTCAACGTCGCGCTCGGCTGGTTCGGCATCGACGGCCCGGCCTGGCTGTACGACTCGAACTGGGCGATGCCGGCGATCGTCATCATGAGCGTCTGGGCCGGCTTCGGCACCAACATGATGATCTACCTCGGCGGCCTGCAGGGGATCCCGCCGCAGCTCTACGAGGCCGCCCGCATCGACGGGGCGGGCTGGTGGCAGCAGCTGCGCTACGTCGTCATGCCGAGCCTGTCGCGCACCACGTTCCTCGTCTCGACCCTCCTGGTGATCGGCGCGTTCCAGGTGTTCGACCAGGCCTACGTGCTCACCAAGGGCGGCCCGGGCAACTCGACGATCACGCTCGTCTACTACATCTACACGCAGGGCTTCGGGAACCTCGAGATGGGCTACGCGTCGGCGATCTCGTTCGTGCTCTTCGCGATCATCGCGATCTTCGCGGTCATCAACGCCCGCGTCACGGGGAGGGACAACACATGAGCGCGCAGACCGCACCCGGCCTGTCCGTCGCGGCCACCGCCGCCCTTGCCGACGGGGCCTCCCGGCCGGCCGTGCTGCACACCAAGCACCGGACCCCGGCGCAGCGCGTGGGCGCCGTCGCCTGGTGGATCGCCGTCGTCGCGGTGGCGGTCCTCACCGTCTTCCCCCTGTTCTGGACGCTGGTCACGTCGCTCAAGCCGGCCGGCGACATCCTGTCCGGGGCGCTGGACCTGATCCCGCGCACCGTCACGCTCGAGAACTACGACCGCGTGATCACCGAGGTGCCGTTCGGCCGCTACTTCGCGAACTCCATGCTGCTCGCCGTCGCCGGGGTCGTGCTGAACCTGTTCTTCGGCTCCCTCGCCGGGTACGCGTTCGCCAAGCTGAAGTTCCGCGGCAAGCGGGCGCTCTTCGTCACCCTGCTGGGGTCGCTCATGGTGCCCGGCATCGTGACGATGGTGCCGTCGTTCCTGGTGCTGCGCGCCATCCCGTTCGCCGGCGGCAACAACGTCGTCGGGCAGGGCGGCGTCGGCCTGCTCAACACCTGGTGGGCGATCATCCTGCCCGGGGCCGCCGGGGCGTTCGCCGTGTTCTTCATGCGGCAGTTCTTCTCCTCGATCCCGGACGAGCTGGGCGAGGCCGCGCGGATCGACGGCGCGTCCGAGTTCCGCATCTTCGCGCAGGTCTACCTGCCGCTCGCCAAGGCGGGCGCCGCCGTGCTCGCGATCCTCACGTTCCAGGCGGGCTGGAACTCCTTCATGTGGCCGCTGATCGTCCTCAACGTCCAGGAGATGTGGACGGTGCAGGTGGGGCTGGCGTCGTTCGTCACCGACTACGCCACCGACTACGGCCCGCTCATGGCCGGGACCGTGATCACCAGCCTGCCGGTGCTGCTGCTGTTCGTCTTCGCCCAGCGCTACATCATCGAGGGGGTCTCCCATGTCAACGCCCGTTAGCCGCCGCGCGATCCTGCGGGCGCTCGGCCTGGGTGCCGGTGCCGCCGTCCTGTCCTCCTGCGCGGCGCCGAACCAGCCCCGCTACACGGACGCGGGCGCCCGTCGCCTGACCATGTGGGGCAGCTGGGCGGGCGACCAGGCCGCGCAGATCACGACGCAGCTCGACGCGTTCAACGCGGCGCAGTCCGAGTACGAGTTCCGGTACGTGCCGCAGGGCGTGCTCGAGGAGAAGATGCTCACCGGCATCGCCTCGGGCAACGTGCCCGACCTGGTGCTGTGGGACCGGTGGCAGACGGCCAAGTACGGCCGCCGCGGTGCGCTGCAGGCGATCGACTCGTGGGCCGCGCGCGACGGCGTGGACCTGGGGTCCTTCTACGCGGAGTCGGTGCGGGAGATGAGCGTCGGCGACGAGACCTTCGGCCTGCCGCTCATCGTCGACACGCGGGCGCTCTTCTACAACAAGGCGCACCTCGACGAGGCCGGCATCCGCCCGCCGACGACGTGGGCGGAGCTGGCCGACGCCGCCGAGGCGCTGACGGTCCGCGAGGGCGGGCGGCTCACGCGGGCGGGCTTCGAGATCCAGGACGTCGGGCTGTTCAGCATGTGGCTCAAGCAGGCGGGCGGCGAGCTCCTCGACCCGACGGAGCGCCACACGGCGTTCGACTCCCCGCAGGGCCTCGAGGTCCTCGACTTCTGGGACGAGCTGCTGCACGAGCGGCGGGTGTACGAGCTGGGCTTCTCCGACGGCATCGACGCCTTCGCCCAGGGTGCGGTGTCGATCAAGTACGACGGGCCCTGGAACCTCCCCACCTGGGACGCCGTCGACGGCCTCGAGTACGGCGTCGTCCCGGCCGTCGTGGGGCCGCGGGGCGACTCCGGCGCCTCCATGGGCGGCTTCGGCCTCGTCGTCCCCGCCGACGCACCCTGCCCCGAGGGTGCGTGGGAGCTCATGAAGTGGTGGGCGGCGGACCAGGAGAACAGCCTCGCGTTCGCCGAGATCAGCAAGAACATCCCGGCGAACGTCGAGGCGTCGCGACGCGCGGTGGGCACGGTCGACGACCGCTTCGCCCCGATGGTCGAGACCATCGAGGTGGCCTCCGTCCGCCCGCCCGTGCCCGGGTACTCGGACGTCGAGACCCTCGCCCTCATCCCCGCCCTGCAGGAGGTGATGTCGGGATCCCTGGACGGTCCCGCCGCCCTCGCCGACGCCGCCGCGCAGGGCGACCGCATCCTGGAGGCCAACCGATGACGACCACGACCCCCGACGCCGCTCGCGTGCAGACCTGGGCGGGGCGCGCCGACGTCGCGCAGCACAGCGTCGACCTGCTCTACGGGGCCGCCGCGCCGCAGCTGCTGCACAACGGGCATCCCGAGCCCGCCGACGCCACGTTCAACTACTGGTGGCTGGCGCACGTCGTCGACTGCCGGCTCGACGCCTTCGCCCGGACCGGCGACGGCGCGTGGCTCGACGCGGCGCGTGCGACCGCGGCGAACATCCGCGAGCGCAACGGCGGCAGCCTGTTCAACGACTACTTCGACGACATGCTCTGGTACGCCCTCGCCCTGCTGCGGCTGGCCGAGGCGACGCCGGACGACGGCGAGCGCGCGGCCGTCGAGGCGGACGTCGTCGCGCTGTGGGAGCACGTGGTGTCGCTCGGGTGGAACGACGTCCACGGGCCGTCGTTGTCGTGGCGCAAGCAGCAGCCCGACTACAAGAACACCCCGGCCAACGGACCCTTGGCGATCCTCGGCGCGCGGCTGGCACGACGCACCGGCGACGGCGCCTTCCTCGACCGTGCGCTGCGCACGGTGGCATGGCTCGAGGAGCACCTGGTCGGGCCGGACGGGTTCGTCGAGGACGGGCTCGGCCGCGAGGGCGGCACGGACGTGGACACGCACTGGCGCTTCACCTACAACCAGGGCTTGTACATCGGCGCCTGCGTCGAGATGTACAGGTCCACGGGGGACGCCGGCTGGCTGGACACGGCCGAGCGGACGGCCCTCACGTCGGTGCGCGAGCTCGCCACGGGCGGCGTCTTCCGCCGCGAGGGCGACCTGGTCGACGACGACGTGCCCGACACGGCGGGCGGCGACGTCGGCCTGTTCAAGGGCGTCTGGTACCGGTACGCGGCGCTGCTGCTCGAGGAGCGGTCCGTCCCCGCGGTCGAGGACCTGGTGCGCACCAGCACCGACGCCCTGTGGGAGCACGGTCTGGTGCCGTACGGCGGCGCGCGCCCGGCGGACGGGGCGCCGATGGCCGCGGTGGAGAGCCTGCGGCACGCGGGCGTGGTGCTGCGGCCGGGGGACGACTGGACCCGGCCGGCACCGACCCAGGTGGGGTACTCGACCGTGCTGAGCGCCGTGATGGCGCTCGAGGTCCGGGCGGCGCTGGGATGACGGGCAGCGCGCGGCCCGAGCCGGGCCGCGCGCTACCGGGCCGGTGCCGGTCCCGTCGACCCGCCCGCGAGGATCTTCACGGGCACGGTGTCCTGCGAGACGTCGCCCCGCTCGGCGAGCTGCCGCTCGAGCAGCTCGAAGGCGCGTGCCCCGAGCGCGTGCTGGTCCTGCTCCACGTGGGTGAGGGGGATCGCCGCGTCCACGTACTCCGGCGGGGCGTCGAAGCAGATCACCGAGAGGTCGTCCGGCACGGCGCGGCCCAGCCGCTGCGCGGCCTGCAGCACGAGGCGCGCGGAGTGGTACTCCGTGACCACGCACGCGGTGAGGTCCGGGTGGGCCTCGAGGAACCCGACCAGGCCGTCGACGTCGTCCTCGGGCGTGACGTCCGAGCCCGGCACCACGGACCGGACGCCGGAGTACACCTGGGACTCCTCGAGGCGTACCTGGTGCGCGGCGTGCGCGGCCACCACGCCGCGCCGCCGCTCGTCGAGCGTCGACACGGCGTTCGGGGACTGGACCAGCGCGATCCGGGTGTGCCCGAGCTCGAACAGGTACTCCGCCGCCAGCCGTCCGCCGGTGACGTTGTCGGAGGTCACGGTGCTGACGGGCACGCCCGTCAGGGTGCGGTCGACGATGACGAGGGGGAAGCCGCGGCCGACGAGCGCCGCGACGCTCTGCGGGATGGCCTGCGACGACGTGGGCAGCAGCACCAGCCCGTCGAGGCCGCGGTCGAGCTGCTCCTCGATGAGGCGCTCCTCCAGCTCGGGGTCGCCGCGCGACATCCCCACCACGACGTGGGCCCGCTCGCTGGACGCGTCGAGGAGCCCTCCGAGCAGGTGCGACCCGAAGGCGTCGTCGAACCCCGGGACGACGTAGCCGACCAACGGCAGGCGGCTCCCCCCGTCCGTGCGCGCGCCGACGGCGGGCGTCGTGGAGACGACGATCGTGCCGATGCGCGGGCGCCGGGTCACGAAGCCCTCGTCCCGCAGCATGTCCAGCGCGCGCTTGATCGTGATCGCGCTGACCGAGAACTCCTCGACGAGCTCCGCCTGCGCCGGCAGCCGGTCCCCGACGGCGAGGTCGCCGCCGACGATGCGTGCCCGCAGCGCCTCGTGCACCTGGGCGTACAGCGCCTCGGTCAAGCTCGCTCCCGTCCTCGGACCGTATGAACAGTCGAATGAATATGATCTCTGCTCCTGGACCATTGTGGGGCACCCCGTGTCCAGGACGCTCGAAGATCCCGACGGCGGGTCCGTCCCGCGAGGAGGCGCGACGATGCGCATCGAACGGCTCGTGGCCGAGCACGGCGCCCCGGAGGTGGGGATCGGCACCGCCGCCCCGCGGTTGTCCTGGACGTGGACCGGGGGCGGGGTGCAGCGCGCGTACGAGGTGCGGCTGCGCACCGCCGACGGCGCCGCGACGGAGCGGCGGGAGACGGGGCCCGAGCAGGTGCTCGTGCCCTGGCCGTTCCGCGACCTGCGCTCGCGCGAACGGGTCGAGGTCCAGGTGCGGGTCGAGTCCGACGACGGGTGGTCGCCCTGGAGCGAGCCTCTCGCCATCGAGGCCGGGCTGCTGAGACCGGCGGACGTCGAGGCGCGGTTCGTCAGCCCCCGGCACGTCGGGGGGCTGGACGGCGGCGCCGTGGTGCTGGCCCGCGACCTGGAGGTCGCCGGCCCGGTGGCGTCCGCGCGCCTGTACGTCACCGCGCACGGGGTCTACGACGCGTGGATCGGCGGGCGTCGCGTGGGCGACCACCACCTCGACCCGGGCTGGACGGCCTACGGCGCGCGGCTGCGCTACCAGACCTTCGACGTCACGGAGCACCTGCGCGCGCCCGGGGCGGACCGCCTCGCGGTCGGGCTCGGGAACGGCTGGTACCGGGGCCGGCTGACGTGGACCCACCAGCGCGACTCCTACGGCGAACGGCTGGCGCTGCTCGCCCAGCTGGAGATCACGCTCGAGGACGGTCGTCGGCAGACGGTGGTCACCGACGAGCGGTGGCGTGCCGGGACGACGGGGGTGCTCGCCGACGACCTGTACGACGGCCAGGCGACCGACCTGCGTCTGCCCCTCGCGCCGGAAGCCGTCGCCGACGGCCCGGTCGACGTGCTCGACGCCGGCCCCGCCACCGATCCCGGGCGGCTGGTCGCGCCGACGGGACCGCCGGTGCGCGAGGTCGCGGCCGTCCCCGCGCGGGAGGTCCGCACCTCGCCGAGCGGCCGGCAGATCATCGACTTCGGCCAGAACGTGGTCGGGTGGGTGCGCCTGCGCGTCGCGGGGGAGCGGGACGGCACGGTCACGGTGCGGCACGCGGAGGTGCTCGAGGACGGCGAGCTGGGCGTGCGGCCGCTCCGCGGGGCACGGGCCACGGACACCTTCGTGCTCGCCGGCGGCGGGCAGGTCCTGGAGCCGCGGTACACGTTCCACGGGTTCCGGTACGCGGAGGTCACGGGCGCCGAGGTGCGCGCCGAGGACGCCCAGGCCGTGGTCGTGAGCTCCGACCTGCGGCGCACAGGGTGGTTCGAGTGCTCGGAGCCGGACGTGAACCGTCTGCACGAGAACGTGGTGTGGGGCATGCGCGGCAACTTCCTCGACGTGCCCACGGACTGCCCGCAGCGGGACGAGCGCCTGGGCTGGACGGGCGACATCCAGGTGTTCGCACCGACGGCGAGCTTCCTCTTCGACGTGGGCGGGTTCCTCGGCTCCTGGCTGCAGGACCTCGCCGTGGAGCAGCAGCCCGACGGCGGCGTGCCGTACGTGGTGCCCGACGTCGTGCGCGAGCTGCGCGGACCCGGACCGGACGGCGGGGAGCACACGCCGGCCGCCGGCTGGGCGGACGCGGCCGTGCACGTGCCGTGGACCCTGTACGAGCGCTACGGCGACGTCGGCGTGCTGGAGCGCCAGTACGGCTCGATGCGCGCCTGGGTGGACAAGGCCCGCGCGTTGGCGGGCGACTCCCTGCTGTGGGACACCGGCTTCCAGTTCGGCGACTGGCTGGACCCGGACGCGCCCCCGGACGACTCGGCGGCCGTCAAGGCCGACCCGGCCGTCGTCGCCACGGCCTATCTGGCGCGCAGCGCCGAGCTGCTGGCACGGACGGCGGAGGTGCTCGGGCACGAGGACGACGCCCGGCGCTATGCGCGGTTGTCGGCCGACGTGGCGGACGCGTTCCGCGCGGCCTACGTGGGCGCGGACGGCACGGTGCGCAGCGACTGCCAGACGGTGTACGCCTTGGCGCTCGTGTGGGACCTGCTGTCCACGGACGCGCAACGCCAGGGGGCCGGGGACCGGCTCGCCGTGCTGGTGCGTGAGGCAGGTTTCCACGTCAGCACGGGGTTCCTGGGCACGCCGGTGATCCTGGACGCCCTGTGCCGGGCGGGACACCCCGAGCTCGCTCACGCGATGCTGCTGACCCGCACCCGTCCGTCGTGGCTCTACCCGGTGGGGATGGGTGCGACGACGGTCTGGGAGCGATGGGACTCGCTGCTGCCCGACGGCTCGATCCACCCGAGCGCGATGACGTCGTTCAACCACTACGCCTACGGCGCCGTCGCCGACTGGCTGCACCGCTCGGTCGCCGGCCTCGCGCCCGCGGCGCCCGGCTACCGGGAGATCCTGGTGCGCCCGCTGGTGACGGGGCAGCTGCGGCGTGCGTCCGCCCGGCTGGACAGCCCGTACGGTCCGATCGAGGTGTCGTGGCACCTCGACGACGAGCGGTTCGAGCTCGACCTCGAGGTGCCTCCGGGGGTCACCGCCCACCTGGACCTGCCGCTCGACGGACCGACCCGCACGGTCGGCCCGGGCGCGCACCACGCGGCGGGCCGGTGGGTGCCCGTGGGGCGCCCGCTCGCCGGCGGGACGCCCGGCGGGTCGCCCGCGCGGACCGCCCGGGACTGACAGGATCGGCGGACGACGAGAGAGAAGGTGGACGATGGCGATCACCCTGTGCGTGCTGCTGTGGGCGGCCGACGGCGAGGCCCCGGCGCTGGCGGACTACGAGACCGAGGTGCTGGCGCTGGTGCCGCGGCACGGAGGACGGGTGCTGCACCGCGTGACGAACGTGGCGCACACCGACGACGCGGCGCACGGCGCCGTCCAGCCCACCGAGGTGCAGCTCATCGAGATGCCCGACGAGGAGGCGCTCGCGGCCTTCATGGCCGACCCGGACCGCGAGGCCCGGCTGGACGTGCGCGACCGGGCGATCGCGCGGACCGAGATCCTGCGCGTGCGACCCGTCGGATGAGCGCACCCGGCGCGGGGCTGGCCCGGCAGTCCGCGATCTATCGCGCGGGCGTGCTGGGCCGGCGGCCCCGGGTCCCGACCGGCGCCGCGGCCCTGGAGCGGGCCGCCCGGCGTGCCAGCAGCGCGCGCGCCTGGGCGTACGTCGCCGGGGGCGCGGGCGAGGGCCGCACGATGCGGCGCAACCGGGAGGCGTTCGACCGGTGGGCGGTCGTGCCGCGGATGGCGGCCGGCGCCGTCGAGCGCGACCTGTCGGTCGAGCTGTTCGGCGCCCGGCACGCGAGCCCGCTGCTGCTCGCGCCCGTGGGCGCGGCGGCCCTCCTGGGCGCCGGCGCCGACCTCGCCATCGCGCGCGCGGCCGCCGCCACGGGCGTGCCCTTCGTGCTGTCCAACCAGGCGTGCCGTCCCATGGAGGCCTGCGCGGCCGAGATGGGCGACGCGGCCCGCTGGTTCCAGCTCTACTGGAGCACGGACGAGGACCTCGTCGACTCGCTGATCGCCCGGGCCGAGGCCGCGGGCGCGGGCGCGCTCGTCGTCACGCTCGACACGACGGTGCTGGGCTGGCGCCCGCAGGACCTCGACCTCGGCTCGCTGCCGTTCGCCCGGGGCCTCGGGATCGCGCAGTACACGAGCGACCCGCGCTTCGGCGAGCTGGTGCGCGCGCGGGTCGCGCGGGCGGCGGCGTCCGGGGCGCGCGACGCCGTGCAGGTCACCGCGGGCGCCGTGCGCTCGCTCCTCGCGATGACGCGCGCCTACCCAGGGCGGTTCCGCGACAACCTGCGCTCGCCCGAGCCGCGCGCCGCCGTCGAGACGTTCCTCGACGTGTACTCGAACCCCGGCCTGTCGTGGGAGCACCTGGCCACCCTGCGCGACCGCACCCGGCTGCCGGTCGTGCTCAAGGGGATCCTGCATCCCGACGACGCGCGCCGGGCCCTCGACCTCGGCGTCGACGGGATCGTCGTCTCCAACCACGGGGGACGGCAGGTGGACAACGCCGTCGCGTCGCTGGACGCGCTCGTGGCCGTGCGCGACGCCGTCGGGCCCGGCCCGACCGTGCTGCTCGACAGCGGGGTGCGGACCGGGGCCGACGTGCTGGTCGCGCTCGCCCTGGGGGCCGACGCCGTCCTGCTCGGGCGGCCGTACCTCTACGGGTACGCCGTGGCCGGGCAGGCCGGCGTCGAGGAGGTGATCCGCAACGTGCTCGCGGAGCTGGACCTCACGATGGCGCTCACCGGCGCGCACGACGTCGCGGCGATCACGCGGGACTTCGTGGTCCCGCCAGGCCGGCTCCAGCCGCCGCAGGGGGCGTGAGTCGTCCGGGGTGCGCGGTCATCGCGGCGCCGCCGGCATCGCGTCCTGGTCGCCGAAGACGATGTCGACGAGTCGCTGGAGAGCGGCCTGGAAGGCAGCACCGAGAGACTGGTCGGCGTCGTCCACGTCGTTGATCCCCGCGGTGAGGGTGGCCCCCACCGGCCTCGGAGCGAGGCGAGCCGACGCGCCATCCTGGACGCGAGCCTGGACCTGTGCGGGAAGCACGGGTACGGCGCGGTGACGGTCGAGGTGATCGCCGCGCGCGGGCGTCAGCAAGAAGACCATCGACCGCTGGTGGCCCTCCAAGGGCGCCGTCGTCCTCGAGGCGCTGGACGACGCGGCCAACCCGTCCGCCGACTTCCCCTGCACCGACGACCTGCGGACCGACCTCGTCGAGCAGATGGAGGGCCTGCTGCGCGGGCTGCTGGCCGATGACGCCGCCCAGCTTCACGCCGATGCCGACCTCGACCTGGTGATCGAGCTGTTGTACGGGCCCGTCCACAACCGGCTGCTGCTCCACCAGGGCGAGCTGCAGACCACGGACGAGCTCCGAACGCTCGTCGACCACGTCCTCCGGTCCGCTGCACCGTCGTCCTGAATCCGGCGGCCCGCGTTCACGACGGCCCGGCCGGGGTGGTCACCTCTCGCTCGGCGAAGACCTCACGGGCCACCAAGGTCGCGTTCAGGGCGCGGGGGAAGCCGCAGTAGACGGCGGCGTGCAGGAGCGCCTCCGTGATCTCCTCGGGCCGCAGGCCGACGTTGAGCGCGGCGCCGATGTGGACCTTCAGCTGGGGTTCGCACCCCCCGAGCGCGGTGAGCACACCCAGGGTGACGAGCTGACGGCTCCGGGGATCGAGGTCGGGGCGGTCGTAGAGGTCTCCGAACGCGAAGGCTGCGACATGATGGCCCAGTGCGGGGCTGATGTCGGCGAGGGAGTCGATGACCGCCTCGCCCTGATGGCCGTCGATCTGCGACAGGACGGCCTGGCCGTGCCGGCGCCGGGCAAGGTTCTCGGGGCTGTCGATGTCGTGCTGCGGAGCTGGAGCGCTCGTCATGGTCGGGGTGCCTTTCGATACGTCGCGATCTTGTACTCGGTCGCCGCCAGCGCGAGCTGCAGCTGGGCGATCTGGGAGCGCAGCGTGTCGCGGTGCTCCAGGAGCACCTCCCTGCGCTCGGCCTCCGTGCACTCCCCGGCGTCGGCGAGCTCGACGTAGCGGCGCAGGTCGCTGATCGGCATGCCCGAGGTGCGCATGCGCGTCAGGAAGACCAGCCGGCGGACGGCGGGGTCGTCGTACCTGCGGTGTCCGGCCGGGTCACGCGCGACGCGGATCAGGCCGATGCGCTCGTCATGGCGCAGGGTGTGGGGATTGACCCCGAGGTGGGCGGCCGTCGTCGCGATGTCCCACTCCGTCGCGTCGTCGTCGCGCGCCAGCTCGCGCAGCGCCTCGACCGAGACCCCGCCGGGCGGGTCGACGGCCAGGCGAAGGGCGTCCCTGAGGGCTTCGTCTCTCGGCATGACCGCCACGGTAGAAGTGTGAGCGCGCTCCCAGGCAAGGCCGTGCGCCTGACGGCGGTCCGGTCACAGGCCGGGAGGCCGGACGCGGCGCCCGGGTCAGGCGGTCGCGGGCATGTCCCGGCCCGAGATGAGGAGGTCCTCGGGGAAGCAGTAGCCCCAGTGCTCGCCGGGCTCGAGGGACCGCATCACCGGGTGGTCGGTGGCGTGGAAGTGTGCCGTCGCGTGCTTCGCCGGCGACGAGTCGCAGCACCCGACGTGCCCGCACTCCAGGCAGGCCCGCAGGTGCACCCAGGTGCCGCCGGCGGCCACGCACTCGGGGCACGTGTCGAGCGCCTCGGGCGCGACGGGGACGATCCGGTCCAGGTGCGTGCACGTGCTCGTCATGATCACTCCCTCGCCGGCGGCTCCGGACACCGCCCTCGGCGAGTCTAGGGACGCGTCACGTGCGCTGCGTCCTGGACGACGTCCCGCTAGCGTGTCGTCATGCTGGCCGGACCCCACCCCTCGAGCGGCGACGCCTACGAGCGCACCGCCGTCGTCGTGGAGGACGACCCTGACGTCCGCGACCTGCTCGACGCGGTGCTGACGCAGGCGGGTTTCGTCACGCGCACCGCGTCGTCGGGCCGCGAGGGCGTGGAGCTGGTGCGCAGCTTCGACCCGCTCGTCACGACTCTCGACCTGGGGCTCCCCGACATCGACGGCTTCGAGGTGTGCCGCCGGATCCGCGCGGTGTCCGACACGTACGTCGTGATGCTGACGGCCCGCACGGACGAGATCGACGCGCTCATGGGGCTGGACGCCGGCGCCGACGACTACCAGACCAAGCCGTTCCGCCCCCGGGAGCTGCGGGCCAGGATCGAGGCGATGCTCCGCCGCCCTCGCCGGGAGGCGCCGCTGGCGGCCCCGGCGACCGCCGTCCCGTCCGTCGACGGGCTCGTCGTGAACGTGGCGGCGCGCACCGTCGGCGTCGACGGCGCGGAGGTGCACCTCACGCGCAGCGAGTTCGACCTCCTCGCCGCGCTCGCGGGCGCCCCGGGGCGCGCGATCCCCAAGGACGACCTGGTCCGGGTGCTGTGGGCCGGCGAGTACGACACCGGCACCCTGGTCACGGACCAGGACCGGCGCAGCGTGGAGGTGCACCTGACCAACCTGCGCCGCAAGCTCGGCGACGACGCGGCGTCGCCCCGCTGGATCCGCACGGTGCGCGGTGTGGGCTACAGGTTCGACCACCCCTCCTGAGCGAGGGCGCTCGCGACGAGGATCGCGGCGGTCCGGGCCTCGTCGGTGATCCGGTCGGTGTGCCGCCGTGCGCCGTCCACCCCGTCCTCCTCGAGGGCGTCGAGCCCCTGCGACGCGGCGTCCGCGAGCCGGTCCATCCCGAGCATGTCCGCCGTGCAGGCGAGCGTCAGGAGCACGTCGCGGGCGCCGTCGGCGTCGGTCCGCGCGAGGGCTCCCAGGAGCGCGCCGGTGCGGTGCGGCAGGAGGCCGGCCCAGGAGCCCGCGAAGCCGGCGACCGCGGCCCGGTCGCCGTCGAGGTCGTCGACGAGAGACTGCCATGCGGCCGCCGTGCCCGGGGGCAGGGCGGGCGTCATCGGGGCTCGCCGAGGTGTTCCTCCCGGAGCACCACGCGCCTCGCCGGCCGCGGGACCCGCCCGCGCGCCCAGGGGGGAGTGCGCGCGGCGGCCCCGAGGGGACCGGTCGACGAGGCGGACATGGTGCTCCGGGAGGTGATCAGGGGCTGAACGGACTCGATCCTGCGCTGCGGACCTCGGGGCGACCTCCGCGGCAGGACAGGATCGCCTCAAGATCTGCTCAGGGTTGCGGTGCCGCCTACCCTGACCGCATGCCCGAGCGTCCGGAAGCGCGTCCCGTGATCCTGCTCGTCGCCGACGCGCACGCGTCGCAGGTGGAGCAGGAGTTCCGCGCCCGGTACGACCGCGACTACGCGGTCGAGCTCGTGCGCACCGCCGACGCCGCGCTCGACCGGCTGCGCGACCTGGTGGCCGCGCGGGAGCCGGTCGCGATGATCGCGGCGGAGCGGCGGCTGCCGGACGCCGCAGGGGTCGAGCTGCTGCACCAGGTGCCGGCGGTCGTCTCGACGGCGCGACGGGTGGCGCTGATCTCCGGCGACGAGTACGCCGACGCCCTGGACGAGATGCGGGCCGCGCTGCTGCGCCGCGACATGGACACGTTCGTCGGCATCCCGCGCGGGGCCCGCGACGAGGAGTTCCACACCGCGCTGGTCGAGCTGCTGTCGGAGTGGGGCTGGTCGGTGGCCCGCCCCACCGTGACGTCCACGGAGATCGTCGCGGAGGCGGGCGACCGCGACGCGGCCGCGGTCCGCGACCTGCTCGAGCGGCTCGGCGTCCCGAACCGCGTGCTCGCGCCCGACGACGTCGCGGCGCGCGAGATCCTCGCGGAGGCCGGCCCGGGCGCCGTCCTGCCCGTGGTGCGCACGTTCGCCGGGCGGGTACTGTCCGGCGCGACGGCGTCGGCGGTCGCCGAGGCGATGTACGGCGGCTACGACTCGATCCCGCCGGGCGAGATCGCCGACGTCGCTGTCGTCGGCGCGGGCCCGGCGGGGCTCGCGGCCGCCGTGTACGCGGCGTCCGAGGGCCTGTCGACCGTGGTGCTGGAGCGCGACGCCATCGGCGGCCAGGCCGGGTCAAGCTCGATGATCCGCAACTACCTCGGCTTCCCGCGCGGCATCTCTGGGATGCGTCTGGCGCTGCGCTCACGCATCCAGGCGGGGCGGTTCGGCGCCCGCTTCTACACCGGTCGCGCCGTGGCGCGGATCGAGCCCGGACCGGCGGACGAGCCGGAGCACCACCACGTCCACGTCGACGGCGCGCAGCTGTGCGCCCGGACGGTCGTGCTCGCGACGGGCGTCTCGTACCGGCGCCTGGGCGTGCCCGGGGTCGACGACCTCGTCGGCGCGGGTGTGCACTACGGCGCCGCGAGCTCGATGGCGCGCGAGATGACGGACCGGGACGTCGTCGTGGTGGGCGGCGGCAACTCCGCCGGCCAGGCCGCCGTGCACCTGGCGAAGTTCGCCGGCTCCGTGACGATCCTCGTGCGCCGCGGGAGCATCGCCGAGACCATGTCCGACTACCTGGTGCGCGAGATCGCGGCGACGCCCACCATCGCCGTCCGCCCGCGCTCGGTGATCACGGACGGCGGCGGCGACGGGCGCCTGCAGTGGCTGGTCACCGAGGACCTGGACACCGGCGAGCGGTCGAAGACGCACGCCGACGGCCTGTTCTGCCTGCTCGGCGCGGAGCCGGACTGCGGCTGGCTCCCCGACGGCCTCGCGCGCGACGAGCACGGCTTCGTCCTCACCGGCCGCGACGTGCCGCAGGAGCGCTGGGTGGACGGCCGCCCGCCCGCCAGCCTGGAGACGACGCTGCGCGGCGTGTTCGCCGTCGGCGACGTGCGCGCCGGCTCGATGAAGCGCGTGGCGTCGGCCAGCGGCGAGGGCGCGTCCGTGCTGCCGCTGGTGCACACGCACCTCGCCTGGCTGCGGGCGCAGGAGTTCGGGGGAGGGAGCCCGGCATGACCGACGGTCCTCACCAGGGCGGCCCGCAGGAGCCGCGCACCTTCACACGCAGCCGCGCCCGCGACATCGGCGACGCGGTGACCAGCGTGTTCGTGCGGCTCGGGCTCGTCCCGGGCACGTCCCTGCTGACCACCCGGGGTCGGCGTTCCGGGCTGCCCCGCACCCACCCCGCGACCCTCGTCACGCTCGACGGGCGACGCTGGCTGGTGGCCCCGTACGGCGTCGTGTCGTGGGTGCACAACGTCCGCGCGGACCCGCGGGTGCTGGTGCGCCGGGGGCTCTCGCGGCACGTCTTCGTGGTGCGGGCGGCGTCGGCCCAGGAGGCCGGGCCGGTGCTGCGGCAGTACGTCCGCCGGTCCCGGCCCACGCGGCCGTACTTCGCCGCGACCGTCGACTCCCCGGTGGAGGCCTTCGTCGCCGAGGCGGACCGGCACCCGGTGTTCGAGCTGGTGCCGTACGACACGGGTCGCTGACCCGCCGCGCGGCACGGGACGAACCGCGGTCGAATGGGCGGCATGGGATCTGCGCAGGACGTCGCCACGGAAGCGACCCCCTGGTCACGACCGCCCGCCGAGGTGCTCGCCGCGCTGCGCACGGACGACGGCGGGCTGAGCGCCGCGGACGCGAGGCAGCGGCTCGCGGAGGTCGGCCCCAACCGGCTGCCGCCGCCGGAGAAGGACCCGCTGTGGAAGCGGATCCTGGTGCACTTCGACGACGTGCTCATCTACATCCTGCTGGTCTCCGCGGTGCTCAAGGCGATCCTCGGCGACTGGGTCGACTTCACCGTGATCCTGCTGGTCGCGGTGGTGAACGCGGCGATCGGCTTCATCCAGGAGGGGCGGGCCGAGAGCGCGCTGAACGGCATCCGGCAGATGCTGTCCGTGCACGCCGAGGCCCGCCGCGACGGCGCCTGGGCGAAGATCGCCGCCGACGACGTCGTCCCCGGCGACGTGGTGCGCGTGCGCTCCGGCGACCGGGTGCCCGCCGACGTGCGGCTGCTCCAGGCCACGAACCTGCGCGTCGAGGAGTCGGCGCTCACGGGGGAGTCGGTCGCGGCGAGCAAGCGGGTCGACGCCGTGGATCCCGACGCCGGGGTGGGCGACCGGACCAGCATGCTGTTCTCCGGCACGCTCGTCGCCGCGGGCCAGGGCGTCGGGGTGGTCACCGCCACCGGCGAGCGCACCGAGATCGGCCGCATCCAGACGATGATCTCCGAGGTCACGAGCCTGGAGACGCCGCTGACCAAGCAGCTCGACCGGTTCGGCAAGCTGCTCGCGGTGCTCATCCTCGGCATGGCCGTGGTGATGGTCGTCATCGGCCGCGTGGTGCACGACTTCTCCGTGCCGGAGCTGGTCTCCGCGTCCATCGGCTTCGCCGTCGCCGCCGTCCCCGAGGGCCTGCCCGCCCTGGTGACGATCACCCTGGCGCTCGGCGTGCAGCAGATGGCCCGCCGCCGGGCCATCACGCGCAAGCTGCCCGCCGTGGAGACGCTCGGCTCCGTCACGACGATCTGCTCGGACAAGACGGGCACGCTGACCAAGAACGAGATGACGGCGCGCCTGGTGCGCACCGCCGGCGGCGAGACGGACGTCGAGGGCGCGGGCTACGCACCGCTCCCGGCTCGCCCGGAGCTGCTCGACCGCCCGGACGTGGCCGGCGTCGTCGCCGCGATGATGCTGTGCAACGACGCGCGCGTCGTGCCGGGGGAGCCGGGCGGGCAGGGGGAGGACTGGCGGCTGGTCGGCGAGCCGACGGAGGGCGCGCTGCGCAGCCTCGGCATGAAGGCCGGGTTCGACACCGCGGGCTGGTCGCGGCGGGACCTGGTGCCGTTCGAGTCCGAGAACAAGTACATGGCCACCCTCGACCGTGCGCCCGACGGCGCGGAGGTCGTGCACGTCAAGGGCGCGCCCGACCGGGTGCTGGACCGCTGCACCACCCAGACCGCGCCGGACGGCACCGCGCAGCCGATCGACCGCGCCTTCTGGGAGGCGCAGATCGACGAGATCGGCGGCCGCGGCCTGCGGGTGCTCGCGGCGGCCCGCCGTCACGTCGACGCGCCCGCGGTACCGTCCACGCCGCTCGCCGACGCCCTCACCGGTCTCGAGCTGTGCGGGCTGGTCGGCATCGTCGACCCGCCGCGCCCGGAGGCGATCGACGCCATCGCCCAGTGCCGCGACGCCGGCATCGCGGTCACGATGATCACCGGCGACCACGCCGGCACCGCCGTGGCGATCGGCCGCGAGATGGGCATCGTCCACGACGAGGTCGGCCCGGACGGCACGGGCCCCGCCGTCCTTACCGGCGCGGAGCTGGAGGCGATGAGCACCGAGCAGCTGCGCGGCGTCGTGCAGGACGTGCACGTGTACGCCCGCACGAGCCCGGAGCACAAGATCCGCATCGTGTCGGCACTGCAGGCGCACGGCGAGGTGGTCGCGATGACGGGCGACGGCGTCAACGACGCCCCCGCGCTCACGCAGGCCGACGTCGGCGTCGCGATGGGCATCAAGGGCACGGAGGCCACGAAGGACGCGGCCGAGGTGGTGCTCGCCGACGACAACTTCGCGACCATCGAGCGGGCCGTGGAGGAGGGGCGGCGGATCTACGACAACATCCGCAAGTCCGTGCTCTTCCTGCTGCCCACCAACGGCGCGCAGTCGCTCGTCATCCTCGTGGCCGTGCTGTTCGGCCTGGTCCTGCCGCTCGCGCCCGTGCAGGTGCTGTGGATCAACATGATCACGGCCGTGACGCTGTCCCTCGGGCTCGCGTACGAGAAGGCCGAGCCGGACGTGATGTCACGGCCGCCGCGCGACCCGAAGGCGTCGATCCTCGACGCCGCGTTCGTGCGGCGCATCCTGATCGTGTCCCTGCTCATCGGCGGCGCCACGCTGTTCGTCTTCTACGCCGAGCGGGCGCAGGGCGCGCCGCTCGCCGAGGCGCAGACCACCGCCGTGACGATGCTGGCGCTGGGGCAGCTCGCCTACCTGTTCAACTGCCGCTTCCTGGACCGGTCGAGCCTCACCGTGGACGTGCTGCGCGGCAACCGGGTCATCTGGCTCTCCGCCGTCGCGCTGATCGCCCTGCAGTGCGTGTTCGTGTACACCCCGTTCATGCACGACTGGTTCGACGCCGCCCCCATCGGCCTCGAGGAGTGGGGCAAGACGCTCGGCCTGGCCGTCGTCGTCTTCCTGCTCGTCGAGGTGGTCAAGGCCGTGGGCCGTGCACGCGCTGGGCACGACAGGTGAGCGAAAGTCGTCGCGACCAGCTCACGCCGGACCAGCGAGCGGACCGCCTCAAGGAGCGCGTGTACGTCACGTTCGCGGCGCTGGCCGTGGTGCTGGCGCTCCGGGGCCACGTCGAGGGCCTCACGCCCGGCCGGGCCGCGACCACGCTGGTCATCACCGTCGGCGGCACGCTCCTCGCCGTCTTCCTCGCCGACCTCGTGTCGCACGTCGTCGTGCACAACCACCTCCCGACGCGCGCCGAGAGCCGCCACATGGTGGGCGTGGTCTCCAGCGCCGGCGGCGTCGTCGTGCTGCCGCTCGTGTTCCTGGGGGTGGCCGCGGGCGGGGTGTGGACGACGGCGGGCGCGCTCACCGCCTCGACCTACGCGCTCGTCGCGAGCCTCGGCCTCGTCGGGTACGTGGCCGTGCGGCGCGCGGCGATCCCCATGTGGCAGAAGTGGCTCCTCCTGCTCGCCGAGGTGGTGCTCGGGGTCGTGGTCGTGGCCCTCGAGGTGCTCGCGCACGGGTAGGTGGAGATGACCTGGCTGCTGCTCGTCGCGCTCGCGGTGCCCGCGGCGGCGGCCGCCGCGCTCCTGGTCCACGCGTCGCGAGGCCCGGACGCGGGCCCGGACGCCCTGGTCCGGGCCGCGCCGCTCGCCCTCGTCCCGGTCGTGGTGGTGGACCTGCTCGGCCCGGTCGGCGGCCTGGTGCTGCGGCTGGACCTCGTGGGGCGGCCGCTGCTCCTGTTCGTCGGGGTGCTGTACGCCGCCGCCCTCGCCCTCACCGCGCGGTCAGCCGACGCGCGGACCGCGTCGCGCAGCGGGCTGCTGCTCGTCGCGTTCGTCGGCACCGCGACGGTGCTCGTCGCCGCCGACGCGGTGACGTTCCTCGCCGGGTGCGTCGTGACGACGGTCGCCGCGCACCGGCTGATCCTGCACCCGCGCACGGCGACGGCGCGGCGCGCGGGCCGGCTCTACCTCGCGCTCGCGGCGGCGAGCGACGTCGTCCTCGCCGTCGCCGTGGTGCTGGTGGTCGCGGCCGGCGGGCTCCGTCTGGCCGACGCCCCTGCGGCCGTCGCCGCCGCCCCCGCCGGCGGCGTGATCGTCGGGCTGCTCCTGCTGGCGTTCGGCATCAAGGCGGCCACCTTCCCGCTGCACGGGTGGCTGCCGATCGACGAGGCGGCGGCGTCGGTGCCGGTCGGTGCCGTGCTGAGCGGCACGGTCGTCAAGGTCGGGCTGGTGGGCTGGCTCCGGTTCCTCCCGCTGGGGCACGAGGCGATGCCGGGCTGGGGCACCGCGCTCGTCGTGGCGGCGCTGGTCGGGGCGTTCGGCGTGCTCGTGCCGGGCGTCCTCACCGACGACCCGGAGGTCTCCCTCGCGTACAGCACGGTGGGGCAGATGGGGTTCCTCGCCATGGTCGTCGGGGTCGCGCTCGGGGCCCCCGACCTGGCCGAGGCGTGCATGCTGACCGCCGTCGTCTACGCGGTGCACCACGGCATGGCCAAGGGCGGGCTGATCATGGCGGTCGAGGTCTGGGAGCGGTACGGCGCCGGGCGCGCCCGCGCGGTCGTGCTCGGCGGGGCGTTCGTGCTCGCGCTCGCGATCACCGGCGCGCCGCTCGGCAGCGGCGCCGTCGCCAAGTACGCCGCCAAGCGCGCGGTGGGGGAGGCGCCGTTCCTCGTCGACGTCACGGCGGTCCTCCCGTTCGTCGGGACGGTCTCGACCCTGCTGCTCGTCCGCGCCCTCGTGCTGCTGCGGGCGTCGGGCCACGCCGGCACGTCCGCGCCGGACGCCGGGCTCTGGTCCTGGGTCGCGCTCGCCGTCGGCGGCACGATCGGCACCTGGGTGCTGGCGGGCCTGTGGCTGCCGCCCGAGAAGGTGCCCGGCCTCGACGCCGTGACGGTGTGGACCGCCGCCTGGCCGATCCTGCTCGGGCTGGTCTTCGCGGGAGCCGTCGTCGGCGCCGCGCGGGCCGGCGTCCTGCCCTCCTGGACGCGCACCCTGCGCGTCCCCGCGGGAGACCTCCTGAACGCCGTCGCGCGCACGGTCGATCGCACCGCCGACGCGCGGACCAGGCCCGACGGTGGAACGATCGGCCGCAGCACCCGATAGGTCCGATCCCGGGAGGGCACGACACATGGCGCACCAGGACACCGCGACGACGACGGGTGGTGCGACCACGAAGGTGTCGCTGCTGACGCTCACCGCGATGGTCGTCGGGTCGATGGTGGGGGCCGGGGTGTTCTCGCTGCCGCGCCGGTTCGCGCAGGAGACGGGCGTCATGGGCGCCCTCATCGCGTGGGTCGTCGCGGGCGCGGGCATGCTCATGCTGGCGTTCGTCTTCCAGCGGCTCGCGATGCGCAAGCCCGACCTCGACGCCGGCGTCTACGCCTACGCGAAGGCGGGCTTCGGGGAGTACACGGGCTTCTTCGCGGCCGCCGGCTACTGGGCCAGCGCGTGCGTCGGGAACGTCACCTACTGGGTGCTCATCATGTCGACGCTCGGCCAGTGGATCCCCGCCCTCGGCGCGGGGGACACGGTGCTCGCGCTCGCCCTGTCCACCGGCGGCCTGTGGCTGTTCTTCCTGCTGGTGCGGCGCGGCATCAAGGAGGCGACGGCGATCAACCGGATCGTCACCGTCGCCAAGGTCATCCCCATCATCGTCTTCGTGCTCCTGGCGCTGTTCGTCTTCGACCCCAGCGCGTTCGCGGAGAACTGGGGCGGCGCCGACTACGCGGGCTCCCTGTTCGACCAGGTGCGCGGAACCATGCTGGTGACGGTCTTCGTGTTCCTCGGCGTCGAGGGGGCGAGCGTCTACTCCCGGCACGCGCGCCGGCGCGAGGACGTCGGCCGGGCCACGATCCTCGGCTTCGTGAGCGTGTTCGCGATCTTCGCGTCGGTGACGATCGTGTCGTACGGCATCATGCCGATGGCCGAGATCGCGGAGCTGCGGCAGCCGTCGATGGCGGGGGTGCTCGAGGCCGCGGTCGGCGAGTGGGGCAGCGTCTTCGTCGGCGTCGGCCTCATCATCTCCGTGCTCGGGGCGTACCTGGCGTGGACGCTCATGGCGGCGGAGGTGCTGTTCGTCGCCGCCAAGGACCGCGACATGCCGCGCTTCCTCACGCGGTCGACCGACCGCGACGTGCCCGTCAACGCCCTGCTGCTGAGCACGTCGCTGTCGCAGGTCGTGCTGATCCTCACGTACTTCTCCGAGGACGCGTTCGACTTCGCGCTCGACATGACCGCCGTCATGACGCTCATCCCGTTCCTGCTCGCCGCGCTCTACGCGGTGAAGCTGCGCGCCACGCGCGAGACCTACGACGGCGCGCCGCCGTCGACCCTGCGCGGAGACCTCGTCATCACGGTCCTGGCGACCGTCTACACGGCCTTCCTGGTCTTCGCGGCCGGTCTGAGCCTCGTGCTGGTGTCGTTCCTCTTCTACGCGCCCGCGACGATCCTGTTCGTCATGACGCGGCGCGAGCAGGGTCGCAGGGTCTTCGCCCCCGCTGAGCTGGTGCTGTTCGTCGTCGTGGCCGCGATCGCCGTCCTGGCGGTGATCGGCCTCGCCGCCGGCTGGATCTCGATCTGACCGTCACCGACCTCACCGTCCGTCGTCCGACCGAAAGGTTCTCCCCATGACCACCGCACCGTCCGCGCAGCCCACCGCCCCCGCCCACGGCGTCCACTCGGAGGTCGGCCGGCTGCGCAAGGTGCTGGTCTGCTCGCCCGGGCTCGCCCACGAGCGGCTCACCCCCACGAACTCCGACGACCTGCTGTTCGACGACGTCATGTGGGTCGAGTCCGCGCAGCGCGACCACCTGGACTTCGTCAACAAGCTCACCAACCGGGGCGTCGAGGTGGTCGAGCTGCACGACCTGCTGGCGCAGACGATGGCGATCCCGCAGGCGCGGGACTGGCTGCTGGACCGCAAGGTGGTACCGAACCGGGTGGGTCTCGGCCTGGTGGAGGGCACGCGGGCGTACCTCGAGTCGCTCACCGACCGGGAGCTGTCGCGCTTCCTCATCGGGGGGCTGTCGACGCACGACCTGCCCGCCGACTTCCGCAGCGACTACGTGAACCTGGCCCGCGAGTCCACCGGCACCCCCGAGTACCTGCTGCCGCCGCTGCCCAACACCCTGTACACGCGCGACACGACCTGCTGGATCTACGGCGGGCTCACGCTCAACCCGCTGTACTGGCCGGCGCGCAAGGACGAGACGCTGCTGATGAAGGCGATCTACTCCTTCCACCCGGAGTACGTCGGCTCGCGCGTGTGGTGGGGCGACCCGGAGCAGGACTGGGCGCAGGCCACGATCGAGGGCGGCGACGTCATGCCCGTCGGCAACGGCACCGTGCTGGTGGGCATGAGCGAGCGGACGTCGCGGCAGGGCATCACCCAGTTCGCCAAGGCGCTGTTCGAGGGCGGCGAGGTCGAGCAGGTCGTCGTCGCGGGGATGCCGCGCCTGCGCGCCGCGATGCACCTGGACACCGTGTTCACGTTCGCCGACCGCGACCTCGTCACCGTCCACCCGACGATCGTCGACGGCATCCACGCGTTCACCCTGCGGCCCTCCGACACGGCGCTCGGCGTCGAGGTCACGGACGAGGGAGACACGCCGTTCGTCGACGTCGTCGCCCGGTCGCTCGGGCTGCCGAAGCTGCGCGTCGTCGAGACCGCGGGCGACGTGTACGCCTCCGAGCGTCAGCAGTGGGACTCCGGCAACAACGCCGTCGCGCTGGAGCCCGGCGTGGTCTTCACCTACGACCGCAACACCCTGACCAACGCCGCGCTGCGCCGTGCCGGCGTCGAGGTCATCACCATCGTCGGCGCGGAGCTCGGGCGGGGGCGCGGGGGCGGGCACTGCATGACCTGCCCGATCTCGCGGGACCCGCTGGACTGAGCGCGCCGGGGCCGACGTGGACGAGGGGCCGGACCGCCACCGGGACACCGACCGCAGGGTGCTGGTGTGGTCGCTCGGTGCCTCGGCCGCCCTCGGCACGACGGGGCTGGTCTGGGGGCTGCTCGCCGGCGCCGACGTGATCGTCTTCGACGGCGTCTACACGCTGGCGAGCATCGCCCTGTCGGCGGGGTCGCTGCTGGCCTCGCGGGCGGCGAGCGCCGAGCCCACTCGCCAGTTCCCGTACGGGCTCTCCGCAGCGGTGCCGTTGGCGGTCGTCGTCCAGGGCGCCGCGCTGGCCGCCACCCTGCTCTACGCGGTCGTCGCGGCCGTGCAGACGGTCATCGCGGGTGGTTCGGGCGCGACCCAGGTCACGCTCCTGGTCTACGGCACGGTGTCGGCGCTCCTGGGCTGGCTGGTCGTGCGGCTGCTCGGCCGGCTCGGGGTCGGCACCGACCTGGCGGTCGCCGAGGTGGTCGGCTGGCGTGCCGGTGCGGTCCTCAGCGTCGTGGTCGCGGTCGGCGGCGGCGTGGGGCTGCTGATGGAGCGTGCTGGCCTGGACACCGCGGCGGACTACGTCGACCCCGTCCTCGTGCTGGTCGCGGTCGCCGTCGTGTCGCCGATGCCGGTGCGGCTCGTGCGGGACGGCATGGTCGAGCTGCTCGAGGGCACGCCGGCGCCGGAGGTCGTCGCGCACCTGCGCGGGATCGTCGACGACGTCCAGCGGGAGTTCGGCCTCCCCGCGCCGACGGTGCGCGCCACCAAGCTCGGCCGACGACTGTACGTCGACGTCGTGTTCGTCGTGCCGCACGGTGACTGGGACGTCGACGCCGAGGACGACGTCCGACGGTCCGCCGTCGGCAGGCTGCGGAGGATGCCCTTCGACGTCTGGGCGAACGTCGAGCTGACCGCCGACGCAGACCTGGTCCCCTGAGGGCCCACGCGTCACGACGGCTGCCGGACTGGAGGGCTGCCGGAATAGTGGTGGCCCAGGTCACTGTTCGACCCGTCGTGACCCTCCTGACGCGCGCCGCCGCCTTCCTCCACGAGCTCGACGTCCTCGAGGCCCTCGAGGCCGCGACCGCCGTGCAGGTGGTCCTCGCGCGCGAACCCGGCCGGCCGTGGCGCGGCTGGGTGGTGCAGCTGGGTCAAGACCTGTACGTGCGCGCCGCGCCGGGCGCGGCCCGCGGCACCGCCGGCCGTGCGCACCTGCAGGTCGACGGCACCCGCCAGCCGGTGGTGCTCGCGGAGGTGGCCCCGGAGCTGCACGGGTTGCTCGACGACGCCTACCTGGCGAAGTACGGCCGGTGTGCGCCGGAGAAGGTCGGCGCCGTCACGTCCGACGTCGCCGCCGCCGGCACGTTCCGCGTGCGGCTCCGGCGCGCGACCTGGGGCGAGCGGATCGCCGAGGCCGTCGACGCCGGACGCCTCGCCCGGCGCGCGCGGCGTGCGCCGGAGCCCTGCCCGAGCTGCTAGGCCGGCTCGGCGACCCGTTCGAGGCGGGCGTCGAGCATCCGCTCGGTGGCGTCGACGGTGGCGAGGGTCGACGCGTCGTGCGACACCAGCAGGGTGGCCGCGACCAGCTCGCGGGCCAGGCCCGTGATCAGCTCGACCACCCGGGTGCCCCGCTCGTGGTCCAGGGCCGATGTCGGCTCGTCGACCAGCAGCACCTCCGGCCGCCCGACGAGGGCGCGCGCGATCGCGACGCGCTGCCGCTGCCCGCCCGACAGCTGCGCGGGTCGCTTGCCCGCGTGGTCGGCCACGCCGACGGCGTCCAGCAGCTCCAGCGCGCGGGCGCGCACGCTCGCCGGCCGACGTCCGCGCAGGTGCGCGTGCAGCTCCAGCTGCTCCAGCGCGGTGAGGGAGCCCAGCAGCTGCGGCGACTGGAACACCATCCCGATGCGGTCGAGGCGGGCCCGGGTCGCGTCCGCGACGCTCGTGGTGGGCGTGGAGACGACGTCGTCGCCGATGCGGACGGCGCCGCGGGTGGGGTTGGTCAGCCCGGCGGCCACGGCCAGCAGGCTGGACTTGCCCGCGCCGGACGGGCCGAGCAGCGCGGTCGTCGTGCCGGCAGGGACGGTGAGGTCGACGTCGTCCACGGCGGTGAGGGTGCCGTCGCCGTCGGGGTAGACGAGGGTGATGCGGTCGAGGTGCAGGTCCATCGGGGTCCTCCTGTGCGGTCGGTGCTGGGTGCGAGCGGTGTCAGCGCGCCGCGAGCGCGGCGTGCGGGTCGATGCGGGTGATGCGCGCGATCGAGACGGCGGCGCCCGCCAGGCCGAGCAGCACCAGGGCGGCGGCCGGGACCAGCGTCGTCGCGGCGGTCACGACCACCGGGACGACGTCCGGCAGCAGCGCCGCCCCCGCGACCGTGAGACCGGTGCCCACCGCCACGCCGCCGACCAGCAGCACCGCCGCCTGCCCGAGCGCGTCGCGCAACAGGTAGCGGGTCGAGGCCCCGAGCGCCTTGAGCACCGCGACGTCGCCCGAGCGGCCGATCGTCCAGACGGTGAAGAACGCGCCCACCACCAGCGCGGAGATGACCAGCAGGAACGCCTGCATGGTCGACAGCGACGTGTTCTCGCCGGCGAACGACGCCACCGCCGAGCGCGCGTCCGAGGTCGTGACCGTCGTCGTGCCGAGCGTGGCGTCCGCGTCGGCCAGGGCGGCGTCGACCGTGCCGTCCGCCGTGGTGAGCGCGACGACGGTCGCGACGTCGTCGTCGCCGGTCGCGCCGCGCGCGCCGACCGCCTGCCAGTCGTCGAGCGTGGTCCACACGACCGGGGTGTGCGAGAACGACTCGTCGGCGTCGACCGTGGTCGCGACCGTGAGGTCGGCGCCGCCGAGCGTGACGGTGTCGCCGGCGCCCGCGCCGAGCGCGTCGGCCGCCCCGGGCGTGAGCACCACCGTGCCGGGGTCGACGTCGACCCCGCCCGGCACGAGGCCCGAGCCGTCCGTCACGCCCAGCGCCGTGACGGACGCCGTCGTGCTGTCCGAGCCGGCGCGCGCCGTCGCGAGGCCCAGCGGCTCGGCCGACTCCACGCCGGGCACGTCGGCCCAGCCCTCCCACTGCTCGCTCGTCACGCGGGACGCCGTGAACTCGGGGGAGTCGCCGGCGGCGGGCATCGAGAACGCGAGGTGGTCGGCGGGCAGGTCGGTGACCGCCGACGTCGACTCGCGGGCCAGGCCCGCCGTCAGGGACGCGAGGAACGTGACCAGGAAGGTGATCAGCACGATCACCACGGACATGAGGACGAAACGGCCGCGAGCGTGGCGCAGGTCGCGCAGGGCGACGAACACGGGAGGACCTCCGGGGTCGAGGGGACGGGGTTGACTCCAGCCTCCGTGGCACGCTGCCCGCGATCATCGGGACCCGGGGTGATCCTGCGGCGTCGAAGGGTGGCCTCCGCGCTCCACCTTTCGGACGATGCGCCGGCGCGTCGCGCGGCTACCGTGGATCGGGTGATCCACCGCCCCCCGCCGTCGGCGACGCGCGCCCTGATCCTGGGGCTCGACGTCCTGCTCGCGGCGCTGGCCGTGGTCGCCGTCGTCCAGGCCCCGGCCGGGCGGACGTGGCCGTCCGTCGTGGTGGCCGTGGTGCTCGTCGCCGTGTACGTCGCGGGGCGCCGGGTGGTGCGCGTGCACGACCGGTCCGTCGACACCCCGCGCGGCGCGTGGTGGCCGGACTCCGCGTGGATCGCCGCCCTCGTGGTCCCGTGGGTGGTGCTGCTGTGGCTCTCGCCCGCCGCCCTCTGGCTCGCGTTCCCGCTGATGATCCTGCAGATGCACGTGCTCGGGCCGCACCGCGGCGTCGTCGCCGTGGGTGTCACGACGGCGCTCGCCGTCGCCGAGGGGCTGCTGGTGCAGGCCGACGCCGACGACCCGTGGACCGGGTTCGTGCTCGGCCCCGTGCTGGGCGCCGCCGTCGCCGTGGGCGTCGTGCTCGGGATCGAGGCGTTCGTCCGCGAGTCACAGACCCGGCAGCGGACCGTCGAGGAGCTCACCGCGGTGCGCCAGCACCTCGCGCAGGCCGAGCGGGACCGGGCCGTCACCGACGAGCGCGCCCGCCTCGCGCGGGACATCCACGACACCCTGGCCCAGTCGCTGTCCGCCATCGAGCTGCTCCTGCGGGCCGCCGAGGACGCCGTCGGCACCGACGACGAGAGGGCCCGCGACCTCGTCGGCCAGGCGCGCGGCGCCGCCCGCGACAGCCTCGCCGAGGCGCGCCGCGTCGTGCAGGACCTCACGCCGCCCGACCTCGACCGCACCACCCTCGTCGCCGCGCTGCGCCGCGTGGCCGCGCGGCAGCCGCTGGACGTGTCCGTGCGCACCGCCGGCGACGTCCGGCCCCTGCCCGTGCCCGTCGAGACGGCGCTGCTGCGCGTCGCCCAGTCCGCGCTCGCCAACGTGGCGCAGCACTCGGGTGCGGGTCGTGCCCGGCTCACGCTCACCTACGAGCGGGACACCGTCACCCTCGACGTCGTGGACGACGGTCGCGGCTTCGACCCGGAGGCCGTCGCGGGCGCCGCGGGGGCCCCCGGTCGCGGCTTCGGGCTGCCGTCCGTCCGGTCGCGGGCGCGCGAGCTGGGTGGCACGGTCGCGCTCGAGACCTCGCCGGGCGCGGGCACGGCCCTGGCGGTCACGCTGCCGGTGGAGGTGCCATGATCGACGTCGTGCTCGCGGACGACCACCCCGTGGTGCGCGCCGGGCTGCGGGCCGTGGTGGACGGGCAGCCGGACATGCGCGTGGTGCACGAGACCGGCACCGCCGAGGACCTCCTCGCCTGGCTCGACGACGGCGGGCGGGCCGACGTCGTCCTGCTCGACCTGCGGTTCGGCGACGCCGGCCCGGGCCGGACCCGGCTCGGCGGCGCCGAGGCGACCGGCACCGTGGTCCACCGGCACGCGACGCCCGTGCTCGTCGTCACCACCTACGGCACGGACGCCGACATCCTCGCCGCCGTGGAGGCGGGGGCCACCGGCTACCTGCTCAAGGACGCGCCCACGGAGGAGCTGGCCCGCGCCATCCGCTCCGCCGCCGCCGGCGAGGTCACCCTCGGGGCCGACGTGCAGCGCCGGCTCCTCGGCCGCATGCGGTCGCCGGGCGAGACGCTCAGCGCTCGCGAGCTCGAGGTGCTGCGCCTCGTCACGGCCGGCCGGTCCAACGACGCCATCGCGCGCGAGCTCTTCGTCTCCGTCGCCACCGTGAAGTCCCACCTGGCGCACATCAACACCAAGCTGGGCACCCAGTCGCGCACCGAGGCCGCCGCCGTCGCCCGCGAGCGCGGGATGCTCTGACGGCGCGCGCCGCGGGCGACCGAGTACCGCCCGGCGGCGCCGACCGCGGATTCCCGTTGCCCGGCGTACCCCGGCTCGGGCAGAGTCCGGCCATGACGATCCGCTACCCGCGCCCCCTCCGTCCCGGCGACACGATCGGCGTCACCGCGCCGTCGGCCGGCGTCGTCCCCGCCCTCCAGGAGCGGCTGCTGCACGCCGCCGACGTCGTGCGCGCGAAGGGCTACGACGTGCGCCTCGGCGAGACGCCCACGGGCGAGGGGATCGTCAGCGCGCCGGCGGAGGTGCGCGCGGCCGAGGTCACCGCGATGCTCACGGACCCGGCGGTGCGCGCCGTCGTGCCGCCGTGGGGCGGGGAGCTGGCGACGGACCTGCTGGGCCGCCTCGACTGGGACGCCCTCGGCGCGGACCCGACGTGGCTGGTCGGGTTCTCGGACGTCTCGACCCTCATGCTGCCGCTGACGCTGCGCACCGGCGTCGCGACGCTGCACGGTCAGAACCTCATGGACACCCCCTACGACGTGCCGGAGGGCATCGTCGGCTGGTGGGACGTCGCCGCGTCGGCGCAGGACGGCGGGGCGCTGGTGCAGCGCTCGCCGCGCCGGTTCCGCTCGTCGGGCTGGGACGACTACGAGCACGAGCCCGAGGTGTCGACGTGGACGCTCGACGCCGCCGGCTCCTGGCGGCGGCTCGACGGCGAGGACCCGGCCGCGCCGGTCGACGTCCGGGGGCGGCTGATCGGCGGCTGCCTGGAGACCGTCTCGCTGCTCGCGGGCACGCCGTACGGCGACGTGGCGCGGTTCGCGGCGGAGCACGCGCCGGAGGGCCTGGTCGTGTACCTCGACATCCTCGAGTGGGAGGCGCTCGAGGTCGGCCGGGCCCTGTGGGCGATGCGGCACGCGGGCTGGTTCGACGCCGCGCACGCGGTGCTGGTGAGCCGCACGCACGCGCCGGACTCGGACGGGTTCACCCAGCACGACGCCGTCCGGGACGCACTGGGCGACCTGGGGATCCCGCTGCTCGCGGACGTCGAGTGCGGGCACGTGCCGCCGTACCTCGCGCTGGTCAACGGCGCGCTCGCGCGCGTGCAGCACGGGCCCGAGGCGTCCGTGATCACGCAGAGGCTGGTGCCGTGACCCTCGCGCTGCTCGGCGACCACCGCGACCACCCCAGCCACCGGGAGCTCGACGCCCTCGTGCCGCGCCTCGCGGACGAGCTCGGCGTGGAGGCCGTGTGGGTGCCGACGGACGCCCCGTTCGACGTCGCGGACCACGACGGGGTGTGGCTCGTCCCCGGCTCCCCGTACGCCGACGAGGCGGCCGTGCTGCGCGCGATCACCGCGGCCCGGGAGGGCGGCACCCCGTTCCTCGGGACGTGCGCGGGGATGCAGTACGCGGTCGTGGAGCTGGTGCGGAACGTGCTCGGCGCCCCGGCGAGCCACGCGGAGTCCGACGGCGACGCGGACGACAACGTCGTGGCGGCGCTCGCGTGCTCGCTGTACGGCGAGGAGCGTCTCGTGACGCCGGTACCCGGCACGCGGTTCGCCTCGTGGGTGGGCGAGCCGTTCGTCGGGATGCACTACTGCGGGTACGCGCCGACGCCGGAGGCGGTCGAGGCGCTGGAGGCGGCGGGCGTCGTCGTCGGGGCGGTCGCGGACGACGCCGGGGCGGAGGTGCTGGAGCTCACGGGGCACCCGTTCTTCGTGGTCAGCCTCTTCCAGCCGCACATCGGCGCGTCGGCCGGGCGCCCGATCCACCCGCTGGTGCGGGCGTTCGCCGCAGCGCTCTGAGGCGGCCGGCGGTCAGGCGGTGCCCGGTGCCGCCGCCTGCTGGGCCAGGCCGGCGAGGACGGCGTCGAGCATCCGGTCGAGCTCGGCGGCGGACCCGAAGTCGGCCCACCGCGGCACGAGGGCGGCCATCGTCGGGTGGGTCCGGGCGTCGAACGCCGGGACGGCGGCCGGCCCCTCGGTCGTGCGCGCCAGGAGGTGTCCGTTGAGGAAGCCGAACAGCACCATCGGCGCGTCGGCGACGACGCGGTCCGGCAGCCCCGCGCGGCGCATCGCGGCGACGAGCGACTCGAGCGCCGAGATCGCGGCCGGCGACGTCTGCGCGCGCGTGGCGAGCAGCGGGAACACGTGCGGGTGCCGGAACGCCAGGTCGCGGTAGGCGTGCGCGAGGTCGCGCGCGACGCCCTGCCAGTCCCCGTCGCCGTCGTCGGCGCCGCCGGGGGCGATCTCGCCGAGCACCGCCTCGGAGACGGCGTCGAGCAGCGCGGCCTTGCCCTTGACGTGGTGGTAGATCGACATGGGGTCGACGCCGAGCTCGTCCGCGAGCCGGCGGACGCCGAAGCGCTCCAGGCCGTCCCGGTCGACGAGGGTGACGGCCGCGGCGGCGATCCGTGCCCGGTCGAGCCCCGCCGAGGTGCCGCGTGCGCGTCCGGCCATCGCCCGTCTCCGTTCCCTTGCGAAACCTACGACGTAGAACATAGCCTGCCAGAACCGACCTACACCGTAGGTTTTGATTCGCGCCCGGACGGCGCGCCGGACGGAAGGACTCCGATGACGACCACCCCGCAGGAGCGCCGGGCGCTCGCGGCGATGTCCGTGGGCCTCGGGCTCACCGTGCTCGTGACGATCGTGCCGTTCCTCGACGGCGCCACCCACCTGCTCGCCGACCACGTGCGGGCCGGCTACCCCTCCTACGACGCGGCACAGGTGAGCGCCGCCGTCACGACCTACCAGTACCTGCTGGCCGGCGTCGGCGTGCTCGGCGTGGCCGCCTGGCTGTGGACGATCCGCGTCGTGCGCCGGGGGCGGCGGTGGGCCCGGGGCGCGGCTGCGGCGACGCTCGCGCTCGCCGTGCTCGTGGCGCTCTCCGCGCTGTTCACGCGCGACACCTCCGGCGACGTCGGCCTCGCCCCGGCGCTGGGCTGGGCCGGGCTGCTCCCGTGCGCGGCCGGCGCGATCGCGGTCGTCCTGCTGTGGCGGGTGCCGCGCCGCGGCGCCGTCAGGGGAACGCCCGCGGCATGACCTCGCGCGCCGGGCCCGTGCGGTCGAGGAATCCGACCCCGCCGGCCTGGAGCTCGCGGGCGGCGTCGACCAGCGCGGACAGGGCGTTCCAGGCGAACGTGCCGCCGACGGAGATCCGCGCGACCCCGGCGTCGGCGAGCTCGGCGGGCGAGGGACCGCCCGCGACGAGCAGCGCGTTGACGGGCCGGTCGACCTCGCGGCAGACGGTCGCGACGGTGGCCGCGTCGCGCAGCCCCGGCGCGTACAGCACGTCGGCGCCGGCCTCCTGGTAGGCCTGCAGCCGCCCGATCGTGTCGGCGAGGTCGTCCCGCCCGTACAGGTGGTTCTCGCAGCGGGCCGTGAGCACCAGCTCGCCGGCGGCCTCGGCCGCGGCGGCGACGCGCTCGACGGCGAGGCCGCGGTCGTAGACGGGCCCGTCGTCCCGGCCGGTGGCGTCCTCGACGGAGGCGCCGGCCACGCCGGTGTCGCGGGCGTCCGCGACGGTGCGGGCGACGTCGGCGGGGGAGTCGGCGAAGCCGTTCTCCAGGTCCGCGTTCACGGGGACGTCGACGGCGGCCGCGAGGGCGGCGGCGTGCGCGAGCGCCTCGTCCCGGGTGACGGCGCCGTCGGGCCGGCCGAGCGTCGCGGCGAACCCGCTGCTCGTCGTCGCGACGGCGGCGAAGCCGAGGGCTGCGAGGATCCGCGCGGACCCGGCGTCCCACGCGTTCGGCAGCAGGAGCGGGTCGCCGGGGCGGTGCAGGGCGAGGAAGTCTGCGCGCATGCCGGGCACGCTACCGACGAGCGCCGACACGGCGGCGAGGTCGGGGGCGGTATCAGCGCAGATCGGTCGCTCTCTCCACGGGTAGGACGACGCGCGGCACCGCGCGGAGTCCTCTGACCGCGACGACGCGGCCCGGTACTTCCGGGAGGGCGACATGAGACGAGGCCTGGGCGCTCTGGCAGTCCTGCTGGTCCTGGCGACGACCGCGTGCGGGGACGGCGGAGAGCCGGCCGGCGCCGACGCCGGCGGCACGGGGCCGACCGCGACGACGTCCGAGGACGTGCGGCCCGGCGACGAGGGCGACGGTGGCAGCACGGACGGCGGCGACGAGAACGACGCGGGCGAGGACCTCGAGGACCCGCTGCCGCAGGCGGGCGGCAAGGCTCAGGCCGACCTCCCTGGCCTCCTCATGGGTGGCGAGGACTTCACGCTCGTCGGCGACGCGTGGTGCGGTCTCGCCTCGATCCAGTCGGACACGCTGCCGGACGGCCTGACGGTGACGATCACCGGCGTGACGGTGCAGACCGAGGGCGCGGCTGTGGTGGGCACGGACTGCGGGACGCCGTCGTGCCGCGGCGCGGTGCTCGACGCCGGCGGCCTCTCGTGCTGGGTCGCGGTGCGGCCTCCCGATCCCGGGACGGAGCTGGTCGACGTCTCGTTCGCCGCGAGCGCGACGTGCCGTACCCAGCAGCAGTGCGACGAGTTCACGGAGGCGACGACGCTCTACAGCGTCTGGTCGATGTGCCATCCGCCCGGTGACGTCGGGTACGACTGCGACGCGGCGACCGCCGAGACCTCCGAGGCGCCGACGGACGAACCGGGCGAGACGGAGACCGAGGAGTCGAGCGAGACGCCGGGGAGCGACGTGACCGGTACGCCGGAGGAGGTCACGCAGGAACCGGCCGACGGGCCCGTCGACGAGCCCGCCGACGAGCTCACGGACGAGCCCACCGGGGAACAGGTCCTGCCGTGACCCAGCAGCCGTCACCACCGGCGCACGAACCGAGCGTCCTGGCGCGCGTCTGGTCGGTGCTGGGCACGGTGGTCGCCCCGGCGACGTTCGTCACGGCGATCCTCTTCTACTTCGGCTACGTCTCGACCCGTGCGCAGTACCTGTACTTCGGTGTCGACGTCGACCTGCTCGGCTACAGCACGCAGGAGTTCGTCATGCGCAGCCCGCAGCCTCTCCTCGTGCCGATGCTCGCGGTGCTGCTCGTGGGGGCCGGGCTGGTGCTCGCGGACGCGGCGCTGCGGCGGCGGCTCACCGGTGCGGCGACGCCGACGGCGCACCGGTGGACGCTCGCGCTGACGGTCGGCGGCTCCGTCGTGCTGGCGGTCGGCGTGGCCCTGGTCGTGGCCTACGCCCCGCTGGCCGGGTGGGCCCCGTACCCGCTGGTGACACCGCTCGTGATCGGCGTCGGGTCGGCGGGCCTCGCGTACGGCCTCACCTGGTCCCACCGGCGGGCCGCGGCGTCCCACGTCGCCGGTGCCGAGGGCGCACGCGGGCCGACGACGGCCTCCGACCCCGCCCGCACCGCCGTCCTGCTGCTGGTCCTCACGGTGGTCGCCGCGCTCTTCTGGGCCACGGGCACGGTGGCCGAGTGGACGGGACGCGGCCAGGCCAAGTCGCTCGCCCGTGACCTGGGCAGCCTGCCCGCCGTCGTCGTCGACACCCCGCAGCGGCTGGAGGTGGGCGACCCGGCCGTGGCGGAGGAGGACCTGGCGGACGGGGACGGCCAATACCGGTACCGCTACCGCGGCCTGCGGCTCCTGGTCGAGGGCGGCGACTCCCTCTTCCTCGTCCCCGAGCGGTGGTCGCCGCACGGGTCGACGCTGGTCGTGCCGCTCGACGACGTCCGCGTGAAGCTGAGGTTCGTCAACGACCCGCCTTGAGCGCTCCCGCGCCCTCTGCGGGAGGATGTGCGGGAGCACCCGCGGTAGCGCCCGTCGAGGTGCGCCGGCAGAGACCAAGGAGGCACGTCGACGTGAGCCGCGAACGCTTCCCCCGGTGGGTGTACGAGAGGGGCACGGAGCCCGACCCGCGGTTCTCGCTGGCCAACGAGCGCACCATCCTCGCGTGGCTGCGCACCTCCCTCGGCCTCATCGCCGGCGGGACGGCGCTCGAGGCGCTGAACCTGCCCATGGAGCCGCACCTGCGCCTCACGTCCGCGATCGTGCTGCTCGTGGCGGGCGCCGTCGTGCCGGTCGCGGCGGCGGTCGAGTGGGCCCGCTCGGAGCGGGCCATGCGGGAGCACGGCCCGCTGCCGGGCGCGATCACCGGGTTCGTGCTGGTCGTGACCATCACCGTCGTGGGCATCCTCGTGCTGCTCGCCCTGCTGCTGCACTGATCGGCCCGCACCGACATGACCGACCGCCCCGACCCGCCGCTCGTCGGGCCCGAGCGCGACCGTGGCCTCCAGGTCGAGCGCACCGCGCTGGCCTGGCGCCGCACGCTGCTCTCCTTCACCGCGGCGTGCGCGGTGGCGTGGCAGACGCTGCCGGGCGTCGACGGCGAGATGTCGTTCCTGCTGGCCGCGGCCGTCGGGCTGGTGCTCACGCCCCCGCTGTGGTGGTTCGCCAAGCGGCACGCCCGCCACACCCACCGGCACCTCGACACGGCCGAGCCGCGCCTCCGCCACGGCCGGCGGATCGTGCTCATGTGCGCGGGCACGGCCCTGCTCGGCCTCGCCGGGCTGGTGGCGGTCGTCGTCTTCTGACGGCGGGCGAGCGCGTGGGGTCTGCTTCACTACCGCCATGTTCGTGCTCGTGGGCCTGTTCCGGCTCTTCGTCGTCGCGCTCGGTCTCGTCGGCACGCGCGCCATCTGGCGCGACGGCGACGTGGAGGGCTTCGTCTACTTCACCAACCTCACCAGCTTCCTGGCGGTGGCGGTCTTCGGCTGGGCCGCCGTCACGACGCTGCGACGCCGCGAGCCGCCACCGGTCGGGGCGAAGGGGCTGGTGACCCTCGCGGCCGCCATCACCGGGCTGGTCGCGTGGCTCGTCCTCGCCCCGGAGGACCCGGACGCCCCCGCCGTGTTCCTCGGGCTCACGGACGGGCAGGTCGAGCACCGGGCCCTGCCGATCGCCGTCGCGCTCGACTTCCTGCTGCTCGACCCGCACCGTCGCGCCCGCCTGCGCGACGCGGGCCTGTGGATGCTGTTCCCGGTGCTGTACTTCGGCGCGATCCTGCTGCGCGGGCAGCTCAGCCCGGGCAGCGAGTACCCCTACGGGTTCATCGACCTGGATGCCCTCGGGTGGGGCGGGCTGGGGCTCAACCTGGTGCTGTACGGCGGCGCGTTCTACGCCCTCGGGCTGCTCGTCGTCGCCGTCGACCGGGTGCTCCCCGCCCGCCCCCTCCTCGGCGGCGTCAGGGCGTGACGATGGCGAAGTCCGGGTCGCCGGGGTCGAGGACGGCGGTGAGGCGGGCGAGCACGCCCGCGTCGCCGCCGACCTGGATGCCGGCCTCGGCGAGCCCGTCGGGCGTCACGCCGCCCAGGGCGAGCGCGGGCAGCGCGCGGGTCGTCGTGGTGAGCGTGAGGTCGGCGTCGCCCGCCTGGGCGGCGGCGCTGTAGGTGAGCACGCCGTTGCGGAGCCACAGCCGGTAGCGCTCGCCGGAGTCGGTGAGCACGACGTCGATGGTGAGCTTCTCGTCCCAGGCGCGCGGCCCGTCCACCTGGATGGCGATGGCGTCGAACAGCATGGCCGGGGTGAGCGCGGCGATGATGTCAGGTGCGGCGGTCGCCGTCGGGGTGCCGAAGTTGCCGTCGCGCAGCTCGGTGGAGCCCGACAGGTAGACCGAGCGCCACGTACCGTTCTCTGCGCCGTAGCCGAGCTGCTCGAACGTGTCGGCGAGCAGCTCCTTCGCCCCGGCGTGTCCGGGCTCGGCGAACACGACGTGGGTCAGCACCTCGGCGACCCAACGGAAGTCCCCGGCGTCGAACGACGCGCGAGCCTTCTCCACGACGGCGTCCGCGCCGCCCATGAACTCCACGTACCGCTTGCCCTGCTCCACCGGCGGGTGCTGCCACAGGTGCGCGGGGTTGCCGTCGTACCAGCCCATGTACCGCTGGTAGATCGCCTTGATGTTGTGGCTCACCGAGCCGTAGTACCCGCGGGCGTGCCAGGCGTTCTCCAGGGCCGGCGGCAGCTGCAGCTGCTCGGCGATCTCGGAGCCGACGAAGCCCTTGTTCAGCAGCCGCAGCGTCTGGTCGTGCAGGTACGCGTACAGGTCGCGCTGCAGCGCCAGGTACTCGACGATCCGCGCGTTGCCCCAGGTGGGCCAGTGGTGCGAGGCGAACGCGGTCTCGACCTCGCCGCCGAACAGGTCGATCGTCTCGGTGAGGTAGTTGGCCCAGGCGTGCGGGTCGCGCACGACGGCGCCGCGCAGCGTCAGGAGGTTGTGCAGCGTGTGGGTCGCGTCCTCGGCGGCGCACAGGGCGTGGTGGTCCGGGAAGTACACGAGGAACTCGGCCGGGGCCTCGGTGCCGGGCGCCATCTGGAACACCATGCGCACGCCGTCGACCGTCTCCTCCTGGCCCGTGTGCGTGATGTCGAGGGTCGGCGCGATGAGGGAGACGGTGCCGGTGGACGTCGTCTGGCCGAGGCCCGCACCGACCTGAGCCTGCGGCCCACGGGCCAGGGCGGCGCCGTACATGTAGCCCGCGCGGCGGGCCATCGCGGTGCCGGCGTAGACGTTCTCGGCGACAGCGTGCTCGGTGAACTCGGCGGGTGCGAGCACGGGCACGCGGCCGGCATCGACGTCCTCCTGCGTGGTGACGCCCTTGACGCCGCCGAAGTGGTCGACGTGGCAGTGGGTGTAGATGATCCCGGTGACGGGGCGGTCGCCGCGGTGCTCGCGGTACAGGGCGAGGGCCGCGGCGGCGGTCTCGGTGGCGATCAGCGGGTCGAGGACGATGACGCCCGTCTCACCCTCGATGAACGTCACGTTCGAGAGATCGAAGCCGCGCACCTGGTAGATGCCCTCGACCACCTCGAACAGGCCCTGCTCCGCGACCAGCTGCGACTGCCGCCAGAGGCTCGGGTTCACGGTGTCCGGCGCGTCGCCGGTGAGGAAGTCGTAGGTGTCGTTGTCCCAGACGACGTCGCCCGCGTCGTTCGTGATCGCGTTCGGCGTCCGCCGGCCGATCAGGCCGCGCGTCGCGTCCTCGAAGTCCTGCCGGTCGGCGAAGGGAAGACTGTCCAGCAGAGCCTGCTGCTGGGCGACGATCGTGGGCGTGGCTGGCTTCGGTGTGCTCGGCATGGCGCCAGGCTGGCACCGGATCGCCCCCGGCGCGCGGTGAGGGCTCAAACGCCGGTGGACGGGCGGCCGGCGCGCTCGGCACGACGACGCTCCGCGAGCGCGTAGGCCTCGCGTACGGATCCGAGCAGCACGTCGGTCTGCGGGACGACGGCGTCCTGGAGCCGCGTCGAGACGCCGCCGGTGGCGAACCGGCGCGCCAGCTCCTCGGGGACGCCGCAGACGACGACGTCGACGCCGTGCTCGTGCCAGCGGTCCAGCAGCCGGTCGAGCGACTTGAGGAACGTGGTCGACGGGATGCCCGCGGAGCCGCGCAGCGAGATGACGAGGGCGGCGTCCTGGGTGTGCGCCGTGTGCGGCCACTCCTCCTCGAGGCGGTTCACCTCGGCGAAGAAGCCGGTGCCGACGTAGTGGAGCACGGTGGTGCGGCCCGACGGCAGGACGGTGGGGGCGTCGTCGACGCGGAAGCCGCCGTCGTCCGTGGGGACGAGCTGCACCAGCCTGCCGCGCTTGGCCGCCTGCACGGCGAACAGCACGATCGACAGGCCCGCCCCGAGGAAGATGGCCTGCTGCAGCGGCAGCTGCGTGGTGGCCGCGAACGTCACGACCAGCGCCGCCGCGGACAGCCACGACGTGCGGAAGACGAGCACGATGTCGGCCCACCGTCCGACGATGAGCTCGCCGCCGATGACGAGCAGCAGGCCCCCGATGACCGCCATCGGGATCTCGCCGGCCAGCGGGCCGAGCAGCAGCACCAGCACGATGAGCCACACGCCCGCGAAGATCCCGGCCCAGCGCGTCTGCGCGCCGCCGCTGGTCGCGACGCCGGTGCGCGACAGCGAGCCGCCGGTGGGCAGCGCGCCGAAGAACCCGCCCGCCACATTGGCGAGGCCCTGCGCCGTGAAGTCCTTCGAGACGTCGGTGCGCGAGCCGTCCGGGTTGGGCACCGCCGCGCCGATCCCCGCCGCCTGCGCGAGCGCGATCAGCGCGATGGCGAGCCCGCCGGACACGAGTTCCGGCATCGCGCCGAGGTCCGGCAGCGTGAACGGCGGCAGCGAGCGGGGGATGGCGGCGATGTCGCTCACCCGCTCCACGTCGGTGCCCAGCAGCGCGACGACCAGGGTGACGACGACGAGCGAGACGAGCGTCGCCGTCTTGCGCAGCGGCTTCACGAGCTGGAGCCCCGCCCACACGGCCACCGTCGCGACGGCGACGAGGACGGTCGCGCCGTCCCACTCCCCGACGTGCAGCACGCCCTCGACCAGCTTGCCCACCGTGTTGTGCGCCTCGGGCGTGTAGCCGGTGGCGTCCTTGACCACGCCGGCCACGATCTGCACGGCGATGCCCGCCGTGAAGCCGGTCATCACCGCCGTCGACACGAACGACATCACCGAGCCGAGCCTGAGCACCCCCAGCAGCAGCATCCACAGCCCGACCATCACGGTCAGCGCGGCGACGGAGCCCAGGTCGCCGGGGTCGAGGCCCGCGCCCGTGAGGATGCTCTGCGCCGACAGCGCGATCGCGCTCGTGAGCGTGGTGACCATGAGGACCGTGCGGCTGAAGATCGAGCCGATCACCGTGGGCACCGCGCCCGACCACAGGCCCATCGGCGCGGAGAACCCGCCGACCGTCGCGTACGCCATGCCCTCGGGGATGGAGAACAGGCCCGTCACGAAGCCGGAGACGACGTCGCGGGGGGTGGGCTTGGCGAGCTTCCGGGCCTTCCCGGTCTGGGGGGCCGCCGTCGCGTCGCTCGCCTCGCTCACTGGGTGCCCTCCTCGGGTGGCCGCCGATGCACCAAGCACCCTGCCCCACCAGGGGGGACGCCGCGACTGCAGCGTGCGCAGAACCTCAGCTGCAGTCCAGGTCCTGGCCCACGGACGCCGTGGCGTCGACGACGCCCTGCGCCTCGTCCTTGAGGGAGTCGGCCGCCTGGGCGAGGGTGGCGTCGTCGTCGACCTGACCGAACGCGGTCACGAGCGAGTCCCAGGCCTGCTCGACGTCGTCCGTGCGGTCGTCGGACACCTCGGCCAGGCTCTCGTGCAGCGTGCGCTGAGCGTCCTCGGCCTGGTCGCGCGCCGCCTGCACGTCCTCGACGGAGGCGTCCGGGCTCAGCGTGCTCGCGAGGTTCCGCAGGGCGTCCGTGTAGGCGGAGAGGTCCTGGCAGACCTGCGCCGTGTCGTCGCCCATCGCGTCCGTGCTGGACTCGCCGCACCCCGCCAGCAGCAGCGCCGTCGCGCCCAGCACCGCGTACCCCTGTCGTGTCCTCGCCCGGTCCATGGTCGACTCCTTCGTCGCGCTCCGACGCTCTCACCTCGACTGTCGCCGTCCCGCTCCGCGCTCGCGAGCGCACCGGCGGAGGAGAGATATCGGGGCGTTCCCGACCATCCGGATGAACCGTCGTTGGGCGAGCCAAGTCGCCCGATGTCTGACACCTTCGGAATGGTGCTCGCGCACAGCGTCGCGCGCGGGCGGTTTGCACCGATGTGTGGAGGGGCACTGATGGTGGACGGTCGTAGGGCTGCAGGGGAACGTCGGCGTCGACAGGCGCGGCTGCGCGCGCGGAGCCGGGTGCGCCGCGGCGCCTCCGTCCTGGGCGCCGTCGCGCTCGCGCTGGCTGGGGTGATCGTGCCCGCGACCACGGCATCGGCGGCGTCGTGGCAGGTGCAGAAGCTCGAGACGAGCACCGGTCCGTACCAGCCCGGGCAGACCGTCACCTGGGTCGTGACCGTCTCCTGTTCCGACCCGAACCAGGACCCGTGCACCCCCACGACGATGACGGACCCGCTGCCGGACTACGTCCAGCTCGTCAGTGCCTCCATCCAGAGTGCGGGAACCGGGACTGTCAACCCCCAGCTCGACGCCGACACCGCCTCCAACACCGTCACCTACACGGCCGACAGCGTGAACAACGGGCAGCAGTCGCAGATCCTCATCACCGCGGAGATCACCGACGACATCCCGTACAGCATGGACGGGCAGCCGATCACCAACACCGCGACGGTGGACTCGGACAACTCCGAGCCCGCCACGGGGTCCGACGACATCATCCCCGAGGTGCCCCTGGACCTCGACTCCGAGACCACGAAGAGCATCGAGCCGGACGGTGCGATCGCGAGCCCCGGCACCGCGGCGACGATGACGATCGGCAGCACCAACACGTCGAACGACCCGGTGGACTCCCTGGTCATCGTCGAGCCCACGGCCGGCACGGACCCGAACCCGTTCACCTACCTGGGCTTCACCGGGTGGGGCGACGTCGCCTGGCCCGAGGGGGCGACGTCGGCGGACGTGACCTTCACCTGCGCCGACGGGTCCACGCCGACGGAGACCTCGACCGACGTCGACACCCTGCCCGACCCGCCGGCCGGCTGCGTGGTGGAGGGCTTCACGGTCGAGTTCACCGGCGACATCGCGATCGGCGCCTCCGCTTCCATCCCGATCGAGGTGGAGCAGACCGATGCGGTCACGGAGCTCACGGACCCGACCACGATCACCAACACGACGTCGTCGAACGTGGTTCACGGCGACGACGAGTCCGACCCGACGACCGCGAGCGACACCTACGTCATCACGCCGCCGAACAATGCGGTCACGCCCACCAAGACGTTCAGCCCTGCCGTGGTGAGCGCTGGTGACCCGGCCACCGTGACGATCGGCGCGACGAACGACGGCGACCCGACCACGGAGCTGTCCATCACCGAGCCCTCCCCGGGCACCGACAGCCCGTTCGAGGGCGACGACCCGCTGACGTTCACCGGCTGGGGCACGGCCGACGACCCGGGCGTGGTGCAGTGGCCGAGCGACGCCACCGCGGCGAGCGTCACCTACACCTGCGTCGACGGGTCCACGCCGACGCTCGACGCCGAGGCGGTGGACACGCTGCCGGACCCGCCGGCCGGCTGCGACGTCGTCGGGTTCACCGTCGAGTTCACCGGGGACATCGTGACGGGCGCCGAGGCGTCGCTGCCGTTCCAGGTGGACACCGACCCGGACCAGGACGAGGAGAACGTCTTCCACCCGAACGAGATCACCGCGAACATCCCCAACGCCTCCGGCACGGCGGAGGACACGCTGGAGACGCTGACCGACCGGCTCGCGACTGACACGACCAAGTCGATCTCGCCGTCCACCATCCCGGCGCTGCCGGGCCAGACGGTCGTGGTCGGGCTGCCGACGCAGCTGCTGCCGTTCGGCGAGGACGGCTCCACCACCAACGCGGACCAGATCGTCGTCCAGGACCCGACCGACACGGACGCCCCGGGCGCGTTCTGGGACAACTTCACTGCGACGTCGGTCCGGTCCACCGACGTGCCCGCGGGCACCGAGCTGACGATCAACTACTGGGACGGCACCGAGTGGGTGGAGGCCCCGGACTGCGGCAGCCCGGTGCAGGGCGCCGCGACGGTCAACTGCGACCTGCCCGACGACGCCCAGGGCGTGCAGTTCGTCTACGACGACACGACGGGCAACGGCATCCCGCCGGGCACGAGCGTGTCCCCGAACTTCGTCGCCTCGTACATCGGCCCGGAGGACGCCGACGACCCGATCGAGAACTGCGGCGCCTCGAGCGCGTCGTCGGGCTCGGTCGCGCCGACCGAGCCGGCCGAAGGATGCGACACCGTCGACCCGTTCCCGGTGCCGACGGACCCGGGCGACCTGGACTTCATCGAGAAGTCGTTCCTGGCGCCCGAGGGGCAGACCGGCACGCCGTACACGCTGCGCGCCCGCACGCAGGACGAGATCACCGCGCAGATCACCTGGTCGACCAACGGGTTCGAGGGCGTGGACCCCATGGTGATCAGCGACATCGCCGACCCGGTCGCGGCGGACGACCCGGCGATCGCCGGCTCGTTCTACGACGCGTTCAACCTGGTGTCGGTCCCGGCCATCGACGGTTCCGTCGACCCGCTGCTCCAGTACGACCAGATCGAGAGCGTCGAGCTGTTCGTCGACGGAGCCTGGGTCGAGGCCTCGGGCGACCCGTGCCCGGACGCGTGCGACGGGACGTTCCCGGGCTACACCCTGACGGCCGAGGAGCAGGAGGGTGCGACGTCGGTGCGGCTCACCTACACCGAGTCGCCGTCTCGTGCGGAGTTCCCGGCCGACCCGACGGTCCCCGCCGCGGGGTCCGGTGTGGCGCGCTCGACGCAGGCCGACGGGCGGCACCTCGATCTCACGTTCCAGCTCCGCGACGACCGTCGCAGCGGCGGCCCGGCGCTCGGCCGTGACCAGGGGGAGATCTACAACAACCCCGACGACCCGGGTCTCGTCACCGACACCGCGCGCGGCACGGCGACGTTCCAGGGCACGGAGCGCACCGACACCGACGACGACGACGTGCTGATCATCGACCAGCCGATCAACGTCGGGATCGACAAGCAGTGGACCGGTGGCCCCCTGTCGGTCCCGCCCGAGGGCACGCCGTACGAAGACTTCCCGACGACGAACGTGACCGTCACCGCATCGAACAACTCGGTGGCGCGCGTGGATCAGCTACGCATCGCGGAGCCGTCGTCCGCCAACAACGACCTCGTCGTCGAGCCCGACGTCTCGCCCGGCACCAGCCCCTTCGACGCCTTCACGCTGACGGACATCATCGATGTCGTGCCGCCCGACGGGACCGAGACGACGACGGTCTCGTTGACCACCGTGGACGGCACCGTCACCGACTACTCCGAGGCGGAGGCGGAGGCGCTCACCGCCGACGTCCTCGCCGACGTGATCGGCGTGGAGGTCACGTTCGACGGGCGCATCGCGTCGACCGAGTCGGGGAACAACGAGGGCGTGCTGGACATGACCCTCAAGCTGCGTGAGTTCGACCGGTACACCGGCGACCGCATCACGGTGGACCACGACCCGAACCCGGTGCCGAACAGCGCGGGCGCGGAGGTCTCCGACCCGGGCGGCACCACGGACCAGGCGCCGCAGGCCTGGGACACCGCGGAGACCGAGCTCCAGGACGCCGAGATCTCGATGGTGCAGACCAAGTCCTTCACCCCGGGCACGGTCGTGGAGCCAGGTTCGGACGCCGAGCCGAACCCGACGTCGGTGCTCGAGATCACCGGCCAGCCCACGGGACCGTCGCGCGCGGTCGAGATGACCCTCACCGACATGGATGGCAGCTTCTGGAACCAGTACGACTTCGTCGACTTCGCCGACACGACCTTCACGGGACCGATCAACCAGGTGCAGGTCGACGCCTGCACCGGCGGCACGTACGACGAGGCGAGCGACACCTTCGACGGCTGCACGTGGACCGACGGCGTCCCGTCGTCGTCGTTCGGGCTGCCCGCCGGAGTGGCCGCGGCGGACGTCGTGGGCCTGCGGTTCACGTTCACCAAGGCGGACGGCACGATCTGGGAGAACCCGGCGAACCCCGTCCAGCGGGTGCACCTCACCGTTCAGGTCCGTGACACGCTCCGCTCCGACCCCGGCACGCCGGTGCCGACGGACCTGACCGGGAACGACCCCGCCCCGGGCGAGGAGGCGGCGGGCGTCGCCACGAACGACGTGACCTCCACGGTCACGGGCGCGGACCTCGTCTTCAACCCGGACGACCCGGAGAACCCGATCCCGGTGTCCGCCGACGCGGACGCGCAGGCGACGATCAACTACGAGCACGCCGAGAACGGCGTGAAGATCGTCAAGGACTTCGACACGGACATCACGGGTGGCACGAAGCCGCCGAACACGGTCTTCCCCATGAACATCACCGTGACGAACGTCGGGAACCGCCCGATCTACGACCCGGTGATCATCGACGACCCGATGCCCGCGGACGCCGACGGGCCGCAGCTGCGGCTCGCGGACGTCGACGAGCCGTTCAGCTATGCGCTGACCGAGCCCACGACGGCGCCGCCCGGCCAGCCCAACGGGCCCCAGATGCCCAGCGACCCGGACGCGGTGACCGTGGACCAGGACGGCAACATCGCCGGCCTGACCTGGACGTTCCCCGAGGGCACGGTGCTCGAGGTGGGTCAGGTGTACACCATCACCGTGCAGGTCGAGTTCCGGACGACCCTCGCCGCGAACACGGTGGTCGAGAACACGGCGGGCGTCACCGGCGACCGTCCGTGGGACGTCTGCCAGGCGCAGTCCGGTAGCGACGGGACCACTATCGACGGTCGCGTCAACGAGGACACGGGGGCGTGCGAGGCGGACTCCGACGTGACGCCGATCCCGTCCGGCGTCCTCGCCGAGTCGAAGTACGTCAAGGCGACCGACGACGAGTACCCGCTCGGCATCATGGTCGATCCGGACCAGCCGGGGAGCGTCACCCCGGAGGACTGCGCGCCGGTCGAGCCCTCCGGCGACCCGGAGTTCTACGCCTACCCGTGCACCCCGATCATCCCGCCGGGGCACGATGAGACCTGGCGCATCCGGGTGGACAACGTGGGCAACCTGCCCATGGACAAGGTCGTGATCTACGACCGCCTGCCCACCCCCGGCGACACCGCGTCCGACCCGACCAGCAGCTCGGCCCGCGGCTCGCAGTGGACGCCGATCCTCGACCCGAACTTCCCGCCCGAGGTGGTCGACGCCCCGGCCGGCAGCACCACGGCGTTCTACTACACGACCGTCGACGACTACTGCGCGGACGACCTGAGCGACCCGCTGAACGAGCCGACCTGCTCCGACGACCCCGCGACCGGCGGGTGGGCCCCGCTGACCGCGGACACGGGCGACGAGACGTACGCGCAGATCACCGCGCTCAAGGCGGTCATCACCATGGCGGACGGGAACCTGTTCCAGCCGGGCAGCTCGCTCGCGCTGCAGGGCACGACGACCACCCCGCCCGAGGTGCCGGCAGCAGGCGACCGGTCGATCGCGTTCAACTCAGCCGCGACCTCCGGGGTCGTGGTGGCCCCGGGGGGCACCCGGCTCAACTCGCTGTCGACCGAGGGCACGAAGGTCGGCGTCGCCACGGCGAGCGGCCCGCTCGAGGTGAACAAGCTGGTCACGGGTGACGGTGCCCAGTACGCGCCGGACTCGTTCGAGCTGAACGTGCAGTGCACGTCCGGCGTGGGCACCTGGGTGGAGGAGGAGCTCGACCCGATACCCATCACCGTCGTCCCGGGCACGCCGACAGTCGTGCCGGACCTCCCGTACGGCGCCGAGTGCACCATCACCGAGGACGCGGAGGCCGGGCAGAGCGAGCTCATCGTCGGCACGGTGACGATCGACAGCGAGGACCCGGAGAACCCGACCACCATCACGGCGATCAACCGCTACGACCTGTCGAGCATCGTCATCGACAAGGAGGTCGTCAGCGACGCCGTGGACCAGGACGGCGAGCCGATCGTGTTCGGGCCGTTCGACGGCACGGTCGAGTGCACGTTCCTCGGCGAGCCGGTGTACGCCGACGGCTACGGCCCGGACGACCCGATGACGTTCGAGCTGAACGACGGCGACTCCGTCGAGTTCGACGGCCTTCCGGTCGGGTCCGAGTGCACGGTGACGGAGACGGGGGCGGGCAACGCGTCGTCCACGACCATCACGGTGCAGCACGGCCCGCTGGGCGAGCCCGAGGTCACGGACGGCACGTCGGCGGATCTCACGCTCGCCGGCGACATCGTGGGCCAGCCGCGCAACGCGGTGACGTTGACGAACACCTTCGACGTCGGCTCGCTGCAGCTGCTCAAGGAGGTCACGGGCGACGGTGCCGACTTCGCCACCGGGCCCTACACGTTCGACGTCGTCTGCACGTTCGACGGCGACGGCGAGGGGGGAGCGGACCCGCAGACCGTGTACGACGGCTCCGTGAGCCTCGGCGGGGACGACCCGCTCGAGGCGACGATCGACAACCTGCCGGTCGGAGCCGAGTGCGTCGTGACGGAGACCGACGACGGCGGCGCCACGTCGACCGCCATCGACCCGGAGACGGTCGTGATCGGCGGGGACGACGGCACCGAGGACCCGGTCCAGGTGACGGCGACCAACACGTTCGACGTCGGATCGGTCGTGGTGGACAAGATGGTCGACGGCGACGGCGCGCAATATGGCACGGGGCCGTATGAGGTGACCCTCGCCTGCACGTTCCAGGGCGAGGAGATCGACATTCCGGGCGGCGCCACGCGGGAGTTCACGCCGGGTGACCCGGCCACCTTCGCCGGGCTGCCGATCGGTGCGGAGTGCACGGTGACCGAGTCGGACGACGGCGGTGCGACGTCGGTCGCGATCGACCCGGAGAACGTCACGGTCGGCGGGGACGACGGCACGGAGAGCGAGGTGGGCGTCACCGTGACGAACACCTACGACCTCGGGTCGCTGCAGGTGGAGAAGGACCTGGCCGGGCTGGGGGCGCTGTACGGTCCCGGGCCGTTCGAGGTCGAGCTCGCCTGCACCTTCCAGGGCGAGGACATCGAGATCCCCGGGGGCGCGACCCGCACGATCGACGGCGGGGAGACGATCACCTACGACGACCTCCCGGTCGGCGCGGAGTGCACCGTCACCGAGACGGACGCCTTCGGGGCCAGCTCGGTCACGATGGACCCGCCCGGCGAGGACGACGCGACCAGCGGGACGGTCGTCGTCGGAGGGGACGACGAGGACCCGGCTCTCGTCACCGTGACGAACACGTTCCTCACGTCGCCGGTGATCGTCCGCAAGGCGGTCGACGGCGACGGCGCCGGGTTCGCCCCGCCGATGCCGGACTACCCGCCGTTCCCCGGGCTCCCGGACCCGCTGCCCACCACGCCCGAGGAGCTCCTGGCGGCGCTCCAGGACGTCCAGGAGTGGCTGGCCCAGGTGCCGTTCGGCGAGTTCCCCTACCAGGTGTCGATGGCGTGCACGACGAGCGAGGGCGAGGAGGTCACGATCCCGGGCGGCGAGACCCGCCGGTTCGGGCCGGGCTTCCCGGGCCTGTACTTCGGGATCCCCGACGGCGCGACCTGCACCGTGACGGAGACCGACGAGGGCGGCGCCACCTCCGTGGACGTCGCGCCCGACTCGGTCATCGTGGACGGCACCCAGCCGATCACGGAGCCGGTCGAGGTCACGGTCACCAACACCTACGACGTCGGCGAGTTCACCGTCGAGAAGGCGGTGGACGGCGACGGCGCCGAGGCGTACGGCGACGGGCCGTTCGAGGTGACCGCGGTGTGCACCTTCGAGGGCAACGACATCGAGGTCCCGGGTGGTGCCACGCGCGCCGTGTCGCCGGACGAGCCGGCGGTCTACTCCGGCCTGCCGGTGGGCGCCGAGTGCCTCGTCAGCGAGTCCGCCGACGGCGGTGCGACGTCGTCGACGATCACCACCGCCGTCGAGGACGGCGACCCGGGCGAGGTCGTCGTGCCTGCGTCCGACGCCGAGCAGGTCTCGCTGCTGCTGACCAACACCTTCGACCTCGGCGAGCTCACGGTCGACAAGGTGGTGGACGGCGACGGGGCGGAGGCCTGGGGGACCGGCCCGTTCGAGGTCGCGCTGGCCTGCACGTTCGACGGCGACGAGATCGAGATCCCTGGCGGCGCGACACAGACGCTCACGGGCGGCGAATCGGTGACGTACACCGACCTCCCGGTCGGCGCGGAGTGCGTCGTGACGGAGACGGGCCCTGCAGGCGCCACGTCCACCACGGTCTCGACGACCGTCGAGGACGGCGACCCGGGCCAGCTCGTGGTGCCGGCCGCGGACGCCGACCCGGCGGTGGTCACGGTGACCAACACGTTCGACGTGGGGTCGGTCGTCGTGGAGAAGGTGGTCGACTTCGAGGGCGACGCGTACGACGTCGGGCCGTTCGAGGTGACCCTCGCCTGCACGTTCCAGGGCGAGGACATCGAGATCCCGGACGGCGCGGCGCGCGAGATCGCGGCGGGCGACACCGTCACCTACGACGGGCTTCCGATCGGCGCGGAGTGCGTCGTGACGGAGACGGACGACGGCGGTGCTGCGTCGTCCACGGTCTCGGCCGTGGGCGACGGGGACCCGGGCGCGGTGACGATCGCGGCCGACCCGGCGTCGATCACGGTGACGAACACGTTCGACGCCGTCCCGCCGCCGAGCGACGACGGCGACACCGGGGGCGGCTGGCTGCCCACGACGGGCGCGGACATCGCCCTGTGGGTCGGCCTCGCCGTCCTGCTGATCGTGGCCGGCGTGATCGCCGTCGGGGTCCGGCGCCGACAGCAGCACTGACCGCGCGCACGACGGCGCCGACCCTGGTCACGGGGCCGGTGCCGTCGGCGTTCGGGGGGCGAGCAGAAGGTGTCCGCCGTAGGTTCGTGGTGGGCGCGACCTGCGCCGCCGTCGAGGAGGGGAGCACGACCGTGACCGCCACCGGCATCATCACCGCGATCATCATCGGCGCCATCATCGGTGCCTTGGGCCGGCTGTTCGTCCGGGGGAAGCAGAACATCTCGATCCTCGTGACGATCCTCATCGGGATCGTCGCCGCCCTGCTGGGCACGTGGATCGCGAGCCTGTTCGACGTCAGCGACACCGGCGGCATCGACTGGATCGAGCTCCTGTTCCAGATCGTGCTGGCCGCGATCGGCGTCTCGATCGTCGCCGGGATGGGCGGCCGCCGGAAGAACGTGACCTGATCCTGTCCGGGCTGCTCAGCCCGTCGTCGCGTCGCCCGCACGGCCGTCGTCCGCGTCGTCCGTGCGGGCGCGCGCATGTCCGAGGACGTCCCGCACGATGACGGTCACGGGCGCGGACAGCATCGCCCCCAGGAGGCCGGCGAGCACGGCGCCCACGATCGTGGAACCGAGGTTGACGATCGGGTGCAGCCGCAGCTGGTCGGAGGACAGCTTGGTGAGCATCAGCGTCTGCACGACGTTCTGCACCACGAGGATGACGGCGAGCAGGATCAGCGCCGACGTCGGGCCCTGCGATCCCAGGGCGATGAGCACGGCGAACGCGCCGGAGAAGATCGCCCCGAGATACGGGATGTACGAGGTCACGAAGGTGACGAGCGCGATCGAGAACGCCAGCGGCACGTCGAGCAGGATCGCGCCGAGGCCGATGAGCACCGCGGTGACGAGGCTCGACGTCGTGAGCGCGCCGAAGTAGCGGCGCAGCGTGGCGGTGGCCTCGTCGACGACGACGCGGCCGGGCGTGCCGCGGACGGACGAGTGGCGCGCGGCGAACTCCTCGATACGGGGCCAGTCCGTCATCACGTAGAAGAGGAAGAAGACCGCGACGAAGGTGCCGACGACGAACGCCGCGGCGCTGGAGAACACGCTCCCGAACAGGCTGGCGACGCCGCCGGCCAGGGAGCTCGTCGTCTCGCTCAGGTCGACGCCGGACAGGTCGAGCGTCGTGCCCGCGAGCTGCTGCTGGAGGGTGTCGAGGCCGCTGCCCAACCGGTCGGTGATCTCCGCCGACTGGTCGACGACGCCGTCGGCCGTGACCCAGACGGCGACCCCGAGGACCGCGCCCAGCGCGACAAGCACGGCGAGGGAGCCGAGGCCGCGCCGCAGCCCCAGCCGCTCCAGGCGGTCGACCAGGGGGTGCAGCAGCACGCCGAGCACGGCGGCGACGACGAGGGGGACGGCGAGCCCGCTGATCGCCGACACGGCGGCGTAGACCACGACCGCGGCGGCGGCGACGCCGACCACCGCCCACCCGATCCGGCCGAGCCGCAGCACGCCGTCGCCGGGGTGCCGCGTGGTCGCCGGGGCGGGCACGGGGTCCTGGTGGGGCACGGTTCTCCTCGGGTCGGTCCCGAGCATCATCCCGCGCGGGCGCCGTCGTGCCACCGGGACGCGAACGGGCCGGCCGTCGGGGGACGGCCGGCCCGCTCGCGAACGGTCTATCGCTTACGCGCCTTGACGGTGGTCTCGGCAGTTCTCTCGCGCTTCTGCGCCCGCTTCTCCTTGAGGGAGAGCGCCGGCTGCTTCTTCGAGTTCTTGGCCACGGGAGTTCACCTCCACTCGCCTCCAGACGGGACGATGAACCGGCCACCATAGCAACGTCCCGCCGGGGCCGGGCGAGGCCGGTCGGCGGGACGTCGAAGGTGTCGTGGGAGGCGCGGGGGCGCAGGTCAGGCGGCCGTGCCGAAGTCCTTCCGGCGGCGTTCGCCGTGCGCCGTCTCGCCGTCGGGGACGATCGCGTCGGGCGGCACGACGACGCCGGACGGGACGCGGCTGTCGGTACCGAGGCGGGTGCCGGAGCCGACCCGGGCGTCGTCGCCGACGACGCCGCGGACGCCGACGTGCACGTTCTCGTCGACGCGGGCTCCGCGCCCGACGACGGCGTCGACGTCGACCCAGCTGAACCGGCCCACCTTGGCGTGCGCGCCCACACGAGCGCCGGCCTCGACGTACGCGCCGGGCCTGATGGTGGCGTCGGGGTGGACGCTCGCGTGCGGCGAGACGAAGCCTTCGCCGTTGTCGTGCCGGAGGTACCGGGTGAACTTCCCCGGCTCGTGCTCGACCTCGACCTTTCGGGGGATGCGTCGCAAGAGTGCTCCTCATGGTACGGGTGAATCTTGTGACATAACGCGCAAGCGGCGTCTGGTGTTCCCGGCAGCCGGGCGACGCCGGGTGTCGCGGCCTCAGCGGCGGGACGACCTGGCCGCCGCGACGAGCTCGCGCGCGCGCACGTCGGGCAGGTAGCACCGCACGAGCGCGAGACCGACGAGGGGAAGGGTCGCGGGCTCCGTCACGACGAGGTAGAGCGGGACGTTCCGCGGCTGGAACTTCATCTTGAAGCGGTGCAGGGACTCGAACCCGTAGAGCGGCTCGAGCCGTGCCGCGAGACGGTCGAGCACCGCGTCGACGCCGCCGGGGGAGGGCTCGTCGCTGTGCGCCAGCGGGCTGCCGGACAGCGAGGCCTCCAGGGCGCCCTCGTCGCGGAACTCCGTGAGCGCGGACGCGATGAGCAGCTCCATCGTGTAGCGGAACGAGTCGGGCGCGCGCCGCATGACGTCCAGCGTCCACCCCACCACCTCGCCGCCGGGCGCGTGCACCGGCAGCCAGCTCGTCACGCCGTGCACCCGGCCGTCGTCGTCGACGGCGAGGCCCACGCGCACCTCCGGGTCGAGGGCCTCGCGGACCCCGCCCAGCGTGAAGGCCATCTCCGGGAGGTCGCTGTCGCCGAGCCACGACTCGGAGATGGCCTGCACCTGCGCGAGGACCTCGGGGGGTTCCTCGGCCAGCCGCACCAGGCGGTGTCCCACGCCCTGCTTCGCGGCCTGGTTGAGCGCGGTCCGCACGTCCTGCCACTTCTTGCCCCGGAACTCGAGGCCCGGCAGGTCGATCACGGCCTCCTGGGCCACGGGAACGAGGGTCCACGCGCGCGCCCGTGCGATCGCGGCGACCTCCTCGCTCGCGGAGAAGAAGCACGACCCGGCCCCTGCTGCCGACGCCGCCCCGACGAAGGCGTCCACCAGCTCCGCGCGGCCCTCGGGACCGTCGCCCACCGGGTCCGTGAGCACGACGGCGACCCCGGCGTGCGCCTGGTAGGCGACGTACCCGTCCTGGTCGTCGGGCACCCAGCGGTGGCTGCCGTCCCAGGTAGTCATCCAGGCCAGACGTTGACCCGCCCCCAGCCGCCGGAGCGTGGCCCGGGCGCCGTCCTGGTCGAGGTGGGTCGCCTCCGACGGGCGTGCCTTCCGTCGGGCGCGGAACGACGTCCGGCGCACGACGAGCAGCGCCAGCGCGCCGGCGTCCAGCAGGAGCATGAGCACGTACAGCGGCAGCTCGCCGCGCTCGAACGCTGCGGCGGCTACCACGAGGAGCGCCTCCGAGACGACCCCGAGCACGGTGAGCACCAGTGCGACGCGCCACCACGCGCGTCGGCCCCGCAGCAGCCCCACGGCCAGCACCAGGTCGACCGTCACGGCGATGATGCCCGTGGGCCAGTCGTCGCCGGTCGTGGCGCCGAGCGGCCCGGCCGCGGAACCGGCCGCGAAGCTCGTGAGCACCACGAGCAGGGCGGAGATCGCGAAGTACCCTGCCGCCGTCGCCCGGTCCCGCTGCACGCGCCCTGCGCGCGTCCGGGCGCCGAGCCGCGGGCCCAGCACGGGGCGCGCGACGACGAGTCCCGCCACCCAGCCGACGACGTGCTCGACGTCGGCGATCCCGCCCCAGGCCACGAGGGCGACGAGCACGTAGATCGCGACGAGGGCGCTCAGCCGGAACCGCCACGGCGGCGCCAGGCTCAGCGCCGTCACCGTGACCGCGCCGACGACCCCCGCGCTGAAGCCGACGTCGAGCACCTGGGCCAGGCGTTCCGCCCAGTCCCAGCCCGTGCGGGCGAGGAGGGCGAGGCTGCCCGCCGTGCCGACGACGCCGACGAGCTGGCAGGTCACCGCCGTGACGACCGCGCGCCGGGTCCCGAGGCGGAGCTCCGTCCAGCCGACGAGCAGCAGGAAGACCCCGGCGACCGCCACGTACTCCCACGGTTCGAGGGCGAACAGCGAGCCCGTGACGGGCGTCCACCACCGTCCGTCGGCGAACGCCGGTGCGCCGAACGCGACGACGTCGAACCACGGGTGGTCCTCGAACGGCGACCACAGGGCGCCGGTGACGACGCCGAGCACGAGCATCAGCGCGACGACCCCGAGCGTGAACGGGACACGCCGCGCCGTGCGCAGCAGCCCCGGTGTCGTGGAGGCGGTCGGGGGTGGTGCCGCTGCCTCGGCGGTGGCCTCGGTCACGTGACTCCTCACCTCGGATGAGGGCATCATTCCGCGGCGGGCGCCGTGGCGCGCGTCGTCCGGCCCGCCCGGAGGTGGCCCGGGACCGGTGCGATCGGGGATCATCAGCGGGATGAGCGGCGAGCGGGCAGGACGAGGTCGACGTCGGCGCGTGCTGGCAGTCGCGGCCGGGGCCGTCGTCGTGCTGCTGGGCGTCCTGGCGCTGCTGGTGTGGAACGGCGTGCTCTGGCCCAACCGCCTGGCCGCCGACCGGTACGCCGTGCGCGGCGTCGACGTGTCCGCCTACCAGGGCGAGATCGACTGGCCCGTCCTCGCGGACCAGGACCTCGACTTCGCGTTCATCAAGGCCACCGAGGGCTCCGCCCACGAGGACGAGCGGTTCGCGGCGAGCTGGCAGGGCGCCCGCGCGACCGACCTGCTCGTCGGCGCCTATCACTTCCTCTCCTTCGAGAGCCCCGGCGCCGACCAGGCGGCGCACATGATCGACGTCGTGCCCGCCGAGAGCGGCACCCTGCCGCCCGTCGTCGACGTCGAGTACTACGGCGACTTCGCGGCCGACCCGCCGACGGTCGACGAGCTCCGGGGCATCCTCGACCCGATGCTCGACGCGCTCGAGGAGCACTACGGCGTGCCCCCGATCCTCTACACGACGCAGCAGATCCGGACGGACTACCTGGGCGACGACTACGACCGGTACCCGCTGTGGATCCGGTCCGTCGCCTCCACCCCCGACCTGCCGCGCCGCGACTGGGAGTTCTGGCAGTACTCCGACCGCGACACCCTCCCCGGCTACGCCGGCGAGGAGGAGCACATCGACATGAACGTGTTCAACGGCACGATCGGCGACCTGAGCGCGCTGACCCAGCCGTAGCCGCATACCGTCGGCGGCGTGATCGATCGATGGACATGGCCGGCCGTGGTGGGCGTCGGCTTCGGGGTGCTGGTCTTCCTCGGGGTGCTGATCCCCGTGCTGCTGGTGCAGCAGCGGAGGTACGGGCGGCTCGACGCGCGGCGGGTGCTCGGCGCCGCGGCGCTCGCGGTGTACGTCGTGACGCTGCTCGCGTACACGCTGCTGCCGCTGCCGTCGGGGGACCTGGCCGCGTGGTGCGCGGCGCACGGGGTGCCCGGGGCGGAGCTGGTGCCGCTGCACTCGCTGGACGACGTCCGCCGGGACACGGCGGGCCTCGGGCTGCTGGCCACGCTGCGCAGCGCCGCGGTGCTGCAGGTGGCGTTCAACGTGCTGCTCTTCGTGCCGTGGGGCGTGCTGGCGCGGCGATACCTCGGGTGGGGCGTGGCCGCGTCCACCCTGAGCGCGCTGGTCGCGTCGGTCGCGATCGAGACCGTGCAGTACACGGGCATCCTCGGCATCGTCCCGTGCTCGTACCGCGTCGCCGACGTCGACGACGTCCTCACCAACACGCTCGGCGGCCTCCTGGGCGCGCTCGTCGCGCCCGTGGTGCTGCGCTGGATGCCGCAGGCGCGCGAGCTCGCCGCCGCGCGCCTGGAGCCGCGGCCGGTGACGTTCTGGCGCCGCGTCCTGGGGATGGTCACCGACCTGCTCGCCGCGTCCGCGCTGGGGGCGGCGCTGCAGCTCGCCTACCGGGTGGCGATGCTGGCGACCGGGCGGGACGTCCCCTCGGCGACGACGTGGCCCGACGTGCTGCTCGGCACGGTGGCGCCCGCCGTCGTGGTCTTCCTCCTGCCGCCGTGGTTCGGCTCGGGCGCGTCGCTGGGGCAGCGCGCGGTGTGGCTGGAGCCGCGCTGGCCCGACGGCGCCGGGGCGCTGCGGCGCGGCCCGCTCGCGCGGCGCCTCGCCCGCGGGTACCTCCTGCTCGGCCTGTACGGGGCGCTCGGGATCGTGGAGGCGGTGCCGCCCGGCGACGCGTCGAACGCGTGGGCCGGGGCGCTGCAGAACGTGGTGGCGCTCGCGGCCCTGGTCGGCGTCGTCGCGACCCACGACCGGCGCGGCCTCGCCTGCGTCCTCACGGGCGCGCGGATGGTCGACGCGCGGACGGGGGCGCACCGACCGCGGTGACGGCACGTCTCGCTCATCTGTGACGATCATGACGCTCGTTTGCTACGTTGGTCCTTCCCGTACCCGACGGAGCAAGGACGCACCATGACCGCACTCAGCGCAGAGACCGTGTCGTCGCTGGCAGGCGGCGACCTGCCGCTCGCCGTCCCCCAGTACGACCGCACCAGCCTGCGCGCCGGCATCGTGCACCTGGGCGTCGGCGGGTTCCACCGTGCGCACCAGGCGATGTACCTGGACCGGCTGATGAACGCCGGCGAGGCGCACGACTGGGCGATCTGCGGCGTCGGCGTGCTGCCCCACGACGCCCGGATGCGCGACGCGCTCGCCGCGCAGGACGGCCTGTACACGCTGGTGCTCAAGCACCCCGACGGCACGCTCGAGGGCCGTGTCATCGGCTCGATCGTGGACTTCCTGCTCGCGCCGGACGACCCGGAGGCGGTGCTGGAGAGGATGGCGTCGCCGGAGATCCGGATCGTGTCGCTGACCGTCACGGAGGGCGGCTACAACGTCAACCCGGTGACGGGCGAGTTCGACGCCGACGACCCGGCCGTGCGTGCGGACCTGGAGCCCGGCTCCGTGCCCGCCACGACGTTCGGGCTGGTCACGGAGGCGCTGCGCCGCCGCCGGGACCGCGGCGTCCCGCCGTTCACGGTGCAGAGCTGCGACAACATCCAGGGCAACGGCGACGTCGCGCACCGCATGTTCGCCGCGTTCGCGCGGCTCAAGGACCCGGAGCTCGCCGGGTGGATCGAGGAGCACGTCCCGTTCCCCAACTCGATGGTCGACCGCATCACGCCCGTCACCACGGACGACGACCGCGCCATGGTGGCCGAGCGGTTCGGGGTCGACGACGCGTGGCCGGTCGTGGCGGAGCCGTTCACGCAGTGGGTGGTCGAGGACCGGTTCGCCGCCGGCCGGCCGGCGTGGGAGGACGTCGGCGCGCAGCTCGTCGACGACGTCGAGCCGTACGAGCTGATGAAGCTGCGCCTGCTCAACGCCAGCCACCAGGCCCTGTGCTACCTCGGCTACCTGGCCGGCTACCGGTACGCGCACGAGGTCTGCGCCGACGAGACGTTCGTGCGCTTCCTGCGCGACTACATGGCCCGCGAGGGCGCCCCGACGCTGCTGCCCGTGCCGGGGGTGGACCTCGAGGAGTACCAGGACACGCTGATCGAGCGGTTCGCCAACCCGCACGTGCGCGACACGCTCGCCCGCCTGTGCGCCGAGTCCTCCGACCGCATCCCGAAGTGGCTCGTCCCGGTGATCCGGGCGAACCTCGCCTCCGGCGGCGAGGTGCACCGGTCCGCGGCCGTCGTCGCCGCCTGGGCGCGGTACGACGAGGCCGTGGACGAGCAGGGCGAGCCCATCGCGATCGTCGACCGCCTCGCGGACCGGCTCAAGGCCGCCGCCGCACGGAACCACGACGACCCGCTCGCCTTCGTCCGCGACGAGGAGCTGTTCGGCGACCTGGCCACCGAGCCGCGCTTCGTCGAGGCGTACACGGCCGCGCTGGACTCGCTGCACACGCTCGGCGCCCGGGCGACGGTCGAGCGCCTCGTCGCGGGCTGAGCCCGGCGGCGGCCGTCAGTCCGTCGTGCGGTCGTGGGCCGCAGCCTCCCGGATCTTGCGGGCCTCGGCGACGGCGTCGCGCCGCTTGCCGGCCTTCTTGTCGCTGGCCCTGGTGTCGCGGGGCGGGAGCTGGAGGGTCTCCTCCGCCGCGATCCCGCCCTGCAGCTGCCGGCTGCGCTCCAGCTCCGCGTCCAGCTCCGCGCCGAAGAGGAGCGCCAGGTTGGTGATCCACAACCACAGGAGGAACACGATGACGGTGCCGAGCATCCCGTAGGACCCGTAGCTGCCGAAGTTCGCCACGTAGAAGCCGAACGCTGCCGAGGCGATCGCCCACGCCACGATCGCGACCAGGGCGCCGACGCTGATCCAGCGGAACTTCGGCTGCTTCACGTTCGGTGTCAGGTGGTACAGGAGCGCGACCACGACCACGACGAGCAGGACCGCGACGGGCCACTTGGCGATGTTCCACACCGTGAGCGCGACGTCGCCCAGGCCGATCGCGGCACCGACGGACCTCGCGACCGGGCCCGACAGCACCAGGCTCGCCACGATCACCGCGGCGAGCACCACGACGACGAGGGTCACCAGCAGCAGCAGCGGGCGGAGCTTCCAGATCGGGCGCCCCTCCTCGACCTCGTACACCCGGTTCATCGCCCGCCCGAACGCCGTCACGTACCCGGAAGCCGACCAGAGGGCGATGACGAGGCCGACGATCAGGGCGAGGCCCGCACCGGTGGAACCGACCAGCCGCTCCACCAGCGGCTGGACGATGTCGAGCGTCTCCTTGGGCAGGAAGTCGCCCAGCGTCGTCAGGATCGAGTCGAGCGCCGCCTCGGCGTCGCCGACGAAGCCGAGCAGCGAGACCAGGGCCAGCAGGGCGGGGGCCGCAGCCAGGACGGCGTAGTACGTCAGCCCCGCGGCCAGGTCGGTGCACTCGTCGTCCATGAACTCCCGCACGGTCCCCTTGAAGGCCAGCTTCCACGACGGCTTCTTGAGGTCCGGCGGCGACTCGGGCTTGCGGGGGTCGTCGGGAGCCGGCTCGGTGCCGTGCTGCTCGTGCGTGTCGGTCACGGGACCTCCTCGGGCGCGGCGGCGGTTCCGCCAGGGTCACCACCAGGCTCGATGCGTCCGCGAATGCCCGCAATCGGACGTCACGCGCCCGCGGCGTCCAGCAGCTCCTCGAGCGCGCCCGCGGCGGCGTCGTCGCACACGACGGTGGTGGCGATGCCGCCCGCGACGGCGGCGCGCAGGCCGGGCGCGGCCTCGCGCCCGTAGCCGGCGGTGACGACCTCGGGGGTGCGCACCAGCTGGTCGAAGGTCACGCCCACCACGCGGGCGTCGAGCGGCGTGACGACGCGGCGGCCCTCGGCGTCGAAGAGCCGCCCCGAGCACTCGGCGACGGTCCCCGCGGCGGTGGCGGCACGCCGCTCGTCACCCGTGACCTGCGGGAACACGGTGGAACCGGTGGCGGTCCACGCGCCGATCGCGACGACGGCGACGTCGAGGTCGTCGGCGCGGTCGAGCGCGGCGGCGACCTCGGGCTGCCGGCGCATGCCGGCGGCCGTGCCGGGGTCGGCCACGAGCAGCGGCGACCAGACCGGCCAGGTGCGCACGCCCGGCATCCGGCGGAAGCCCTGGATCATGTCGAGCGAGTCTCCCGACCCGTCCACCGGCAGCGCGCCGACCAGCTGCACGACGTCGCACGCGGGCAGGGGATCGAGGTGGCGCACCGCGATCTCGATCGTGCGGGACCAGGAGACGCCGAGGGTCGCGCCCTCGCGCACGTGCGCGGAGACGACGCCGGCGAGAGCGCGGGCGACCGACTTGCGCGTCGCCCCGGGGGTGCCGGCCGCGCCGGCGATCACGACCTCGCGCGCGCCGAGGCGCTCGGCCAGGCGCCGGGCGCGGCCTGCGTCCAGGTGCGCGGGGGGCGAGATCTCGATCCGTACGACGCCGCTCTCGCGCGCCTCGGCGAGCAGCCGGGCCACCTGGAAGCGGGAGATGCCGCGGGCGGACGCGATGTCCACCTTGGAGCGGTTGTCGAGGTAGTAGTCGCGGCTGACCTCCACGAGGAGGCGGGCGTGCTCGGCGTCGGTCACGGGATCATCCTCCTCGCTCGTCCGGCCGCCGCGCCACTCTGAGCGCTCGGGCCTTGCTCAGCTGAGCATCACCTACTACTGTCCAGACAGATGAGCGCAGCGCCGCATCTCATCTGTGCGCGCCGGGGCTCGTCGAGACACACCGACCGGACCGACGACGTGAGGACAGCGATGTCCCGACCACGAACCCGGAGGCTCGCCGCCGCGGGCGGCGCCGCCGTCCTCGGGCTCTCCCTGGCCGCCTGTGCGGGGGCGGGCGCCGTCGGCGGGGGAGACGGCGAGCAGATCGTCGTCGCGATCGTCTCGAACCCGCAGATGCAGGACGCGATCTCGCTCCAGGACGAGTTCCGCAAGGAGCACCCCGGCATCGACGTGCGCTTCGTGACCCTGCCGGAGAACGAGGCCCGGGCCAAGATCACCGCGTCCGTCGCCACCGGCGGCGGGGAGTTCGACGTCGTGATGATCTCCAACTACGAGACGCCGATGTGGGCCGAGAACGGCTGGATCGAGAACCTCCAGCCGTACGCCGACGCCACCGAGGGGTACGACCCGGACGACTTCGTGCCCAGCGTGCGGGAGGCGCTGTCGGTGGACGGCGACCTCTACTCGGTGCCGTTCTACGGCGAGTCGTCGTTCCTCGCCTACCGCAAGGACCTCTTCCAGCAGGCCGGCCTCACCATGCCGGACCGCCCCACCTGGGACGACGTCCGCGAGCTGGCCGCCGAGCTGAACGACCCGTCGCAGGACTTCGCGGGCATCTGCCTGCGCGGCCTGGCCGGGTGGGGCGAGGTCATGGCTCCCATGACGACCGTGCTGAACACCTATGGCGGGCAGTGGTTCGACGAGGGCTGGAACGCCCGCCTCGACTCGCCCGAGGTGCGTGAGGCCGTCGAGACGTACGTCGACACCGTGCAGCAGTACGGGCAGCCGGGCGCCGCGACCTCCGGCTTCGGCGACTGCCTCACCCGGTTCGCGCAGGGGCAGGCGGCCATGTGGTACGACGCGACCTCGATGGTCTCCTCGGTCGAGGACCCGGCGTCGTCGACCGTGGCCGGCAAGACCGGCTACGTGCCCGCGCCCGTGAGCGACACCGACGCGGCGGGCTGGCTGTACTCCTGGTCGCTCGCGATCCCGTCCACCAGCGAGCACAAGGACGCCGCCTGGGACTTCGTCTCCTGGATGACCGACAAGGACTACATCAAGCTCGTCGGCGAGCGGCTCTCCTGGGAACGGGTGCCGCCCGGCAGCCGGCTGTCCACCTACGAGCTCCCGCAGTACGCGGAGGTCTCGGAGGCGTACGCCGACGCGACCCTCACCGCGATGAGCGAGGCCACGCAGGAGAAGACGATGGTGGCGCCCGTGCCCTACCCGGGCATCCAGTTCGTCGGCATCCCCGAGTTCCAGGACCTCGGTACCCGCGTGGGCCAGCAGATGTCCGCCGCCATCGCCGGCCAGAAGTCCGTGGCGGACGCGCTGGAGCAGTCGCAGCAGTACGCCGACACGGTCGCCGAGACGTACCGCAAGGAGAACGAGCGATGACCGCCGTCACCACGCAGGCCGGGAACCTGCGGCGCGCGCAGGCCCAGCGCGCCGCCCGCGCGGACAAGCACCAGTTCTCCCGAGCCGAGCGGTGGCGCCGACGCGGCCCGCTGCTGCCGGCGCTGATCTTCACGATCGTCGTCACGCAGATCCCGTTCCTCGTGACGATCTGGTACTCGCTGCACTCGCGGAACCTGCTGCGCCCCGACTCCGACCTCTTCGTCGGGCTCTCGAACTATCTCGACATCGCGCGCGACTCGGTGTTCCGCCAGACGGCGCTCAACTCGGTGGTCATCACCCTCGGCTGCGTGCTGGTCGCGATGGTGCTGGGCATCGTGCTCGCGATCCTGCTCGACCGGCCTTTCCGCGGCCGGGGCGTGGCGCGCACGCTGCTCATCACGCCGTTCCTCATCATGCCCGTGGCCAGCTCGGTGCTGTGGTCGATGGCGATGCTCAACCCGACGTACGGGCTGTTCAACTGGACGCTCGGGCTGGTGGGCATCGACCCCGTCGACTGGACCTCGACGTACCCGATCGTCGCGATCCTCATGGCCCTGGTGTGGCAGTGGACGCCGTTCATGATGCTGCTCGTGCTCGCCGGGCTGCAGGCCCAGCCGAAGGACGTGCTCGAGGCCGCCGCGATGGACGGCGCCGGCTGGTGGCGCACCTTCGGGTCGATCACCCTCCCGCAGCTGCGCCGGTACATCGAGCTGGGCGTGCTGCTCGGGATCATCTACGTGGTCAACACGTTCGACCAGATCTACCTCATGACCGCCGGCGGCCCCGGGACGGCCAGCGCCAACCTGCCGTTCTACATCTACCAGCGCGCCTTCCTCGGCTTCGACGTCGGGCAGGCCGCCGCGATGGGCGTCGTCGTCGTCATCGCCACGATCATCGTCGCCTCCGCCGCGCTGCGGCTCATCTTCCGCAGCTTCGACGTCAAGGAGTGAGCATGACCGCCACCGAAACGGCCCCGCGCACGCCTGTCGCTCCGCCCCCGGCCGCGCGCCGCTCAGGCCGGAGCAGCGTCGCCGGGGGGCTGCTCACCACGCTCACCTGGATCCTCGCGCTCGGGTTCTTCTTCCCCGTCCTGTGGATGGCGATGACGGCGTTCAAGCAGGAGAACCAGGCGTCGTCCGACCCGCCCACGTGGTTCTTCACGCCGACGCTCGACCAGTTCCAGGCGGTGATCGGGGAGTCCGGGACGTACGTCGCGAACTCGGCGATCGCCACCGGCGTCTCGACCGTCCTCGTGCTGCTGCTCGGCATCCCCGCCGCGTACGCGCTGTCGATCCGGCCGGTGGAGAAGGTCAGCGACGTGCTGTTCTTCTTCATCTCCACCAAGATGCTGCCGGTCGTGGCCGTCATCGTGCCGATCTACGTCATCGCCGGGCAGCTCAAGGTGCTCGACAACGTCTGGACCCTCGTCGTGCTCTACACGGCGATGAACCTGCCGATCGCGGTGTGGATGATGCGGTCGTTCTTCCAGGAGATCCCGGCGGAGGTGCTCGAGGCCGCCGCCGTCGACGGCGCGGGGCTGATGAAGACGCTGCGGTCCGTGCTGATCCCGATGGTCGCGCCCGGCATCGCCGCGACGGCGCTCATCTGCGTGATCTTCGCGTGGAACGAGTTCTTCTTCGCGCTCAACCTCACCGCGTCGCGCGCCGCCACCGTGCCGATCTTCATCGTCTCGACGATGACGAGCGAGGGCCTGTTCCTCGCGCGGCTCTGCGCCGCCGCGCTGCTGGCGTCGCTGCCGGTGATCCTGGCCGGGTGGATCGCGCAGAAGCAGCTGGTGCGCGGCCTGTCGATGGGCGCCATCAAGTAGGGGCGGCACCGCTGCTGCGAGCAACGGAGGCCTGCCAGAGGGTGGGGAGCGCCGGCCCGGCACGGGCGCGACCGTGCTCCCGATCCTGCGGAGGAGACCCTCATGACCGCGAACCGCCCCTCGAACGATGCGGACCAGCCCGTCCCCGGCGGCGTCGTGCCGGGCGCCCCGACGCCCCGCACCGCGGCCCCGGACCGACGCGGCCCGACCGGCTGCCCGTTCCACCCGGGCGGCGAGCCCGACGACCGCCCCGACCCTCGCGCGCAGGCGGGGGACCGGCTGACGACGGCGCAGGGCCTGCGCGTCGACGACACCGACCACTCGCTCACGGCGGGTCCGCGCGGCCCGCTGCTCATGGAGGACCACCACTTCCGCGAGAAGATCACGCACTTCGACCACGAGCGGATCCCGGAGCGGGTGGTGCACGCCCGGGGAGCCGGCGCGCACGGGACCTTCCGCGCCTACGGCAACGCGGCGAGCGTCACCCGGGCGGCGTTCCTCGCGGAGGCGGACCGGGAGACCGACGTCTTCGTCCGCTTCTCGACCGTGCTCGGGTCCCGTGGGTCGGCCGACACCGTCCGCGACGTGCGCGGCTTCGCGACGAAGTTCTACACCGCGGAGGGCGTCTTCGACCTGGTGGGCAACAACTTCCCCGTGTTCTTCATCCAGGACGCCGTGAAGTTCCCCGACATCATCCATGCCGGCAAGCCGCACCCGGACCGTGAGATCCCGCAGGCGCAGAGTGCGCACGACACCTTCTGGGACTTCATCTCGTCGCACACCGAGTCGACCCACATGGCGATGTGGGCGATGTCCGACCGGGCGATCCCGCGCAGCTACCGCACGATGGAGGGCTTCGGCGTCCACACGTTCCGCCTCCAGGCCGCCGACGGCTCGACGTCGCTGGTGAAGTTCCACTGGAAGCCCCTGCTGGGCGTGCACTCGCTGGTGTGGGAGGAGGCCCAGATCGCCCAGGGCGCCGACCCGGACTTCCACCGCCGCGACCTGGCGGACGCGATCGACGCCGGGGCGTTCCCGCAGTGGGAGCTGGGGCTCCAGGTCATGCCCGACACCCCCGACGAGACGTTCGAGGGGATCGACCTCCTGGACCCCACGAAGATCGTGCCGGAGGAGCTGTGCCCCGTGCAGCGCGTCGGCGTCATGACGCTGCACGCCAACCCCACGAACTACTTCGCCGAGACCGAGCAGGTGGCGTTCCACGTGGACCACCTGGTGCCGGGCATCCACGTCACCAACGACCCGCTGATGCAGGGGCGTCTCTTCTCCTACCTGGACACCCAGCTGACCCGGCTCGGCGGGCCCAACTTCGCGCAGCTGCCGATCAACCGACCGCACGCCCCGGTGAACGACATGCTCCGCGACGGCATGCACCAGACGGCCGTGCACTCCGGCGTCGTCGCCTACAAACCGAACGCGATCGACGACGACCGGCCCGTGGCGTCGCCCGAGGACGGCTTCGTCACCGTCCCCACGCCCGTCGAGGGCGTGAAGGTCCGGGAGAACCCGGTGTCGTTCGCCGACCACTTCACCCAGGCGCGGCTGTTCTGGCTGTCGCTCACGCCCGTCGAGCAGGCGCACGAGGTCGAGGCGTACACGTTCGAGCTCGGCAAGTGCGCCTCCGACGGGATCCGCGAGCGCATGCTGGCCAGCCTCGCCCGGGTCGACGGCGACCTGGCCTCCCGCGTGGCGGTGGGCCTCGGGCTCGAGGCGCCGGCGGCCGAGCTGCCCGAGGGTGTCGAGCCGTCACCCGCCCTGTCGCAGGTGCCGAGCGAGCCCGGCCGCGTCGACGGCAGGGTGGTCGGCGTGGTCGTGGCCGACGGCGGCGACCTCGGGGTGGTGGGCGCGCTGCGGTCGGCTCTCGGCGCGGAGGGTGTCGTCGTCCGGGTGGTCGCCGTGCACGGCGGTGAGGTGGTCTCGGGGGCGGAGCGGGAGACCGTGGAGCGGACCCTGCTGACGACCCGGTCCATCGAGTACGACGCGGTGGTGGTGGCCGACGGCACGGCGGGTACGCCCGCGGGAACCGACCCGCGGACCGTCGTCCTGCTGCAGGAGGCGTTCCGCCACGGCAAGGCGATCGCGGCGCTCGGGACCGGCCGCGAGGTGCTGGTGGCCGCGGGGGTGCCGGAGGGCGCGCCAGGGGTCACGCTCGCCGACGCCGGGGCGGAGGTGGCGCCCACGCTGCGCGAGGCGCTCGGGCTGCACCGGGCCTGGGACCGGCTCGCGACTCTCGCGTGAGCCCGGTCAGCGCGCCGCCGAGCCCTCGGTGTCGCGCGGGGGGCTCGTGTGGAGCAGGTCGCGCGCCTGCTCGGCCGCGCGCGTGATGCTGTCGGCGACGAAGTCGATGAAGCGCGCCATGTTCTCCAGGCGCGCGCCCGCGGCCGAGTCGCGGCCCAGGACGTCGACCCCCTGCCGGGCGGTGGCGGCGAGCGCGGCGTTGGAGCGCGCGGCGGCGATCATCGACTGGTACCAGGCGTCGCCGTCGGCGGCGTAGCGCTCGCGGCGGCCGTCCTCGCGCTCGCGGCGGATCAGCCCCAGGTTCTCCAGCAGCGCGACCGCCTTGGACACCGACGCCGGGCTCACCTGCAGCCTCTCGACCAGCTCCGCCGCGGTGAGGCTGCCCGAGTCCGCCACGTACAGCCGCGTGAGCACGGCGGAGGCCATGCGGGGGAGGCCGGACTGCATGAGCAGCGTCGTGAACGTCTCCTCGTACGCCCGCAGGGCCGCGTCGTCGGGCGCGGCCCCCGAGCCGGACGGCGCGCGCGGCGTAGCGGGGCGACGACGGTGCGCGCGCTGCTGGGTGGCGCGCTGCGCGAGGTCGGCGCGGTAGCCGCCGGGGCCGCCGTTGCGCATCACCTCGCGCGTGACGGTCGACGTCGGGCGGTCGAGCCGGCGGGCGATCTCGGCGTACGCGAGGTCGTCGGCGAGGCCCAGCGCGATCTGCTGGCGCTCCTGGGCGGTGAGCCGGCCTCCCGGCATGGCGTCCTCCTGGGTCGGGGCGGGTGCCACGTTACGTTCACTTCGAGTCAGGTGCAACGAGTTCAGGCGGCACGGTTGCGTTGATGTTCGGGTCTGATGCAACGATATATGCATCGTGACCTGCAGCGACACATTTCTGGTGCAACATTGCTCTTGCTGGATTCGCGAACGCAACGTAGCGTTTCCCGTGTCAGAAAGTCACCGCACCGACCATCGCAGGAGCTGAGAACGATGCAGAACTTCGCCACCCCCGCCCCCGTCTCCGCCGTCGTCGACGTCCCGGCCGGGCGCCTCACCTTCGTCGCCGCCGACCGGTCCGACACCACGGTCGAGGTGCGGCCCGCCGACGCCTCGAAGCGCCGCGACGTCGAGGCCGCCGAGCAGACCACCGTCGCGTACACCGACGGCGTCCTGCGCGTCGCGGCGCCCGACGGGCACCGGGCCTTCGGGCCCTCCGGGTCGGTCGAGGTCACGGTCCAGCTGCCCGCAGGGTCCGCGGTCGAGGTCACCGCGGCGAGCGCCCCGCTGCGCGGCGTCGGGCGCCTCGGCGCCGTCGTCGTCGAGACCGCGCACGGCGACGTCAAGATCGACGAGGCGGCGAGCGCCCGCCTCTCCACGCAGGCCGGCGACATCACCGTCGGCCGGCTCACCGGCCCCGGCACGCTGAGCACCGCCAAGGGCGACCTCCGCGTGGAGGAGGCCGTGCAGGGTGCGCTCGACCTGAGCACGCAGGCCGGCGACGTGACGGTGGGCGTCGCGTCCGGCGTCACCGCGTCGCTCGACGCGGGCACGACGCTGGGCCGCATCCACGACGCGATCACGAACAGCGGCGGCGACGTCCAGGTCGCGATCCGCGCCACCACCACGATGGGCGACGTGTCGGCGCACAGCCGCTGAGCCGATCCGACGCAGATCCCGGACCCGCCGGGCCGACGAGTACCGTCGGCCCGGCGGGTCTGTCCTGTCATGACCCCCACCGGAACCCTCGACGCCCGCTTCAGCGAGGCCACCGCGCCCACCCCCTGGCCGGAGGTCGAGGCCGCGCTGACGGCCGCGACCCTCTACCGGCTCGTCACCGTCCGGGCGGACGGCCGCCCGCACGTCACACCGCTCGTCGGGCTGTGGACCGACGACGGCTTCGTCTTCTGCACCGGCCCGGGCGAGCAGAAGGCCCACAACCTCGCGCACAGCCCGCACGTGGCCGTGACGATCGGGTCCCCGGAGTGGGACTCCGGGCTCGACGTCGTCGTGGAGGGCGTCGTCGTCCGCGCGACCGGCGAGCCGGAGCTCCGCCGGCTCGCCGACGGCTTCCGCGCCAAGTACGGCGACGCCTGGGACTTCGAGAACGACGACGAGTCCTTCGACCCGCACGGCCAGCGCGCGCTCGTCTACCGCGTCGTGGTCGACAAGGTGCTCGCGTTCGCCAAGTCGCCGCACGGGCAGACGAGGTTCCGCCCCTGACGTCGCGTCACGTCGCCAGGTCGGGGTCCAGCGGGAGGGTGAGCGCCGTGCCGCACTCGCCGACCCCGTCGAGGACGGTGGCGGCCCACCCGTCGGCGAGCTCGTCGTGCGTCACGAGGGTCTTGGACCGGAGCGTCGTGGGCGGGCCGTCCGCCGCGTCCTGCGCCGCCACCGGCCAGGCTCCGTCGGCCCAGCCCGCGTCGCCGTCGTCGGGGGCGGTCGTGGCGGGCTCGTCGCCGGCGGCGCGGGCCTCGAGCGTGGGGGTGCCGGTAGGCCGCGTCGGCCAGTCCGCGGGCACGGTCCACCGCGCGCCGAGGCGCCACGTCGTCGTCCCGTTGCGGTGGATGCCCAGCCGTGACTCCCAGCTCTCCGTGCGTTGCGCGACGATCGTCGCCGACGCCGACACGTCGGCGCTCTCGTCCGTGAGCTGGCAGGACCCGACGACCACGGGCCCCTCGGACCGGGCGCCCGAACCGGCCAGCAGGCTCATCCCGGCGGCGGGCACGCACAGCACGAACGCGACGACGCCGGTGACGGGGCGCGGCCAGCGCAGCCAGGACGCGGGCCGGTCGCGGGAGGCCCGTAGCCGCGCGACGAGCGGGTGCGGGGACGGCGCCGTGGTGCAGACGGCGACGGTGCCGAGCAGCGAGTCGGCGAAGGTACGGCCGTCCTTCCGGAACGCCGAGCGCAGGTAGCCGATCAGCAGGATGGCGTCGAGCACGTGCGCGAACCAGCGCAGCACGGTGCCGGGCAGCCCGATCGGCCGGCCGCTGCGGTCGTCGACCACCGCGACGTGGGCCACCCGCTTGCCCGGCGTCATGCCCGTGTACGCCTGGAGGATCCCGAGCGCGAGCAGCGCTCCCGCCGTCCAGGCCGCGCCGCCCGCCCCGCCGGGCCTGCCCAGGCCCGGGAGCGCGGCGAGAGTCGGCGCGGCGCCCGTCGCGAGGAAGGCCACCGCCGCCACGAGCGCGGAGTCGAGGAGCGTGGCCAGCACCCGCAGGCCCCACGCCGCCGGCGGCGCCGTCGTGAACGGGTCGAGGGCGTGCTCGACGGGCCGGTCCCGCCCCGGCAGCGCGTCGCGGCGGGACGCCGTCGTGGTCATGGTCGGATGCTTCCACGAGCGGGCGGGGCCGTCCATGGACCGTCCAGCCCGTGTCCAGGTCAGGCGGTCGCGACCGTGCCCGCGTCGCCGTCGACCGTCACCGTCCCGGCGTCGTGCAGGACGGCGGTCGCGGCGGGCGCGCCGAGCACGGCAGGCAACCGCAGCTCGCGCGCGACGATCGCCGCGTGCGACAGCAGCCCGCCCGTCTCGGTGACGACGGCGGCGACCACGCCGAACAGCGGCGTCCACGCGGGGTCGGTCTCGCGGCACACCAGGACCTCGCCGGGCCGGACGGCGCCGAAGTCGTCCGGCCCGCGCACCACCCGCGCCGGCCCGCTCGCCCGGCCGCCGCTCGCCCCCGTGCCCGCGAGCCGCACGCCGTCGCTGTGAGCGGGCGACGGGGTCCGTTCTGCCCTCGGACCGGGGCCAGACGCCCGCTCCCGACCGCCGGCGGGGAGGGCGGCCGTGACCGGGCGGGCCTGGAGGAGCCAGACGGTGCCGGCGTCGTCCACCGCCCACTCGACGTCCTGCGGCCCGCCGCACAGGTCCGCGACCCGGTGCCCGAGCGCGGCGAGGCGCAGCACGATGTCGTCGTCGAGGCAGGGGCGGTCGCGGTCCGACGGCGGGACGTCGCGGGTGGTCGTCCCGGCGGGGGAACGGTCGACGCGGGTGCGCTTGCTCCCCGTACGACGCTCGACGACGCGGCCGTCCGCGACGGTCCACCGGTCGGGGTCGACGGCGCCCTGCGCCACGCTCTCGCCCAGCCCCCACGAGGCCTCGACGACCGTGCGCCCGTCGCCCGTGAACAGCACGCCCGCGGCGCACGCGTCGACCAGCCGCTGCACGACGACCGCGACGTCGGCGGCGGAGGGAGCGCGAGCGGGGGTGCCGGACGTCGCCGCCCGGTAGGCCGTGGCCCGCGGCCCGGTGGACGACGCCCGACAGGCCGCGACGGCCTCGACGACGGCGTCCGTGCCGGACACGCCGAGCAGGGTGTCGTACTGCCCGGCCGCGGACGCGCGCGGGCCGTCCTCGTCCGTCGCAGACGACCGCACGGCCACGGCCGAGCGCCGCCCGAGCACGTCGAGCGCTCCGTCGACGGCGGCGCGGAGGTCGACATGGTCGAGGGAGGCCGGGAGGACGAAGCCGTCCGGCACCGGCAGCCCGGCCCGCCGCAACCCGCCGAGCCCGGTCGCCTTGGCACCGTGCTCCGACGTCGCCCGCTCGAGCGCAACGACTGCCCGCACGCCGCACCTCCGTCCCCGCAGGTCGCTCTCCGAGATGCCGTCGACGGCCGCCAGGGACGGACGTCACGGCGGCAGCATCAACGGATCGTTGACAATAGTTCGTTGATGGTGCACGGTCGCGGGATGGAACGCAAGCCACTCCCGGACGACCACGCGCACGACCAGGGGGCCGCCGCCGGCGAGGCCCGCGCCCGCCGCGTGCTGCTCGACCTGGGCGGCGACGCGCTCGCGCCGCGCCCCTGGCAGCCGGCGCCCGTGCCGCCGTCGGCGACGGACCTCGTGCGGCACTACCTGTGGCGGTCCGCGCGCGGGGAGCTCACGTCCGAGCAGGACGCCGCCGGGGCGCTCGCCGCCCTCGCGCTCGTGCCCGGGGCGAGGGCCGAGGCGGAGCAGCTCGAGACCGCCGCGCTGTTCACCGCGCGCGCCGCCGGGCACACCTGGGGCCGGATGGCGTCTGCGCTGGGCCTCGGCTCCCCGCAGGCGGTGCAGCAGCGGCTCGACCGGCTCGTCGCGAGGTCCGCGGGAGCGGGGGAGGCGCCGTGAGCCGCGCGTCCGAGCCCGAGCTGCTCGTGCTCCATGCCGTCCGCGTGCGCGGCACGGCGGACGACGCGGCCGTCGCCGAACGGTCGGGGCTCGCCGTGGACGACGCCCGCGAGCACCTGCTCGACCTCGAGGCGCACGGCCACGTGGCCTGGGCGGAGTTCGCCGGCACCGGCGGCTGGTCCCTCACCGAGCGCGGGCGGACCGAGGACGAGCGCCGGCTCGCCGCCGAGCTGGCCGCCGACGCGTCGGGACGCGCCGCCGCCGTCGTGCGCGAGGCGGTCACCGCGTTCGCCCCGCTGAACGCGCGGCTGCTGAAGGCGTGCACCGACTGGCAGCTGCGGCCCTCGGACGGCGGACGGCTCGACGTCAACGACCACCGGGACGCGTCGTGGGACGGCCGGGTGCTCGACGAGCTGGGCGCCGTCGTCGACGGGGTACGCCCGGTTCTCGCCGAGCTCACCGGCGAGCTCGCCCGGTACGCGGGCTACGACGTGCGGCTCGACGACGCCCTGGCGGCGGCGCGGGCCGGCGACGGCGCGCGCGTGGCGGGGGTCGGCGCGGCCTCCGTCCACGGGGCGTGGATGGAGCTGCACGAGGACCTGCTCGCCACGGCGGGGATCCCGCGCGGCGCGGTCGAGCCGCGTCCCTGAGGGGCAGGTCCCGCGCTCGGCTCAGCGCTCGGACGCGGCGCCCAGCGCGGCGAGGACCCGGTCGCGGAGGAGCTCGTACTGCTCCCGGTGGTAGCGGGGCGCGTCCGGCGGCCTGACGACCACCGTGCCGCCGACGACCGTCTCCTCGGGGCGGAACTGGTCCGCCGTGAGGTCGACGTCCGTGCCGTCCGGCAGCCGGTTCCAGTAGTGGTGGCCGATCTGCGCCCCGTCGACGTGGACCTCGGCGAGGACCAGGTCGCCGCCGAGGACGTCCTGGACGACCAGGGCGGTCATGCCGCACTGGTCGCGCGAGGGGCGCTCGGGGGTCCACTCGGCGCTCATGTGCGGGTAGCAGGTGTCGGGGCCCAGGCGGCGAGGAAGTGTTCACGGAGCTCGTCCACGGTGATCGGCATCCCCGCAGCGTGGCACCGGGCGCCGACACGCCCGGGGGCGCCGTCGCCGCCGTCAGACCGCGGCGACCTCGTGCAGCGACGACGCGAGCGGCGCGATCTCCGGGATGTCCTCGGCGCGCGTGAGCGCCTCCTCGAGCGCGCGGTCGTGCGTGGGCCGGGCCTGCTTCAGCAGGGCGCGGCCGGCGGGCGTGAGCTCGGTGTAGATGCCGCGGCGGTCGTCGGCGCACAGGATGCGCGTGAGCAGGCCGCGGTCCTCGAGGCGGGTGACGAGGCGCGTCGTGGCGCTGCTGGAGAGCGCGGCGGCGCGCGCGAGCTGCTGCATGCGCATGTGCCAGCCGTCCTGACGGCTGAGCGCGTCGAGCACGGTGAACTCCACGACGGAGAGCTGGTGCTCCTTCTGCAGCGCTCGTTCCAGGTCCGTCTCGATCAGCCCGTGCAGCGCGGCGAGCGTGCGCCAGCCGCGCGCGCGGATCTCGACGGCGTCGTCGGCGATTCCCATGTCGGCCTCCTCGCGGGCCTCGTCGTCGGGCCCGGTGTCCCGTCGCCCGGGTCACAGCATAGCGCCTTGCGCCGATATAGCGCGTGTGCAACTATCTAGAACGTTGCGCGTGCAACTACTGCGTACGCAACGTTCCCCTCTCCCGACCCTGGAGGCCTCGATGCCTGCCGCGCTGTACGCCCTTGCCCTCGGGGGCTTCGGCATCGGACTCACCGAGTTCGTCATCATGGGCCTGCTTCCGGAGGTGGCCGCCGACTTCGGCGTCACCGAGCCGGTGGCCGGCTACCTCATCTCCGGCTACGCCCTGTCCGTCGCCGTCGGAGCCATCGCCATGACGGCGACGCTGTCCCGCGTGCCGCGCAAGCGGGCGCTCCTGCTGCTCATGGTCCTGTTCATCGTCGGCAACCTGCTGTGCGCCGTCGCCCCCACCTACGGCATGACGATGGTCGGCCGGGTCGTCGCGGCGCTGTGCCACGGCGCGTTCTTCGGGATCGGCGCGGTCGTCGCGGCCGACCTGGTCCCGGCGAACCGACGCGCGGCCGCCATCTCGATCATGTTCGCGGGCCTCACCGTCGCGAACGTCGCGGGGGTGCCGCTCGGCACGTTCCTCGGCCAGGCGGCGGGCTGGCGCGCCACGTTCTGGGCCGTCACCGCCGTGGGCGTGCTCGGCCTGGTCGGCATCGCCGTGCTCGTGCCGCGCACCGCGCACCGCTCCACCGGCTCCGTGCTCTCGGAGTTCCGCATCTTCCGCGGCCGCCAGGTCTGGCTGTCGATGGCGGTCACCGTGCTCGGCTACGGCGGCATGTTCGGCGCCTTCAGCTACATCGCGTTCACGCTCACCGGGGTGAGCGGGTTCAGCAGCGCCGCCGTCCCGTGGCTGCTCGTCGTGTTCGGCGTCGGCACGGTCACGGGCAACGTGCTGGGCGGCCGCGCCGCCGACCGGAACCTCGTCAAGGCGCTCGTCACCGTCATCGCGGTGCTGGCCGTCGTCCTCGTCCTCTTCGCCCTCACCGCGCAGAGCAAGGCTGCGACCGTCGTCGGCCTGCTGCTCATGGGCGGCTTCGGCTTCGCGACCGTGCCCGCGCTGCAGACCCGCATCATGCGGTACACCGACGCCGCGCCGACGCTCGGTTCCGGCGCCAACATCGCCGCGTTCAACGTCGGCAACGCGTTCGGCGCCTGGGCGGCGGGCCTCGCCCTCGCCGCCGGGGCGGGCTACACGTCGCCCCTGTGGGTCGGCGCGGCCGTCACGGTCGCCGGGCTCGGCGTCCTGCTGGTCGCCGTCCGCACCCGCGGCGGCGAGCTCGCCCGCCCCCGCGCCGCCGAGCGTGAGCGCGAGCTCGCGCCGACCGCCGTCTGACATCCCCAGAACCTCAGCACCGCACCACCGGAAGGACCCATCTCATGACCGCGAACGTCCCCACCGTCTCCCTCGCCGACGGCAACGCCATGCCCCAGCTCGGCTTCGGCGTCTTCCAGGTGCCCGACGCCGAGACCACGGCGGCGGTGAGCGCCGCGCTCGACGCGGGCTACCGCAGCATCGACACGGCCGCCGTCTACGGGAACGAGCGCGGCGTGGGCCGCGCCCTGGCGGAGTCGGGCGTCGCCCGCGACGACCTGTTCGTCACCACCAAGCTGTGGATCGACCGGCTGGGCCGCGCCGCCGCCCGCGAGGGCCTCGAGCAGAGCCTCGAGAAGCTCGGCCTCGACCGCGTGGACCTGTACCTCATCCACTGGCCGACCCCCGCCACGGACGACTACCTCGACGCCTGGCAGGGCCTGGAGGACCTGCGCGCCGCCGGCCTCGCGACGTCGATCGGCGTGTCCAACTTCCTGCCCGAGCACCTCGACCGCGTCGCCGCCCTCGGCGGCAGCACCCCGGTCGTGAACCAGGTGGAGCTGCATCCCGCGCTGCAGAACCGCGACACCGTCGCGGCGAACGCCCGCCACGGTGCGGTGACCGAGGCGTGGAGCCCGCTGGCACAGGGTGCCGTGCTGGGCGACGCGCCCGTCGTCGACGCCGCCCGTGCGCACGGTGTCACGCCCGCCCAGGTGGTGCTGCGCTGGCACCTGCAGCAGGGCCGCGTCGTCATCCCCAAGTCGGTGACGCCCGCGCGCATCGCCGCGAATCTCGACGTCTTCGGCTTCGACCTCACGGACGCCGAGCTCGCCGCCATCGACGGGCTGGAGCGCGACGGCCGCACCGGCCCGCACCCGGCGTCGTTCAACGGCTGACCTCCGGCGCGCGCCCCCCAGGGCGTTGTGGGTGGGATCGTGGCCCTGTCCTGGAACGAGACAGGGCCACGATCCCACCCACGACGCTGTCCGAGGCGGGTGGGTGGGCGCCTACGCTGGGCTGGCACCCCGACCGTCCTGAGGAGGACCCATGCCGAGCAGCGCCCGCGTCGCCGTCGTCACCGGAGCCAGCTGCGGGATCGGCGCCGCCAGCGCGCGCGCCCTCGCGGCGGCGGGCTTCCACGTCGTCCTGGGCGCTCGCCGGATGGACCGGCTCGAGCAGGTGGCCGCCGAGACCGGCGGCACCGCGCTGCCGCTCGACGTCACGGACGACGCGTCCGTCGCGGCGTTCGCCGCGGCCGTCGAGGAGAAGCTCGGGCGCTGCGACCTGCTCGTCAACAACGCCGGCGGCGCGCTGGGGACGGAGTCGGTGGCGGACGCCGACCTCGCCGACTGGCAGCGCATGTACGACATCAACGTGCTCGGTACGGTGCGCGTCACCCAGGCCCTCCTGCCGAGCCTGATCGCCAGCGGCGACGGCCAGGTCATCACCATCGGCTCCATCGCCGGCCGCGAGCCCTACAAGGGCGGCGCCGGCTACAACGCCGCGAAGCACGCCGAGGCCGCGCTCACCCGCGTGCTGCGCCTCGAGCTGCTCGGCCAGCCGGTGCGGGTCAGCGAGATCGACCCGGGCATGGTGCACACCGACTTCTCGCTGGTCCGCTTCAAGGGCGACCAGGAGAAGGCCGACGCCGTCTACGCCGGCGTCGAGCCGCTCACGGCCGAGGACGTCGCCGAGACGGTGGCGTGGATCGCCACCCGCCCGGCGCACGTCAACGTCGACCAGGTGCTGCTCATGCCGCGCGACCAGGCGGCGGCGCAGGTCGTGCACCGCCGCGAGGTCTGACGACTCGGCCGCGACTCCTCAGTCGTCCGACCCGCCGCGGGCGTGCGCGCCGTCGCCGACCACCTTGAGGCCGATGGCGCAGCCGATGATGCCGACGAGGAACAGGGCCTTGAGGAGCGACGCCGTCTCCGCGCCCGTGACCATCGCCCAGGCGACGGTGAGCGCGGCGCCGACGCCGGTCCAGATGGCGTAGGCCGTGCCGATGGGGATGTGCTTCGCGGCGTAGCCCAGGCCGAGCATGCTCAGCGACAGCGCGACGACGAAGACGATCGTGTCGGCCGGCACCGTGAAGCCGCGGCTGGCGTGCAGGGCGGTGGCCCAGACCGCCTCGAGGACGGCGCTGGCCACCAGCACCACCCAGGCCACGGTGGTCACGTTCTTCCTCGCGTCCACGTTCTCGGCGCTCATGTAAAGCTCACCACCTTCAGTCCGACGACCGACCCGACCAGGCCGACCAGCAGCAGCGCCCGCGCGACGGTCAGCCGCTCGTCGCCGCGGACGATGGCGACCAGCACGGTGAGGACCGCGCCGATGCCCACCCACACCGCGTAGGCCGTGCCCACCTCGATGGTGAGCATCGCGTGCGCGAGGCCCCACATGCTCAGGGCCAGCCCGACGACGAACAGCACGGTCGGCACCGGTCGCCTGAAGCCGCGCGACGCGGCCAGCGCGGTCGCCCACACCGCCTCCATCACGCCGGCGGCGATGAGGATCAGCCAGTCCACGGCTCTCACTTCCCTTCTGTCGTGCACTGTCGGGGATCTGCTTTGAAACGTTGTCGCACGATCGTGCGAAGACAGTTCTAGCACACTTCGCACGACTGTGCGAACATGGCCCCGTGCCCCAGAAGCTCGACCGTGACGAACGCCGCCGCCAGGTGTCCGAGGCCGCGTGGCGGGTCCTCGTGCGCGACGGTCTCGAGGCCCTGTCCGTGCGCAACGTGGCCGCGGAGGCCGGCCTGCCGCAGAGCTCGCTGCGCTACACGTTCCCCACCGTGGCCAGCGTGCGCGAGCGCGCCGTGGCGCTCGTCCTGGAGCGGCTCCGGGAGCGCGTCGCCGCCGTCGACGTCGACGGCGCGGGCTGGTCGCGGGCCGTGCTCGCCCAGCTCCTGCCGCTGGACGCCGAGCGGCGCACCGAGATGGAGGTGTACCTCGCGCTCGGCACCGCGGCCATGACCGACCCCGCCCTGCGCGACGGCCACCGTGCGTCGCAGGACGCCATCCGCGACGTGTGCGCCCGCGCGCTGGCCGCCCTCACCGGGCGCGCGCCGTCCGGCGTCGAGGTGCGCGAGCTGCACGCGCTCGTCGACGGCCTCGCGCTGCACGTCGTGCGGCAGGAGCCGGACGACGACGCCGCGTGGGCGCTCGACGTGCTCGACGCGCACCTGGAGCGCGTCGCGGGGTGACGGTCGGGGTGCTCAGTCCGTGCCGTCGTCGGCCCTGTGCCGGGCGACGAACGGCCCCAGGAGGTCCTCGGTGCTGGCCCAGACCTCGTCGAGGGGCGCGCCGGACTCGAGCATCCTCGAGCCCGCGTTGACCACGGCGTTGACGAGCTCTGCGGTCCGCTCCGGCTGTGCCACGCCCAGCGCGTGCAGCGTGTCGACCAGCGGCCTCAGGAGCTCACCGTGCATCGCCCTCATCCCCTCGGCCACGGCGGGAGCGGGTCCCGCGCCGGCGAGCGCGGTGGCGAGGGCGTGCTCGCCCTCGGCGACGAGCTCGAGGTTCGTCCGCGCGTAGGCGAGCACCCGGCCCGCGTCGTCGTCGGCGTCGTCCATGGCTCTCGCGACCGTCGCCGCCCACCGGGGGAAGACGTCCTCCACCATGGCGCGCAGGAGGTCGTCGGCGGAGCGGAAGTACTGGTAGATGCTGGGGCGGGCCAGCCCGGAGCGCTCGGCGAGCGCCGCGAACGTGGGCGGGCGGCCGGTCTCGGCGAGGATCGCGCGCGCGGCGTCGAGGAGCGCCCGCTGCTGTGCCGCGCGGTGCTCGGCGACGGTGGGGGCGCTGATGCGCGGCACGGGCACTCCTCCTCGCGGGTGCCCCGGGCCCGCGGGCCCGGGGCGTGACGGTCAGTCGACCAGTCTCCCATCCTCCATCCGCACCACCCGGTCGCAGTGCTCCAGGACGTCGTGGTCGTGGGTGACCATCACCGTCGCGACGCCGTGGTCGTGCGTCTCGGCCGCGAGCAGCTCGACGACGTCGTGGCTCCGCGCGCGGTCGAGCGCCGCGGTCGGCTCGTCCACGAGCAGGAGAGCCGGGGCCGTCACCAGCGCACGGGCGATCCCGACGCGCTGGCGCTCGCCGCCGGACAGCTCGTGCGGCCGGCGGCCGGCCTTGTGCGCCATGCCGACCTGCTCCAGGAGCTCGAGCGGCGACCGCGCGGACCCCGCGACCTTGCGCCCGGTGGCGTGCAGGGCGAAGCGGAGCTGGTCGACCGCCGTGAGCGCGGGCAGGAGGTTGCCCGACTGGAACACGAAGCCGATCCGCTCGCGCCTCAGGCGGGCCTGACGGGAGGGGGAGAACGCGCCGACGTCCACGCCGTCCACCAGGACGGTGCCGGAGTCCGGCCGGGTCAGCGCCCCGGCGACCGCGAGCAGGCTCGACTTCCCCGCGCCGGACGGGCCGACGACGGCGAGCAGCTCGCCCGCCGGGACGGCGAGGTCGACGTGGTCGAGCGCGGTGACGGTGGCGTCGCCGTCGCCGAGGGTGAGCGTGACGTCGATCAGCCGGAGGCCGTCGCCCGCGGCGGAGCGCCGCCCGGTGGTCGTGGTGGTGGGGGCGGGCTGGGTCATCGCTGTCCTCCGAGGGCGGTGAGCGGGTCGACACGGGCGATGCGGCCGACGGCGGCGGCCGCGCCGAGGAGCCCGAGCACGATCAGCAGCGCGGCGGCGGCCGCCACCGGCACGGGCTCGAGCGAGAACGGCATTGGGGTGGACGTCAGCAGCGCGCCGAACCCGACCCCGACGCCCACGCCCACCGCGGTCGAGCCGACGAGGACGGCCGCCGCCTGCCCCAGGGCGTCGCGGACCAGGTAGGCGGTGCGGGCCCCCATGGCGCGGGCCACGGCGATCTCGTGCCGGCGCTGGATGGTCCACACCGTGAAGAACGCGCCGACCACGAGGGCGGAGATGGCGAAGAGGAACGTCTGGATGAGGTCGAGGGTGAGGGTCTCGGCCGCGTACCCCGGCGACCCCTCGAACGAGTCCTCGAGGGGCACCGCGGCCGTGCCCGTGCCGGTGCCGGCGGCCGCGAGGTCGAGGTCGGCCCCGTCGAACTCCTTCAGCGCGACGGCGGTCGCCTCGTCGTAGGCGTCGGGGCGCACGTCGTCGGCGGGCCCGGCGCCGGCGTGGATCTCCTGCCAGGTGGTGAGGGGGACGTACGCGACGTCCACGTGCCCGTAGGTGTGCTGGCCGTCCAGGACGCCGACGATCCTCAGCTCGGTGCCGAGTCGGTCGACCGTCACGGTGTCGCCGACGCCGAGCCCGAGGTCGGTCACGGTCTCGCTGACGACGATCCCGTCGCGCTGCCCGAGCCCGGCGCCCTGCGCGACGAGGTCGGGGGAGGGGGCGAGGAAAGAGTCGGGCTCGACGCCGAAGAGGGCTAGGTCGACCGCCTCGCCGTCGGGGCCCTCCGCGTTGACGAGCTGGTTCCCGAACAGCGCGGCGTCGGCCACGCCGTCCTGCTGTGCCCATCGGTCCGCCTGGTCCCGCTCCACCGTGCTGCGGGAGAACGCGGAGTCGACGGGGGTGCCCTCGTCGAAGGCGAACGCCGTCACGGGCAGCTTCTTCAGCCCGGAGACGCCGTCGTTCACGAGCCCCGAGGAGAGCCCCGAGAGGATGACGACGAGGATCGCGACGAGGGCGACGACACCTCCCATCAGGCCGAACCGTGCCCGCGCGAACAGCAGCTCGCGCCACGCCAGAAACATCGTGCTCCCTTCCGCGCCGACACGAGTTGCCGACGTCATGTCGGAAACGATACCAACGCGGTGTCGGGAAACTGTCGCGTGCCGGGGGATCGGGCTGTGTAGGGGGTCACCGGGCCTCGCGGCCGCCTCCGACCAGCGCGTCGCCCACCTCGGAGCGCAGGTACAGCACGGACCGGCCGGAGCGGGCGGAGGTCAACAGGCCGGCGTCGCGCAGCACGCGCAGGTGCTGGTTGACGGCGCTGGTCGTGACGTCGAGGCGGCGGGCGAGCTCGGTGGAGGACGCCGGCTGCTCCAGGGCCGTGAGGAGCCCGGCCCGCGCGCGGCCCAGGACCGCGACGAGGGCGTCACCCGCCACGTGCCGCTCCGCCTGCCAGAGCGTGCCGGTGCCGCGCGCGCCGTACATGATCATCGGCGGCTCCTCCGGTGAGATCGGGGCCGACGCCGCGCGGGTGAACAGGGTGGGCACGAGCGTGAGCCCTGCGCCGGTGGTGGAGCGGCGGTGCTCCCCGCTGAGCGTCCCGAGGCGGACGCTCACCACGCCGTCGGCGAACGAGACCCGCGGGGAGAGGTCGGCGAACATCGCGCCCGCCCCGCGCGCCGAGATCACGGTGCCGCGGTGCACGACGTCCGCCTGCAGCACGGCGCGCATCCGCGGCCAGACGGGCGCGAAGCAGGCGTCCCAGTAGCCGGTGAGCGCGTCGAGCATCCGGCGCCGCACGCGGGGGAGCGGGCCGCGCAGCGGGGTGGGCAGGCCGCCCGGGTGCACCGCGACGAGGCCGTGCATCACCACCGCGTCGTCGACGGCGGCCACGCCGGCGAGCTCGTCGTCGAGCCGGGTGAGCGGGCTGCCCGGGCGCGGCGTGAGGAAGTCGGGGGTCCACATCACCTCGTTGGTCAGCGCGAGCAGCATCTCGCCGTCGAGCGTGGGCCGGGCCTCCTGCAGGCGGCGCAGCCACGGCAGGTGCACGGGGAAGCGGCCGGGGTCGCGCCACGCGCGCAGCGACAGCACCAGCTCGTTCAGCGGGGAGACGGCGAAGCGGACGTCGGCGAGGTCCATGCCGGCCAGCTCGTAGTGCATCCACCCCATCAGCGACTCCGTCCCATCGTGTGAGCATAGATGTAGTGCAGCGCTACATCCGTTCCGGGTGCGGGCCCACGGGTCCCTACTGGTGCCGTGATCCAGACCCTCCTGCCGCGGGATCCCGTGGCGCGCGCCCTCACCGTCTCGACCATGGCGTTCGCCGCGTCGACGGGGATCTTCTACACCGTCTCCGTCCTGTACTTCACGCGCGTGGTCGGGCTGCCCGCGACCACCGTCGGGCTCGGCCTCGGCATCGCCGGCGGCGCGGGCGTGCTCGGGTCCTACCTCGCCGGGCGCTGGTCGGACCGGCGCGGCGCGCACCGCGTGCAGGTGTGGGGCCTGCTCGCGCAGGCGCTGGCGCTGGCGGCGTACTCGTTCACCTCCGACGCGGTGAGCTTCACCGCCGTCGCCGTCGTCGTCAGCGCGGGGCGCGGGGTGCAGTCCACCGCCCGGCAGGCGCTGCTGGCCCGGTGGTTCACCGGTCCCGAGCGCGTCGACGTCCGCGCCCGGCTGCGCGTCGTGACCAACGTCCTCATCGGGCTCGGCACGCTGGCCGCCGCCGTCGCGCTACTGGTGGACACCGCGGCGGCCTACCGCACCGCGATGGTCGCGACGGCGGTGCTGCTGCTCGGCGCCGTCGTGCCGCTCGTCCGGCTGCCGCGCCGGGTGCCCGAGCTGGCCGTGCGGATGCTCGCCGACGCGCCCGTCGCGGACACCCCGGACGCCGCCGCGGCCGACGCCGCGCACCCGGCCGCGCCCGGGGTGCACCCGCTGCGCGACCGCACGTACGTCGCCAGCGCCGTGCTCAACGCCGTCGTGGCCATGCAGTTCGGCGTCATGACCGTCGGCGTGCCGCTGTGGGTCGCGACCACCGACGCCCCGACCGCCGTCGTGTCCGCGCTGCTGGTGGTCAACACGGCGCTGGTGGCCCTGCTGCAGGTCCGCGCGTCCCGCGGCACGCACGAGGTGCGGGCGGCAGGCCGGGCCGTGCGTCGCGGCACCCTCCTGCTGGCCGGCGCCTGCGTGCTGTACGCCGCGGCCGGGCACGGCAGCCTCGTCGCCGCGACCGCGCTGCTGCTGCTCGCCGCCGTCGCGCACTCGCTCGGCGAGGTGCTGTCCGAGGCCGGCGGGTGGGGCATGGCGTTCGAGCTCGCCGACCCGCGCCGCGCCGGCGCCTACCAGGGCCTGTCGCAGACCGGCTACGCGCTCGCCGGGATGGTCGCGCCGGTCGTCGTCACCGCGCTGCCCATCCGGTTCGGCACGCCCGGCTGGCTCGCGCTGGGCGCGCTCTTCGTCGCCGCCGGCGTCGGCGCGGCGTGGGTCGCGCGGCGGGCGGCGGACGCCCGGCCGGTGGACGACGTCGTCTCCGCCGCCGTCTGACGCTCGGGGCGGCAGCTTGCGCTCACGGCGGCAGTTCGAACTGCCGCCGTGAGCACGAACTGCCGCCGGGACGCGTCCCCGGGCGGTGCCCGGCGCGCCCTTCGGCACGGTTCGTCCGAGAATGCGGGTGTGACGGACGAGGGGACGACGACGCGCGAGTGGTTCGTCGGGACGCACGGTGCTCCGGCGACGACCGCGGACGGCGACCACCCGGCACGCTGGCTGCACGTCACGGACAAGGAGTCGTTCCTCGCCGCGGCGGCGGAGATCGATCCCGCGCTGCGGGAGCGGCTGGCGCAGGTGCATGTCGTCGCGCGGGACGTGTCGAAGCGGCCGGCGGCCGCGGTGCGCTGGCTCGACGACGACTGGGTGGCGGTGCTGACCCCCACGGTCTGGTTCACGGAGGACGACCGGCAGGTGCACACCGGCGAGCTGGGTGTGCTCGCCGGCCCGGACGCGGTGCTGACGTTCGAGGCGGGCGGCGCGGGCGTGCGCGAGCACGCGATGGACCGCCTGCGCGGGCCGGGCCCCACGCACGGGTCCGGCGCGCAGCGGGTGGCGCTCGCCGTCGTGCTGGGCCTGGTGGGCGTCGCGTCGGAGGTGGAGGTGGCGCTCGGGGACGCCGTCGCCGACACCGAGCGCGTCGTCTTCGACCGCACGACGGACGACCCGGTGCAGCGCCTCTACGACCTCAAGCGGGAGATCACGGAGGCGCGGCGGGCGCTGCTGCCGGTGTCCGCGGAGCTGCCCGAGCTCACCACCGACGAGCGCCGCGTCGTCGCCGATCGGCGCACGCTGGAACGGGTGGCGTCGACGGTCGAGCGCATCGACCGGCACCTCGACGCCCACGACGACCTGCTCTCCGACATGCTCCAGGTGCATCTGTCGCAGGTGTCGGTGCGGCAGAACGAGGACATGCGCAAGATCTCGGCGTGGGCGGCGATCCTCGTGTACCCCACGGTGATCGCGGGGATCTACGGCATGAACTTCAGCCACATGCCCGAGCTGCACTGGCTGCTCGGCTACCCGTTCGCGCTGCTCCTCATGGCGGTCGGCTGCGTGGTGCTCTACCGCGTCTTCCGCCGTGTGGGCTGGCTCTGAGCCCGGAGCGACGCTCCGCTACCCTGGCGCCCTCCAAGCGCCCGACGGAGGGACGGTCCCGTGCAGCTGCTCGTGGTCGAGGACGACGACCATGTCGCCGGCGCGCTCGTGTCCGTGCTCGGACGGCACGGCTACGAGGTGGTCCGCGCGCGCGACGGCGCGTCCGCGCTGCGCGAGCTGAGTCCTCGCACCGACATGGTGCTGCTCGACCTGTCCCTGCCCGACATCGACGGCTTCGAGGTCTGCCGCCGCATCCGCCGCGTCTCGGACACCCCGATCATCATGGTCACCGCGCGCACCCGGCTCGACGCGCGCATCCGCGGGCTCGAGCTCGGCGCGGACGACTACGTCACCAAGCCCTACGACGTGCGCGAGGTGCTCGCCCGCATCGACGCCGTCATGCGCCGGGGCCGCGGCCGGGAGTGGGACGGCGCCCGCGCGGACGCCGCGGACGCGCGCGTGCGCGTCCGCGGCCTGGTGGTGGACCTCGCTCGGCGCGAGGTGCGGCGCACGGCCGGCGCCGTGGGCGACCGGGTGGGTGACGCGGTGGGCACCGTCGTCGAGCTGACCCGCAAGGAGTACGACCTGCTCGCGCTGCTGGTGCGCCAGCGGGGCTCGGTGCTCACGCGCGAGCGGATCCTGCGCGACGTGTGGGGCTCCAGCTGGAAGGGCCTGGGCCGCACGCTCGAGGTGCACGTCGCGTCGCTGCGCCGCAAGCTCGGCGAGCCCGACGTCGTGGAGACGGTGCGCGGCGTGGGCTACCGGGTGGCGGTGCCCGACGGCGGCAGGCCCACGGGCGCGGGGGCGTAGACGTCGATGCGGACCCGCCTGGCGATCATCCTGTTCGTGCCCTGCGTGCTGGTGCTGGCGCTGCTCGGCAGCGCGTACGCGGGCAACGTCGCGCGGGCGAACCAGCAGGAGGTCTACCTGGACCGGCTCGCGGACGCGGGCTACCTGGTCATCACCGCCCGGCAGTCGCTGACTGCGGACGACCCGGCGATCGTCGAGGGCGACCTCGACCGCTACCGCGAGGTCTACGGGGTCGAGGCCGCCGTCGTCGACCAGTCGGGCGTCACGTGGGCCACGAACGGGCTCGACCCGCAGGAGGTGGACGAGCGGCAGGCGGCCCTCGCGGGCCGCCGCGGCGAGGCAGACCTCAGCTCGCTGCCGTGGAAGGCCGACCGGGTGGTGGTGGCCGAGCCCGTGTACGACGGCGGCGACCTGGTGGGCGCCGTCGTCACCGTGTCCGACGCGGACGAGGTCTCCCGCAGCATCTGGTCGAGCTGGGGCATCCTCGTCGCGGCGGGGCTGGTCATGTGCGTGCTCGCCGTCGTCATCGCGCACCGCACCGCGGGCTGGGTGCTGCGGCCGGTGCGCGCCGTCGACACCGCGATGGGCGAGATCGGCCGCGGGCGGCTCGACGCACGCATCCCGCCGTCGACCGGACCGCCCGAGCTGCGCGCGGTCATCACCCGGTTCAACGCGATGGCCGCTCAGGTGGAGCACTCCATGCACCGCCAGCAGGAGTTCGTCTCGAACGCGTCCCACGAGCTGCGGAACCCTCTCAACGCGCTGATGCTGCGCGTCGAGGACCTGGCGCTGTCCACGCCGTCCGAGCACGCCACCGAGGTGGCGCACGTGCGCGCCGAGGCGGTCCGCATGGCGCACATCCTCGACGCCCTGCTGCTCCTGGCCGACGACGCGAACCTGGCCGGGGGCGCCCACCGGCTGGACGTCGCCGAGCTCGTCGCGCGGCGCGTGGACAGCTGGCGCCTGCTCGCCGTCGGGCGCGAGCTGACGTTCGCCGACCATGGCGACGGCGCGTGGGCCGAGCTGAACCCGATCGTGCTCGAGTGCGCGTTCGACGCCGTCCTGGACAACGCGGTGAAGTTCTCGCCCGACGGCGGCCGCGTCGACGTCTCGGTGACGGCGCCCGTCCGCCCGGGCGGCGCCGTCGAGGTGGTGGTGCGTGACCACGGCGCGGGCGTCCCGCCCGAGGAGCTGGACCGCCTCGCGGAGCGGTTCTGGCGCTCGCCCGGCCACAGCACCGTGCGCGGCTCCGGGCTGGGCCTCGCCATCGCGTCCGAGCTGCTCGCCACGGGCGGCGGCGGGCTGCACCTGGGCCTGCCGGACGGCGGCGGCCTCGAGGTGCGGCTGCGCGTGCCCGCGCTGGCTGCGGTCGACGGCGCGCCCGTCGACCCCGCGGCGGAGGTGACGTCGTGAGGGCGCGGCCGACCGCGGGGCGATCGCGGGCGGCTCGCCTCGCGACGCTGCTGGTCACGGCGCTGGTGGCGCTGCCGGTGCTCGCCGCGTGCGTGGGCGACGAGGGCACCGGCGACCCGTGGGACGGGCAGCGCCCCGACGCGCTCACCGTGGCGACCGGCGGCTCCACGGGCATCTACCACGCCTACGGGACGGCGCTCGCGCAGGTGGTCGAGGACCGCTACGACGTGCCGGTCCTGGTCGACGAGTCCGGGGGGTCGGTGGAGAACCTCGACAGCCTCGACGCCGGCACGGCGCAGGTGGCGTTCAGCGCCGCCGACGCCGCGCGGGACGCCGTCGCGGGCGAGGGCGAGTTCGACGAGCCGCTCGAGGTGCGCGCCCTGGCCCGCGTCTACGACGACTTCCTCCACCTCGTCGTGCCGGCGGGCTCCCGGGTCCGCACCATCGACGACCTGCGGGGCAGGCGCGTCTCGCTCGGCGCGCCGCAGTCCGGCACGGCCCTCATCGCCCACCGGCTGCTCATGGCGGCCGACGTGCCCGCTGCGGACCTCACCGACGTGAGCCTCGGGCTCGACGGCTCGATCGAGGCGCTGCGCGCGGGCGAGATCGACGCGTTCTTCTGGTCCGGCGGGCTGCGCACCCCGGGCCTGACGGCGCTCGCCGACGACGTCCCGGTGCGGCTCGTGCCCCTGGGCGACCTGGTCGAGGAGGTGCGGTCCCGGTACGGCAGCGGCTACCGGCACGGCATCGTGCCCGAGGGCATGTACGGGTCGTCGCGGGTGGTCGAGACGCTGGCGGTGCCGAACTTCCTCATGGTCCGTGCCGACATGCCCGACGCCGAGGCCCGCACCCTGGTGTCCACCCTGTTCGACGCGCGGGGTCAGATCGCGGAGCAGGTGCCGTCGGCGGCGAACCTCGACCGGGTGCGGGCGATCTTCACCGACCCGGTCGAGCTGCACCCCGGCGCGCTGCGGTACTACCGCGACACGAAGGACTGACGGTCCCGCGGCGCCCGGCTACCAGGCCGCGGCGGCAGGCACGGCGGAGACGAGCCGCAGGCGGTGGCCCACGCCGCCGCGCCACGGGGCGGACGGCGCGAGGGACGTCGGGTACCCGGTGGGGTTGCGCTGGTGCCAGCGCCACAGGTCGAGGCAGATGTCCTCGATGCCGCGGGTGGCGCTCCAGCCGAGCTCGGCCTCCGCGCGGGCGGGGTCGGCGTACGACACGGAGACGTCGCCCTCCCGGCGGGCGGCGACGCGGTACGGCACGGTGCGGCCGGTCGCGGTCTCGAACGCGCGGACCAGCTCGAGCACGCTGGTGGGGCGGCCGCTGCCGAGGTTCCACGTGGACAGCTGCTCCTCGGCGTCACCGAGGGCCGCCAGGGCCGCGACGTGCCCGGCCGCCAGGTCGTCCACGTGCACGTAGTCGCGCATGGCCGTGCCGTCGGGGGTCGGGTGGTCGACGCCGTGCACCTCGAGCCCGTCGCGCAGCCCGGCGGCGGCCTCCGCGACGGCGGTGAGCAGGCTCGCGGACGCCCCCGTCCGGTCGGGCCCGAGGGATCCCGAGGAGTGCGCGCCCGCCGCCGAGAAGTGCCGCACGACGCCCACCCGCAGGGCGGGGCCGGCGTCGGCGACGACGTCGCGCAGGATCTGCTCGTTCATCGCGTGGCTGCGGCCCACCGGTCCGGTGGGGGCGAGCGGCGCGTCCTCGGCGTGCGGCAGGTCGCGACCCTCGCCGTACACGGCCGCCGACGACGACACGACGAGGCGGTCGACGCCGTACCAGGCCATGCAGCGCAGCAGCGTGAAGGTGGTGCCGAGATTGGTCTCGTAGCTGTCCAGCGGGCGGACGCCGCGGGCGCTGGGGCTCTTGATGCCCGCGAGGTGCAGCACGGCGTCGAAGCGCTCGGCGTCGAAGAGCCGCTCGAGGGCGTCGATGTCCGCCCCGTCGAAGACGTGCACCGGCACGGGCCGGCCCGCCAGGACCTCCACCCGCTCCAGCGCCGCCGGGGCGCCGCGGGAGAAGTCGTCCACCACGACGACGTCGTGCCCGGCCCCGAGCAGCCGGAGCACCGTGTGAGACCCGACGTACCCGGCGCCTCCGGTCACCAGGACGCGCATGGGGTTCCTCGCTTCACAGCTCACGGCGGTTGATGTCGCGTCGTCATCTTGGTGGCCTGCATCGCCCGCCCGCAGGCGATTTGAGGAAGGTCAGAGGGTGCGAACCGTCACTCGACCGTCAGGCGACCGGCACCTGCGCGAGCTCCTGCGTGCACCGGGTGAGCGCCACGTAGAGCCCGTTCCAGCCCCGCGGCTCGGCCGCGATGCCGTCCGGGTCGACCACGACGGCGGCGTCCCACTCGAGGCCCTTGGCGTCCGTCGCGGACAGCGCGGGCACGCCCTCCGGCAGTACCGCGCGGAGCGTGGCCAGCCGGGAGGCGGGGGCGACGACGCCGACCGTGCCACCCTCGTAGCGCCCCCTCATCCCGGTGACGGCGTCGGCGACGACGCCCGGCCACGTGCGCTCGTCGGCGTCGGCCCACCAGGGCGCGACCGGCGCGGACCGGACGGCGCGGGGCGGGGCGTTGCGGCTGCCGGCCCGCCGCAGCACCGGGACGGTGAGCTCCATGACCTCGCGCGGCGTGCGGTAGCAGATGGTGAGGTCGGCCCGACGCCACCGGTCGCCGAGGGCGTCGCCGACGGCCTCGCCCCAGTCGGTCTGGCGGTGCGCGGACGACGCCTGGTCGATGTCGCCGACGGCGGTGACGGACCGGGTGGGGCAGCGGCGCACCACCATGTGCCACTGCATGCCGGACAGCTCCTGCGCCTCGTCCACCACCACGTGCCCGTACGTCCAGTCCCGGCGGGCGGCGGCCCGCGCGGCGACGAAGACGTCGTGGTCGCCGTCGGAACCGTCGTCGGACCCGTCGTCGGGCCCGGCGGCGGCGCCGTCGCGCGGGTCGCCGAGCAGGTCGGCGAGGGCGTCGAGGAGCGGGACGTCGCTGCTCGCCCAGCCGTCCGCGCCACCCGCAGGTTCGGCGACGACGCGCGCGACCTCCGCGGCCGTGAGGTCGGGGGCGTGCGCGGACAGCAGGTCCCGGTCGTGCAGCAGGCGGGCGAGCTCGGCGGCCGGGTCGCGCCGCGGCCACCACGCCTCGAGCGTCGCGGCGACGCCCCGGTCGGCGGCGACCCGCGCGTGCAGCGCCTCGAGGTCGGCCTCGGACAGCACGCCGTCGACGTCGGAGCCCGTCGCGCCGGTGGGCAGGGCCCGGTCGTCGGCGGCGGCGAGCCGGGCGTCGAGCTGGCCCAGCACGTCCTCGAAGCCCTCCTCGGCGCGGGCGAGCAGCTCGGCCTGGCGGTCGGCGACGGCGTCGACCAGGAGGTCGTGCACGCGCTCGGTCACCCGGTCGCGCGCCTGGTGGTACGAGCCGGCGCCCACCGCGCCGCGGCGCGCGGCGGCCACCTGGGCCGCGGGCAGCACGTACTCCTCGCCGTCGAGCGCGAGGGCGAGCGGGCCGTCGTCCGGCTCGAGCGACGCGACGAACCGGCGCAGGGTCGGCAGCCACGACGACCGGCCCTTGAGCTCCGCGACGTCGCGCCCCTCGGTGCGCGCGGGCCGCACGCCCGGCACGAGCGTGTCGCAGGTGGCGGAGACGACCGCCGTCTCCCCGAGCGCCGGCAGCACCTGGGCGATGTAGTCGAGGAAGCGCGTCGACGGGCCCAGCACGAGCACGCCGCGCGCCGCCAGGTGCGGCTGCGCGAACAGGAGGTAGGCGACGCGGTGCAACGCCACGACCGTCTTGCCGGTTCCCGGGCCGCCCTGCACCACCAGCGGGGTGCGGGCGTCCGCGCGCACGACGTCGTCCTGCTCCCGCTGCAGGGTGGCGACGGCGGTGCCCATCCGGCCGGTGCGCCGCTCGTCCAGCGCGGCGAGCAGCGCCCCCTCGCCGACGAGGCCCGAGTCGTCGAGCCCGCCGTCGAGCGGCTCGTCGTCGACGCCGACGACCTCCGGCCCGCGGGTGCGCACGTGCCGCCGCCGGCGCACTCCCTGCGGGTCCACCGGCGTCGCCGTGTAGAACGGGCGGGCGACGGCGGCGCGCCAGTCCACGACCAGCGGCTCGTCGTCCTCGGTGGCGCCGGGCAGCCCGACGCGGCCGAGCCGGCGCACCGATCCGTCGTCGCCGTCGAGCCGGCCGAAGACCAGGCCGTGGTCCGCCGCCCGCAGCTCCGCGCGCCGGCTCCGCAGCCGCGCGATCCGCGCGCGGGCCGCCGCGTCCTCGGGACGCGCGGTGGTGAGCGTGCGCTCCAGGTCGTCGAGCACCGCGGCGCGTCGTGACCACGCGGCGTCGAGGGCGGCCTGCTCCCCGTCGATCGCGCTCGCGAGGACCGCGCTGGTGACCACGTCGTCGGCGGTGCCGGAGGTCGTGTCGGACGAGGTGGCGGCGGTGTGCGGGGTGGCGGGCTGGGGCACGGGACCTCTTTCGTACGGTGTACGGGCCCTGCCCCAACGCGCCACCTCCCGCGATTGTTCCCGGCCCCCGCTCGCCGCTACGGTCCGCGCGCTCAGTAGACGTACGGCCAGCCGGCGTCGTCGTAGCCGAGCAGGTTGATGCCGAGGAACGACGCGCCCGAGTCGGCGTAGTAGTGGTACATCAGCACGTCGGCGTCGACGTCGGAGAAGACGGTCTGGTGTCCTGGCCCGTGGATCGAGCCGTGCCCGGCGAGCACCTGCGTGCCGCCGCCCTCCGTCATGGGGACGCCGGCACGGTCGACGTACGGACCGGTGACCGACGTCGAGCGCCCGACCATGACGCGGTAGGTGGAGTCGGCGCCCTGGCAGCACGCGTCGAACGACACGTAGAGGTAGTAGTGGCCCCCGCGCCGGTGGATGGTGGGTGCCTCGATCGCGCCGCCCCCACGCCCGGCGATCGAGTGGAACGCGGTGCCCGAGCGCAGGCCCGACGTCGGGTCGAGGCGGATCATCTTGATGCCCGACCAGAACGATCCGAAGCTCAGCCACCACCGGCCGTCGGCGTCGACGACGAGCGCGGGGTCGATGGCGTTGAAGTCGTCGGAGGTGCGCGACTCCACGACCGTGCCGCGGTGCGTCCAGGTACCCGGGTCGCCGGTGGGGCTGGTGGCCAGGAAGATCGCCGACCGGTTCACGCCGAACGACGACGCCGAGTACCAGAGGTAGTACTGGCCGTTCGCGTACGCGATCTCCGGCGCCCACAGGTGGGTGCTGCCGCCGGTGTACGCGTCGGCCCAGGGCGTGCCGCCCGGGAACGCGGCGCCGACCTCGGTCCAGCGCGTGCGGTCGGTGGACGTCTTGAGGCGGACGCCCTCGCCGGTGCCGGCGACGAGGTAGGTGCCGTCGGGCTTCCGCACGACGTCGGGATCGTGCACCCCGGTGTCGCCGGTGACGACGCCGGGGCCGGGGTAGTCGGCGGCGCCGGCGGGGGCGGTCGTGACGACGGCGGGGCCGACCACCAGCGCGGCCGCGGTCACGGCGGTGGTCGCGCCGGCGACGAGTCTGGTCCAGGCGGTGCGGGCGTTCATGGTGCTCCTCTTCGTCGAGGTCTCTCAGTGAGCGTTCGCGTGCCCGGGGAATGTTTCCATCGTTGTAGAAGAGGCGCAAGGGTGTTGCCCCAGGTCCGCGGCGCGGCGACGACTCGGCAGGGATCGCGGAATACCGGAGAGGGGTATATGGTTGGCGGCAGCGGAGATACCCCATGGGGGTATGAATCGAGATCGCGAACCCGTCCGTCCGAGGCAAGGATCGAGCTGTGGACCACTCTCACGACCAGCACACGGGGCACCGGCGCCCCGACGCCGCGCGCGTCCTGGAGAACGACCACCACGCGCACGAGGGTCACGACGCGCACGCCGGTCACGACATGACCGCGCACGACGCGCACGCCGGTCACGACCCGCACGCCGGCCACGACATGTCGGGACACGACATGGGCGGTCACGGCGGTCACGGCGGCCACGCGGGCCACGGTGATCACGTGGGCCAGTTCCGCCGCCTGTTCTGGATCATGCTGGCGCTGGCGGTGCCGACCGTCGTGCTGTCGCCGATGTTCGCGATGGTGCTCGGGTACGAGCTCCCCGACGCGGCGTGGGTCGACTGGGTCTCGCCGGTGCTCGGCACGGTGATCTACGCGTGGGGCGGCCGGCCGTTCCTCACGGGCGCGGTGTCGGAGCTCCAGGCCCGCAAGCCCGGGATGATGCTGCTCATCGGCCTGGCGATCACGGTCGCGTTCGTCGCGTCGCTCGGCGCCAGCCTCGGCGTGCTCGACCACCAGCTCGACTTCTGGTGGGAGCTCGCGCTCCTGGTCGTCATCATGCTGCTGGGCCACTGGATCGAGATGCGGTCCCTGGCGCAGACCACGTCCGCGCTCGACTCGCTGGCGGCGCTGCTGCCGGACGAGGCGGAGCGCCTCGAGCAGGGCACGGCGGGCGAGCGGGTCGTCACGGTGCCGCCGGCGGACCTGCGCGTGGGCGACGTCGTCCTCGTCCGGCCCGGCGGCAGCGTGCCCGCCGACGGCCGGGTGGTCGACGGCCGCGCGGAGATGGACGAGTCGATGGTCACCGGCGAGTCGCGCACGGTGGGCCGCACGGTGGGCGACGCCGTCACCGCCGGCACGGTCGCGACCGACTCCGGCCTGCGCGTCGAGGTCACCGCGACCGGCGACGACACCGCGCTCGCCGGCATCCAGCGCCTGGTCGCCGAGGCGCAGGCCTCGTCGTCGCGGGCCCAGCGGCTCGCCGACCGCGCGGCGGGGTGGCTCTTCTGGTTCGCGCTCGGCGCCGCCGTCGTCACCGCGATCGCCTGGACGGCGTTCGGGCTGCCGGACGACGCCGTGATCCGCACCATCACGGTGCTGGTCATCGCCTGCCCCCACGCGCTGGGCCTGGCCATCCCGCTGGTCGTCTCGATCGCCACCGAGCGAGCCGCCCGCGGCGGCGTCCTCATCAAGGACCGCCTGGCGCTCGAGAGCATGCGCTCCGTGGACGCCGTCCTCTTCGACAAGACCGGCACCCTCACCAAGGGCGAGCCGACGGTCGCGGAGGTCGCGACGGTGGCGGGGACGAGCGCGGGCCTGGACGAGGACGCCGTGCTGGCGCTGGCGGCCGCCGCCGAGGCGGACAGCGAGCACCCGCTGGCCCGGGCGATCGTCCGGGCGGCCGAGGCCCGCGGCCTCGACGTCCCGCGCGCGACGGACTTCTCGTCGTCGCCCGCCGTCGGCGTCGTCGCGACGGTCGACGGGCACGAGGTGCGCGTGGGCGGCCCCCGGCTGCTCGAGGAGCAGCGGGTCGACGAGGTGGCGCAGGCCGAGGCGTGGCGGGGGGACGGCGCGATCATCCTGCACGTGCTGCGCGACGGCGTCGTCGTCGGCGGGCTGAAGCTCGCGGACGAGGTGCGGCCGGAGTCCGCCGAGGCGGTCGAGGCGCTGCACCGGCTGGGCGTGCAGGTCGTGATGATCACGGGCGACGCCGAGGAGGTGGCGCGGTCCGTGGCCGACGAGCTCGGCGTCGACCGGTTCTTCGCGGGCGTGCGCCCGGAGGACAAGTCGGCGCGCGTGGCGGGGCTGCAGGCCGAGGGCCACAGGGTCGCGATGGTCGGCGACGGCGTCAACGACGCCCCCGCGCTCGCGCAGGCGGACGTCGGCATCGCGATCGGCGCCGGCACGGACGTCGCGATCGCGTCGGCGGGCGTCATCCTCGCCAGCGACGACCCCCGGTCGGTGCTGTCCGTGATCGAGCTCTCGCGGACCGGCTACCGCAAGATGAAGCAGAACCTCTGGTGGGCGGCGGGCTACAACCTGCTGTCCGTGCCGCTGGCGGCGGGCGTGCTCGCCCCGGTCGGGTTCGTGCTCCCGATGTCCGTCGGCGCGCTGCTGATGTCGCTGTCCACCGTGGTGGTGGCGCTCAACGCGCAGCTGCTGCGGCGGCTGGACCTGCAGCCCGACGTCGTGACCCGCGACGTCCTCGGACGCTGACGGCGGGCCCGACACCGGTCCTCCGGTGCGAGATCGGTCGACGCCCCGACCGACCTCGCACCGGAGGACCGAGCTCGGCTCAGCCGATCTCGAGCCGGATGGCGTCGTAGGCCGCCTCGTTCCACAGGTGCTCGGCGCCGGCGTTGATCTGCAGCGTGATCTCGTTGCCGGCCGGCTTCAGCAGGCCCGCGTCGAAGGCGATCTCGCGGGTGTGGTTCCGCCCGCCGCGCGCGCTGCGGTACGTGGCGCCCTTCGCGTCCTCGGGCCCGAAGGTCCAGACGAACGGCTCCCCGTTGACCGTGATCGTGAGGTTGCTGTTCTCCGGCGGCACCGGCAGCGCGGAGCCCATGGCCCACGCCGCCAGCGCGATCGTCAGGGTGGCCTGCGCGCCCGCCGCCGGCGCGCGGTCGAGGTCGAACAGGATGCGCCACGGGCTCTCCTGCCGGGTGACGTGCAGCCGGTACGTCGTCGCCCCGCCGTCGCCGTCGCTCACCACGAGCTCGAGGACGGTGCGCTGCGCGTGCAGGGGCACGGCGAGCCCCTCCTCCGGCACGACGTCGCCCCCGATCGTCACCTGCGCGCCGCCGCGGCCCGCGGCCCGGACGACGACCGACTCCTGGTCCCAGGGCAGGTCGACGGCGAAGTCGGAGCGGAAGGTGCTGAAGCCCGGCACCAGGTCCGCGCCGTCGACCTCGAGGCCCGCGAGCACGGGGAGGGCGGCGTCCGCCGCGAGGATCTCGACGGCGTTGAGGCGCCCGTCGCCGCCGGCGAGGAGGTCGAGGCGGCCCCCGGTGACGGTCACCGTCGCGGTGTGCACGGCGTACTCGCCCCGGCCCGAGTCCAGGGCGACGGGCTCGCCGCCGCCGAACGAGACCCGGGTCTTGTTGGCCGCGATGTCGTCGCCGGAGAGCACGGTGACCTCGTACTCGCCGTCGGGCAGGTCCACCGCGAAGGTGTAGCCGGACCCCACGACGAAGTCGCGCTGCAGGTCCCCGTCCGACCCGCGGTCGCGGGAGTCGACCGCCCGGTCGAGGCCGAAGCCCGCCCCGGCGGAGTACAGCGTGTTCTGCGCGACCCGCTGGTACCCGGCGGCGACGGGGCTGGACGCGGTGCCGAAGTCGAACAGCCGGACGCCGTCGGCGTCCTCGGGGAGGACCGTGCCCTCCGGCGCCTGCACCGGGTACGACCGCTGGTACTGGATGTAGTTCCAGTCCTTCGCCGTGCTCGTGCCGACCCTGTACGTGACGCCGTCGGGGAAGTCGTCGTGGAACGACTCGAACAGGCCGTAGCGCCGGAACTCCCGGCCGTGGCGGAACTCCCGGGAGTCGCGGGTGGGGGTGCCGAGCTGGAACACCGTGCGACCGTGGCTCGTAGGCTCCCACAGCATGCGACCGAGCGTGACCTCCTGGCCGGCGCCCACCTGGACGTCGTCGATCACGTACTCGCCCCACAGGCCGCCGCCGTAGACGGTGAGGCGGTAGGTGCCGGGGCGCACGTGGTCGAGGACGAACCGGCCGCCCTCGGCGACGTCCGCCCAGTAGTTGTGGCCCAGCACGGAGTCCTGCATGGGCGTGCCGTTGTCCGACAGGACGACGACGGCGCCCTCCAGGTTCGGCGTGCCGGGGACCCGCACCGTGCCGCGCACGCGGGAGCGCTTCGCGGTGGGAGTCCAGCCCTCGATCGCGAGCCGGTCGTAGAATTCGGCGTGCGCCTCGAAGCGCGCCTGGCGGGCGGCGTCGCGGCGCAGGGCGCGCGGGTCGTCGCCCTTGTTGAGGTACACGAAGTACGGCCCGTACGTCTTCTGCCACGCCTGACCGGCGGCGACGCGCACCGGTGGCGCGCCGTAGTGGGTGGCCTGCGGCTCCACGAGCAGCACGGGGGTGTCGCCGGTCTGGTGCAGGATCAGGTCCTGGCGCACCGGACCGCCGCTGAACCCCTCGAGGTTCGGCAGGGCGGCCCACATGCCGTAGCCGCTGCCGTACAGCCCGTGCAGGCTGTGGTCCTTCATGGACACGGCCCAGTCGTACTTCGTGTAGTAGCGGCGGGGATAGGCGGAGCCGGTGCCCTCGAGGTCGTAGGTCGCGTCCATCACCATCTCGGCGCGTGAGATCTCGCCGCCGGTGGGCATGCGGGCGGCGGCCTCGCGCCACCGGACGGCGTCGGCGTCGTCCTCGACCGAGGCGTGCGTGAAGACGCCGCCGGCCGTGTAGAAGACGTACCGGTGCTGGTCGGTGCGGAAGCCGTGCAACGCCGCCGGGTGGTCGTAGCTGTACGCGAGGTGGATGCCGGCCTCGCCGGAGCGCACGACGTGGTGCCGCACCAGCCAGCACGGCATGTCGCCGGACGGGCTGTGGTGGTACGCGACGTCGACGAAGTCCTGCTCGACCCGGACGGTGAGGTGGTTGTCCGCCGGCGGGAGCGGAAGCCCCCCGCCCTCGCGGACGGTGTTCATGTCGTAGTTCCCGCGGCCGACCAGGTTCACGCCGTCGTAGACGAGCGAGGTGGTCCGACCATTCGACTTGTCGACGGTGAGGCGGACGAGGCCGTTGTCCACGACGACGTGCGTGTCCGTCTCGACGACCTCAGGCGGTCCCGAGGCGGCGGCGCGTGGGGCTTGTACCCACGGCAGCAGGGCTGTTGCGGTGATCCCGGCCAGCTTCCCGAACGTGCGCCGCGTCATTGCGGCCGATGTGGTCATGCCACGGGAAATTAGCACGATTCAATCGCCGATTGGAAGGATTCATTAGACGACTGGAGTGTCGAGCTCAGTCCGCGGGCGGGAGGGCGGCGGTCAGGTCCACCTCCACGAGCTGGCCGGGGAACCCCAGCTGGGCCACCCCGAGCAGCGTGCTGGCGCTGGTGAAGGCGGGGGCCAGGGGCGAGGCGAGCAGTCGCCGCCAGGTCGCCGCCAGGTCCGCGCGGTCGTCGCTGCGGACGTAGACGACGGACCGCACGACGTCGTCGGGCGCGGCGCCCGCGCCGTCGAGCGCGAGGAGCGCGTTGGCGACGACCTGGTCGACCTGGGCCGCCAGGTCGTCGGTCCCGACCAGGCGACCGTCGGCGTCGAGCGGGCACTGCCCCGCCAGGTATGCCGTCCGCCGTGCCTCCACGATCGTGACGTGGTGGTAGCCCGGAGTCACGTGCAGGCCTGCGGGGTCGAGGCGCGTGATCGTCATGGCCCGAGTGTCACGGCCTCCGGCGTCGTGGTCGACGGATTTCGTGGTCCGCCGCGACGGAGGACCACGAGGTTGAGCGCGGCCGCGGCGAGCAGCACGACGGCGGTGGCGACGAAGACGGCGCGCAGGCCGGCCTGCGCGGCGACCAGGCCGCCGAGCACCGGCCCCGCCACCTGCCCCACGTACTGCGCGGAGACGCCGAGCCCGAGCACGCGGCCGACGGCGTCCGGCGGGGCGAGGTGGCGCACGGCCGCGGTGATCGACGGCAGCAGACCGCCGAGGCTCAGGCCCAGCAGCACGCGCAGCACGCCGAGCTGCCAGACGTTCGACACGAGCGCCTGCGCGAGGGCCAGCACGCCCGCCGCCGCGAGGCAGGCGATCACCACGCGTGTGTGGCCGACGCGGTCCGCGAGCCGGCCCACCCGCGGCGCCGCGACGACGCTGCCCACGGCGGTCAGCGCGACGAGGATCCCCGCGACGCCGGCGGCGTGGGAGAGCTGGCCCAGGTCCTCGACGTAGACGGTGACGATCGGCTCGATCGACATCGTCGAGAACAGCAGCAGGCTCGACGTCGCCAGCAGCGCGACGACGGCGCCCGGGCGCTGCACCTGCGACCACACGCCGTGACGGCGGGTGGTGACCCGGGGCGGACGCGGCCCGGCCGGCGGCTCGCGGAGCAGGAACGTCGTGGCGAGGAACGCCACGAAGATCACCGCCCCGCACACGACGAACGTCGGCCGGATGCCCACCCAGGCGGGCACGAACCCGCCCACCAGCGGCCCGACGACGTTGCCCGCCAGGATGCCCGACGACAGCACCCCGAGCGCCCACGCGCTGCGGTCCTTCGGCGTCTGCGCGACGACGAGGATCGTGGCGCCGGAGGAGTAGCCGCCGAGCAGGCCCACCAGCAGCCGCACCGCGACGAGCTGCTCGACGCTCTGCACGAACCCGAGCAGCGTCATCGCGACCGCCATGCCCAGGCTGGCGCGCACCAGCATGGACTTGCGGCCGAACCGGTCGCCGAGCATCCCCCACAGCGGTGCGGTGAGCGCCGCCGTGAGGAACGTGGCCCCGTACGCGACGCCCGACCAGCGCACGACCGCGGCCGGGTCGTCCACGCCGAGCTGCCGCACGTACTCCGGCAGGAACGGCACCAGCAGCGTCATCGCGACGAGCGTGGTGAACGACCCGACCGTGCCGACGGCAAGGTTGCGCCGCCAGTGCCGCTGCTCGGGGTCGGCGACGGCGGGGTCCTCGACGTCAGGGCTGGTCATGCCTCAAGGTCTACACCCGATGTCCGTTCCGTGGGACCATTCGTCTCGTATCGTGGCTACACGGTCACGGTGAGCCGCACCGTCGCGAAGGCCGCGGGCGGCAGCTCGACGGTGAGGACGCCACCCTCGAGCCGGACGCCGTCGAGCGGGCGCGGGGCTACGACGTCAGGTGCGTCGAAGGTGTTGTGCGCGGCGGGGTCGTCGGCGGCGAGCACGGTGGCGACGGGGTCGCTCACCGCGTGCCCGCGCAGGTCGATCCGCACGGTGGCCGGGGCGTCCGGGTCGAGGTTGGTCAGCGACACCAGCGCCGCGCCGTCCTTCGTGGACGCCGACGCCGAGACGGTCCCGACGGCCGTGCCGTCGACGTCGTGCGTGGCCCGAGGCGACCGCTCGCGCACCGGCAGGCTCGCGGCGTCGTGGTGGCCCGCGCTCATCGCGAAGGCGTGGAACGTGGGCGTCTTGATCATCGTGGCGCCGTCCGTGAGCAGCATGGACTGCAGCACGTTCACCGTCTGCGCGATGTTCGCGAGGCGCAGCCGGCGGGCGTGGTCGTGGAAGGCGTCGAAGTGCACCGACGCGACGAGGGCGTCGCGCATCGCGTTCTGCTGGTACAGGAAGCCGGGGTTGGTGTCCTTCTCGACGTTCCACCAGGTGCCCCACTCGTCGAGCGCCAGACCGAGCCTGGCCTCGGGGTCGTAGGCGTCCATCACGGCCGAGTGCCCGGCGATGATGCGGCGCACGTCGAGCGCCTTGCGCATCGTGGCCCAGTACTCGTCGCGCGTGAACTCGGTGGCGGCGCCCTTGTCCCCCCACGTCCCGGCGAACGTGTAGAAGTGGAACGACACCATCTGCCACAGGTCGCGCGGCTCCGCGTCGCCGAGCTTCGCGACCTGCTGCATGAGGGTCTCGGTCCACGCGTAGTCGTCGTCCGACGCACCCGCCGCGACCCGCACCAGCGTGTTGCCGCCGTGGTCGCGCGCGTACGTCGCGTGCTGCCGCGCGAGCGACGCGAACTGGTCGGCGCGCAGGTTGCCGCCGCAGCCCCACGGCTCGTTGCCGATGCCGAAGAACGACACGCCCCACGGCTCGTCACGACCGTGCTCGCGGCGCAGGCGCGCCATCGGCGAGTCGTCGCCGCGGGTCAGGTACTCCACCCAGTCCGCGGTCTCCTGCACGGTGCCGGAGCCGACGTTCCCCGAGATGTACGGGGCCGTGCCGAGCAGGTCGCACAGCGCCATGAACTCGTGCGTGCCGAAGGAGTTGTCCTCCACGACGTCGCCCCAGTGGGTGTTGACGATGCGGGGACGGTCGGCTGCCGGGCCGACGCCGTCGCGCCAGTGGTACGTGTCGGCGAAGCAGCCGCCCGGCCAGCGCAGGTTCGGGATGGCCAGCTCGCGCAGCGCCTCGACGACGTCGGTGCGGATGCCGCCGACGTTCGGGATGTCGGAGTCCTCGCCCACCCAGAAGCCCTCGTAGATGCACCGGCCGAGGTGCTCGGCGAAGTGCCCGTACAGGTGGCGGCTGATCGTAGGGCCGGGGACGTCGAGGTCGACGACGGCGTCGAGGGCGAGGTCGGGCGTGGTCGTGGACAGGTCGTTCACGGGGGAATCCTCCAACGTTGCAGGTGGCGGTCAGACGATACCTGCGGAGCACCGCGCGGATGCCAGACTCCTCACGTGCCGAACACCCCGGATCCCGCCCCCGCACCGGCGCTCGTCCCCACCTGGCTGCGTGCCGCGACGCTCGCCGTCGCGGCCGCCGCCGTCCTCGTCGTCGCCTGGGGGTGCGCGACGGCGTGGGGGGCGGTGGTGCACGGCCACCCCGCGTACGCGGTGCTGCTGGCGCTGACGCTGGCGGGGGCGGCCGTCGCGGGGGTGCGGGCGCTGCGCGGCCGGCCCGCGCGGCCGGGGTGGCGGCGCGCGCTGCGGGTGGCGCTGCTCGTCCTCGCAGCGGCGTGGGTCGTGCTGGTCGCGTGGCTGCGCCCGTTCGGCGCGGTCGAGCCGGCGCTCTCGGCGATGCGCTCGGACGACGCGGTGACGGTCACGGAGGGCGCCACGCGGTACGTGCTGACCCCTGTCGACGGCGGAGACGGGACGGCGGTGCTCTTCCAGCCCGGGGCGCGGGTCGACGCCCGCGCGTACGCGGCGGTGCTGCGGCCGCTGGCCGAGGCGGGGCACACCGTCGTCGTGGCGAAGCAGCCGCTCGGGATCGCTTTCCTCGCCACGGGCGCGCTCGACGACGCCCGCGCGGCGGTGGCCGCGGACCGCTGGGTGGTGGGCGGCCACTCGCTGGGCGGCACCGTCGCGGCCATGGCGGCGGACGCCGCGGACGACGACGCCGAGGCACCCGCGGCCGGGCTGCTGCTGTTCGCCTCCTACCCGGCGGGCGACCTGAGCGGCACGCTGACCGCCGCCGTCGCGTCCGTCTCCGGCAGCGAGGACGGGCTCGCCACCCCGGCGAAGATCGACGCCTCGCGCGCCGACCTGCCCGCCGACGCCGCGTTCACCGTCGTCGAGGGCGCGGTGCACGCGTACTTCGGCGACTACGGCCCGCAGCCCGGCGACGGCACCCCGACGATCACGCACGACGACGCCCGCGCGCAGATCTCGGGCGCCGCCGTCGCGTTCGTCGACGGCCTCGCGCGATAGCCGCTCCCGCGGCTGCGGTACTACCTCGGCGAACCGGGTACTACCTCGGCGAGATCGGTACTACCTCGCGGGTCGACGGGCGGCCGGGCTGTTCCTGGTGCTGCACCGCGTGGTCAAGGTGACGATCGTCGGCGCGCTGGTGGCCGGGTCGCGACGGGTCTACCCGTGGGCGGTCGGCGCGCTCGGGGTCTTCCTCGTGGTCCAGCTGGTGCAGACGGTCGTCTCGCCCGGGCTCGGCGTCGCGCTGCTCGCCGCGCTCGACGCCCTGATCCTGTGGTTGACGGGGCACGAGTGGCGCCGGGGCCGCTCGTTCCGCGACGCGTGGCGCAGCGTGCTCCACGGGTGGTTCCCCGGGCGGGTCACACCCCGTCCAGGGTGAGGTGCACGACCACCTCGTCGCCGTCGTCCACGCCCTCGGGCCGGCGCACGGAGTCCTTGAGCGGCACGAGGTAGCCGCCGTCCTTGGGGAACAGCGACGTGGTGAACGACGTCGCGCCGAGGCGACCGGTCACGGGGATGACGCCCCAGCCGTACGTGACCAGCGCCGCGACCGCGGCGATACGCTCCGCCTCGGCGTCGGGGACGGCCACGTAGTAGTACGGCGCGGGACCGCGCCACTGGAACACCTCGCCGCGCACCTCGAGCTCCATGCGCCCAGGCTGCCGCGAGACCCTGACACGGGCGAGCTCACGCGAGGTCGAGGACGGCGTAGCCGTGCCCGTCGAGGCGCACGACGTCGCCCTCCCGGCTGAGCCCGCGCGTCTCGACCTCGCGGGCACCGGCCGCCCCGGGCACCGCGATCGACACGGCCGCGCGGCCCGGGTTGAGCACGACGGCGAGCGAGCCGCCCCGCGTGTAGGCGAACGGGTAACCGGTGGCCAGCACGTCGACGTCGGCGGCGGCGTCCAACCGCGGGTCCGAGGTGCGCAGGTGCGCCAGGCGGCGCACGAGATGCAGCAGCGAGCCCTCGTCGTCGAGCTGGGCGGCCACGGTGGGCCGGTCCGGGTCCGGGTCCTGCGGCAGGTAGCGCGACTCCGCCACGTCCGGTCCGAGCCGGCCGGGCGGCACGTCGCCCCACTGCATCGGGGTGCGCGAGCCCGCGCGGTCGTAGGTCGGGTTGAGCCGCGAGCCCTCGAGCGTCGGGGTGTCGGGGACGAACCGCATCCCGATCTCGTCGCCGTAGTAGATCGACGGCATGGACGGCCAGGTGAGCGTGAGGACCAGCGCCGCGCGTGCCTGCTCGGCGTCCCGCGCCCCGGCCACGAGCCGCGTGAAGTCGTGGTTCGACGTCGGCAGGCCGGTGAGCCCGCCGCGCCCGGACGCGGCGATCGCGCCGGTCGCCTCCTCCCAGGCGCGGACGAAGGTGCCGGCGTCGCCCTGGGCCTCGGCGTCGGCCCAGCTCGGTACCTCGCCCCACGACGGCTGCACCGTGCCCGCGCCGTTGTTCCACAGGGAGCGGAGCGGCAGGCCGTCGTCGTCGCCCCCGAACTGGAGGAAGAAGTCGGCATGGAAGCCGGACGGGACGGAGACGCGCGGGTCGCCCCACTCGCTGATCAGCACGCGGCCGGGGTAGGTGGCGTCGAGCCAGGCGCGGTTCTCGCGCCACAGGCGGCCGGTCTCGACCAGGCCCGGGTCGTCCTTGACGAGCGACGCCGCCATGTCGACACGGAACCCCGCGACGCCGAGGTCGAACCAGTGCGCCATGATCTCGCGCAGCGCGGCGCGGTTCGCCCGCGGGCCCGCGGCGTCGACCGGGCTGCGCCACGGCTGGGCGGGGTCGGGCCGCGCGAACCCGAAGTTCAGCGCCGGCTGCACCGGGAAGAAGTTCGGCAGGTAGAACCCGCCGCGCCGGCCCGGGCCGGGCTCGAAGCCGTCGACGGGGACGTCGCTCCACACGTACCGGTCGTCGCCGGGGTCGTCCGCCGACGCGGCGAACCAGGGGTGCTGGTCGGAGGTGTGGCCGGCCACGAGATCGAGCAGCACGGCGATGCCGCGGCGCCCGGCCTCTTCGGTGAGCTCCGCCAGGTCGTCGTTGGTGCCGTAGCGCGGCGCGATCGTCATGAAGTCCGCGACGTCGTACCCGGCGTCGGCGAACGGGGACACGAAGCACGGGTCGAGCCACACCGCGCCCACGCCCAGCCAGCGCAGGTAGTCGAGACGCGCCGTGATCCCGGCGAGGTCGCCGATCCCGTCGCCGTTCCCGTCGGCGAAGCTCTGCGGGTACAGCTGGTACAGGACGGTGCGCCCGAGGCGCGGGGCGAGGTCGACGGCAGCGTGCGGGGACGTGGGGGAGTGGGTCGGCACCGAGGCTCCTGTGGATCGGGATCGGATCGGGATCTGGATCGGGTTCGGACGGGACAGCAGGCGGGGTCAGACGACGCCGGTCGTGCCGAGCAACGACCCGAGGGCGAAGGTGACGCCGAGGGCCAGCGCGCCGCCGACGACGACGCGCGCGACGGACCGGGTGCGCGACGACCCACCGATCCAGGCGGCGATCGACCCGGCCGCGCCGAGGGCGGCGAGCACGACGACGAACGTGCCGGCGACCTTCCACGGCTCGGGGATGAACAGCACGGCCAGCATCGGCAGCACGCCGCCGCACAGGAACGCGAGCAGCGACGCCCAGGCGGCGTGCCACGGGCTGACGACGTCGTCGGGGTCGATGTTCAGCTCGGCGGACAGGTGGGCGCCGAGAGCGTCGTGGTGCGTGAGCTCGGTCGCGACCTGCCGCGCCGTGCCCTCGCTGAGGCCCTGCTGGCGGTAGAGGCCGACGAGCTCGTCGAACTCCTCGTCCGGCATGGTGGCGAGCTCGTGCTTCTCCTTGGCGATGAGCGCCTTCTCGCTGTCCGACTGGCTGGACACCGAGACGTACTCGCCGAGCGCCATCGAGATCGCGCCGCCCACCAGGGCCGCGAGCCCCGCCGTGAGGACGGGCGCCCGCTCCGGCGTCGCGCCGGCGACGCCCACGACGACGGCGGCCACGGAGACGATGCCGTCGTTGGCGCCGAGCACGCCCGCCCGCAGCCAGTTCAGCCGCTGGGCGAGGCCGCCCGCGTGCGGCTCGCCTGGGTGCGGTTCGCCGGAGTGGGCGGTCGGGGTGGTGTCGGGGCGGCTGGACATGTGCCCAGCACAGCACCTGGCCGGCGGTCGAGCCTGTCGAAACCCGGGGCGAGGTCTCGACAGGCTCGAACGGCGACGTCAGGCGTGCGTGGGGTGCTCGTGCTCCGGATGGGTCTCCGGCTCGACCTGGAACGTGGAGTGCTCCACCGCGACGTCGAAGTGGGTGGCCACGCACTCCTGCAGCTCGTCGAGGATGCGCCCGGCGTGCCCGTCGGTGAAGCAGCCGGAGTCGACGACGACGTGCGCCGACAGGATCGGCAGGCCCGTGGCGATGAGGGAGGCGTGCACGTCGTGCACGTCGCGCACGTGGTCCACCTCCAGCAGGTGGGCGCGCACCTCGTCGAGGTCCAGCCCGGGCGGGGTGGACTCCAGCAGCACCGACCCCGCGGCCCGCAGGAGCTTCACCGCGCGCGGCAGGATGAGCGCCCCGATGAGGAGCGCGGCGACGGCGTCGGCCCGCTGCCAGCCGGTGGTGGCGATGACGATCGCGGCGACGATGACCCCCACCGACCCCAGCGCGTCGTTGATCACCTCGAGGAAAGCGGCCCGCAGGTTGAGGTTGGCGTCGCGGCGGCTCGCCAGGACCGCCATCGAGGCGAGGTTGCCGACCAGCCCGATGACGCCGAAGACGACCAGCTGCGTGGACGGGATCTCCGGCGGTTCGGCGAGCCGCAGCACCGCCTCCACCAGCACGTACACGCCGACGACGAGCAGCACGGCCGCCTGCGCCAGCGCGGCGAGCACCTCGGCCCGCCGGTAGCCCCAGGTGCGCTGCGGCGACGCGGGCCGCAGGGAGAGGTGCGCGGCGAACAGGGCCAGCGCGAGGCCCCCGGCGTCGGTGAGCATGTGGGCCGTGTCGACCAGCAGCGCGAGGCTGCCGGTGAGGAGCGCCCCCACGGCCTGGGCGACGAGGATCGTGGCGGTGATGCCGAACGCGATCGCCAGCCGGCCCCGGTGGTCGGCGGCGCCGTGCGCGTGGTCGTGGTCGTGGCTCACGCGGCGTCCTCGGAGCCGGCGCGCCCGTGGGGCGCGCCCGGCGTCGCGCACGTGCAGTCCGGGCCGCAGCAGTCCGGGTCGACGACGAGCGCCAGCCGCAGCATGTCGCCGAGCGCGTGCGCGAGGTGCGGGTCGGACAGCCGGTACTCGGTGCGGCGCCCGTCCTGGCGGCCCACGACCAGGCCGCAGCCGCGCAGGCATGCGAGCTGGTTGCTCATCACCTGCTTGGAGACGCCGAGCGTGGCGGCCAGGTCGGACGGGTAGGCGGGGGCGTCGCGCAGCGCGAGCAGGATGCGCGCGCGGGTGCCGTCCGACAGCGCGTGCCCGAGCCGAGCCAGCGCGGCGGTGTGCGTGAGCGTCACGGTCTCCATGGGCGCGACGGTACATGTTCTCGTGTACTGATGCCAGGCTGTCGGCAGTCACGGGTGGGGGTCAGGCGGCTGCCGGGGCGATCGCATCGAGGACGGCGCGGTCGTCGTCGGTCAGCCGGATCGCCGCGGCGGCGACGTTCTGCTCCAGGTGCGTGACGTCGCCCGTGCCGGGGATGGCGAGCACGTGCGGCCCGCGGTGCAGGGTCCACGCCAGCCGTACCTGGGCCGGCGTCACGCCGTGACCCGCGGCGACGGCGGCTACCGCCTCCGCCCCCGTCTCGTCCGGGGTGTTGCTGCCCGGCACGGCCCCGGGGACCGCGGCACCCATGGAGAAGAACGGCACGAACGCGATGCCGAGCTCGCCGCACCGCGCGAGCAGCCCGTCGTCGGAGCGGTCGGTGAGGCCGTAGCGGTTCTGCACGCAGACGACCGGGACCACGGCCCGCGCCTCCTCGAGCTGTGCCACCGAGACGTTGGACAGCCCGACGTGGCGCAGGAGCCCGGCGTCGCGCAGCTCGGTCAGCGCGCCCACATGCTCGGCGACCGACCCGTCGGCGGCGCCCAGGCCGGTGCCCCAGCGCAGGTTGACGACGTCCAGCTGGTCCAGGCCGAGCTGCCGGATGTTCTCCTCGACCTGCCCCCGGAGCTGGTCGGGCCGTGCGTACGGCTCGAACTCGAAGACGCCGTCGCGGGGACGGCTGGGGCCCACCTTGGTGGTGATCACGAGGTCGTCGGCGTAGGGCTGGAGGGCCGTGCTGATCAGCTCGTTCGCGGAGCGCCGGGGGACGAAGTAGAAGGCCGCGGTGTCGATGTGGTTCACCCCGAGCTCGACGGCGCGGCGCAGCACGGAGATCGCCTCGCGGCGGTCCCGGGGCACCTCGTCCCACGGCATGCCGGTGGTCCGCATCGCGCCGAAGCCGAGCCGGTTCACGGTGCGGTCGCCGAGCTGCCAGGTGCCGGCGGCTGCGGCGGCCGGAGCGGTCGGAGGGGTCGCGAGGGGAGCGGTGTTCGTCGTCATGTCGCCAGCCTGCGCCGCCGTCGACCGGCCCCCGCCGGGATGGCAGCTTGTTGCCAGGCGCCGCAGCTTCCTGGCAGGGGGAGCAGAATCGATGCCATGCAGACCGGTGAAGCCGTGACGGTCGTGCGCGGCGAGGAGGAGCTCCTCGCGCGGACGGCGCACCTGTTCGCGAGCGCGACCGACGTCGCTTGTGCGGCCAACGACCTGTTCACCTGGCAGGAGGCGCACGCCGCGGCGCCCTCGCCGTTGTGCCCTGCCCGGACCCCGGAGACGCGCATCCGCAAGGTCTACCGCTCGGGGATGCTGCTCGACCCCGTGGCCGCCCGCCGGCTGGAGACGATCCGCGACCGCAACGGCGCGCAGATCCGCATCACCGCCGACGAGATCAACGAGACGATCATCCTGGACCGCCGGCTCGCGATCCTCGCGGGCGACATGCGCGCCGGACGACGCAGCTACAGCGTCGTCACCCAGCCCGAGGTGGTGCAGGGCGTGGTCTCGCTGTTCGACGTGGCCTGGAGGTCGGCCACCGACCTCGCGGCCTACGACGCCCGGATCGCCGAGATCCGGCAGCTCGCGCCGCAGGTGCTCGACCTGCTCGGGCAGGGGGTCAAGGACGAGACCGCGGCCCGGTCCCTCGGCCTCGGGGTGCGCACCTACCGCCGCCGCGTCGCCGAGCTGCTGGCCGCGCTCGGCGCCACGTCGAGGTTCCAGGCGGGCGTGCGGGCGCGGGAGCTGGGCCTGGTCTGAGCCGTCGTCAGGCGTGCCGCGTCGGCACGTAGACGAGCTCCTGCGTGCGGCCGTCGAGCGTGCGCGTCTCCACGAGCTCGAGGTCGAAGTCCGCGGCGCCGCGGAACAGCGGGTCGACGCCGGTCTGCCCGGTGATCACCGGGAACAGCGTCACGCGCAGCTCGTCGACCAGGCCCGCGGCCATCAGCGCGCGGTTCAGCGACAGGCTGCCGTGCGACCGCAGCGGCACGGGCGACTCCTGCTTGAGCCGGCCGACGACCTCGACCGCGTCGCCGGCGGCGACGGTCGCGCCGCCCGGCCAGTCGAGGGGTTCGCGCAGGGTGCTCGACACGACGGTCGCGGGGGTGCGGACCATGCGGGTGACCCACGGGTCGTGCACGTCGGAGCCAGGGGTGCCCGCGGCGAGCATCTGGACGAACGCCCGGTACGTGGTGGCGCCGAGGACCATCCGCTGCTCGGTGTCGAACAGGTGGAGCCGGTGCTCGAGCAGCTCGGGGCCCTGCTTGCCCCAGTAGCCGGTCCAGTCGCCGTGCGCGGCGCCGAACCCGTCCAGGCTGGAGAAGACGTCGAACGTGTAGGTCGTGGCCATGGTCAGCTCCTCGGTCGGCGGGCCGCCTCAGTTCTTGAACATGACTGTACGACTTCGACGCGCTACCCGCCCGGGCGCACCAGACCCGTCTCGTAGGCGAGCACGACGAGCGCGGCACGGTCACGGGCGTCCAGCCGCGTGAGCAGCCGGCTCACGTAGGTGCGCGCGGTGGCCGGGCTGAGGTACAGGTCGCGGGCGATCTCGTCGTTGGTGAGCCCGCGCCCCACCAGGGTGAGCACCTCGCGCTCGCGCTCGGTGAGGCCGGCGACCGCGGCGTCGTCGAGCCGGCGCGGCGCGTCGGCGACGGCACGCATCGCCGCGGCCGTGACGGCGGGGGACAGCAGCGAGTCGCCGGCGGCCACGGTGCGGATCGCGGCGCGCAGGTCGCCGGGGGACACGTCCTTGAGCAGGTAGCCGGCCGCGCCCGCGCGGATGGCCTCGACCACGTGCTCGTCCTCGTCGAACGTGGTGAGGACGAGCACGCGGACGGCGCGCAGCTCCGGGTCCGCGACGATCGCCCGCGTCGCCTCGATGCCGTCCAGGCCCGGCATCCGCACGTCCATCAGCACGACGTCGGGCCGCAGCTCGCGCACCCGCGCCAGGCCGGCGCGGCCGTCGGCCGCCTCGCCGACGACCGTGATGTCGCCGTCGAGCTCCGCCAGCGGCCGCAGCCCCGCGCGCACCAGCTCCTGGTCGTCGACCAGCACCACCCGGATCATGGCTCCAGTCTGGCCGGTCGGCCCGTCGGGTCGGCAGTTCGCGCTCGGCGCGGCAGCTCGAGCTGCCGCGCCGAGGACGAAGTGCCGCGCCGAGCACGGGCTGCCGCGTCGACGGGGGCCCTGCCTCAGCGGGGGAGCGTCGCCGGGAGGTCCGCGACGACGGCGAACCCGCCGCCGGGCGCGTCGCCCGCGGTGAGCGTGCCGCCCAGCAGGCTCGCGCGCTCGCGCATCCCCGCGAGGCCGGCGCCCGCCCCGACGCCGGCGCCCGCCCCGACGCCGGCGCCCGCCCCGACGCCGGCGGCCGACCCGCGGCCGTCGTCGGTCACGCTCAGGCGCAGCCGCCCGTCGTCGACGGCCGCCTCGACCCGCACGTGCCGGGCGTCCGCGTGCCGCAGCACGTTGGTCAGCGCCTCCTGGGCGATGCGGTAGGCGGCGGCGTCGATCGCGTCGCTCAGCGCGCCCGGCGCGACGGCGTCGACCACCTCGACGTCGACGCCGGCCGCCCGCACCGGCGCGACGAGGCCGTCGAGGCCGGTCAGGCCGAGGGCGCCGCGAGGCGCGGCGTCGGGCGCGGGCTCGCGCAGCACCTTCACCGTGGCCCGCAGCTCGTCGAGGGTGCCCGACGCCGCCTCCCGGACCCGGGCGAGGGCGTCGTGCGCGGCGTCGTCGTCCCGCCCGACCGCCTCGTCGGCGACGCCGGCGTGCAGCGCGACGACCGACAGGTGATGGCCGACGGTGTCGTGCAGGTCGCGGGCGATCCGCAGCCGCTCGGCCTGGAGCCGCTCCTGCGCGGCGTGCGCCTCCTGCTCCGCCGTGAGCTCGCGGACCAGGGCGGCGCGCTCACGGGCCTCCCGCGCCAGCCGGACGGCGACGCCGAGGGCGACCGCCGCCGCCGTCAGCGCGACGTTGGTGACCAGGTCGTAGGCCGTGAGCGCGACGCTCGGGTCGACGTCGTCGCCGGTCATGCGGAACCAGGTGGCGACCGCGACCAGCACGGCGCCGGTGCCCGCCGCCCAGCCGGTGCGCCCCCGCTCCGCCGCCGCGTACAGGGCGGCGACCGCGGGCAGCACCATGCCGATCGGCGCGAAGCCGAGGGCGTAGTAGGCGCACACCCCGAGGAACGTGAGCACGAGCATCGTGCGCGGGGCGACGCGGCGCAGCAGCACCAGCGCGCCGAACCCCGCCGCGAACAGGTACGCCGCCGCACCGGCGTCGCCCTGGCCCGACGGGTCGGCTGCGATGACGACCGCGACGACGAGCGTCGACGCCAGCACCAGGACGACGTCGGTCACCCACGGGCTCGGCGGCGCCGTCGCGGACGAGGTCATGCCCGTCAGGCTAGGCGCCAACCGCCTGTTCGGCGGCGGGAGGTCGGGGTCGGGTCAGGGTCGGTGTCGCCCCGGGGCGACAGCAGGAGACGCTCGCGGGCCGATGTGTCGCCCCGGCCTCGGCGGGGAGGGTCGGGGCATGACCTCGAACCAGCCTTCTCCCCAGCCCCTTCCACAGCCCCTGACGCCGCCCCCGGCGCCCGCCCGCGCCGGCATCTCCTGGCCGCTCGTCGCCGGGCTCGCGTCGATGGCGCTGCTCTGGCCGCTCACCGGGCTCACCGGGATCGGCGGTGCGGGTGCGCCGCGGGCGCTGGCCGTCGTCGCGCTCACCGCCGTCGTGTGGATCGGCGTCGTCGGATTCGGGCGTGTGCCCCGACCCGTGCTCACCCTGACGATGACGGGCCTCGCGTCCGGCGTCGTCGGGCTGCTCGTCTCGACGCTGGTCGGCGGCGTCGGCCTGGGCGGCGAGGGCGCGGCCGCCTGGACGGCGCTCCCGGCGCTCGCGATGGACGCCGGCTGGGGCGCGCTCGCCGGCCTCGTCGCGCTCGGCGTCCAGAAGGCCCGCGGCGGCGCCCGATGACGACGCGCCCGACACCGGCACGACGACCGACGCGCCGCGCGGTGCTGCGCGCGACGGCGCTCGCCGCCGTCGTCCCGCTCCTGGCCGCCGGGTGCGGCGCGATCCCCGGCTCGGTGACGTCCGTCGACGAGCCGGGGTTCGACCGCGCGCTGCCGATCCCGCCGCTCGCGGAGTCGGAGGTGGTGGACGGCGTGCGCACCTTCCGCCTCACCGCGCAGGAGGGCACGACCGAGCTGCTGCCCGGCACCCGGACCCCGACGTGGGGCTACGACGGCCCGTACCTCGGCCCGACGCTGCGGGCGGAGCGGGGCGAGCAGGTCGCCGTCGAGGTGACCAACGACCTCCCCGAGACCACCAGCGTGCACTGGCACGGGATGCACCTGCCCGCGGCGATGGACGGCGGACCGCACCAGGCGGTCGAGCCGGGTGCCACGTGGCGGCCGACGTGGACGATCGACCAGCCCGCCGCGACCCTCTGGTACCACCCGCACCCGCACGGCGAGACCGAGAAGCACGTCTACCGCGGCCTCGCGGGGCTCTTCCTGCTCGACGACGACGCGTCGCGCGCCGCCGACCTGCCGCGGGAGTACGGCGTCGACGACGTCCCGGTGGTCGTGCAGGACAAGGTGATCGGCGACGACGGCCGCCTCGTGCTGAAGGACGACGGCGGCGAGCCGGGCACGCTCGGCAGCACGGTCGTGACGAACGGGGTCGCCGGCGCGTACCAGCGCGTCACGACCGAGCGGGTGCGGCTGCGGCTGCTCAACGGGTCGACGGCGCGCACGTACGCCCTGGGCTTCGCCGACCGGCGGATGGACCTCGTCGCCACCGACGGCGGGCTGCTGGAGGCGCCCGTCCGTCTGGACCACGTGCGCCTCGCGCCGGGGGAGCGGGCGGAGGTGGTGGTCGCGATGCGGCCGGGCGAGACGACGCGGCTGCACTCGTCCGAGGCCGACCTGGGTGGCGTCGCGGCGCCGTTCGCGATGGGCGGCAACGACGCGTTCGACGTGCTGGAGCTGCGCGCGGCGGACGAGCTCGCGCCGTCGCCGGAGCCGTCGTGGGGGCGCTCGGGGCACGCGGCCGAGGACGCGCTGCACGAGGAGGACGCGACCGTGACCCGCACGTTCGACCTCGACGAGCGCACGATCAACGGCGAGCGCATGGACGCCGGCCGCATCGACGAGGTCGCGACGGTCGGCAGCACCGAGGTGTGGGAGGTGCGCAACACCATCCCGATGCCGCACAGCTTCCACGTGCACGACGTGCAGTTCCGGGTCCTCACGATCGACGGCGAGGCCCCGCCGCCCCGGCTCGCCGGCCCGAAGGACACCGTCTACCTGGAGCCGCGCCGCACCTACCGGCTGCTGATGCGGTTCGAGGACTACACGGACGACGTGCTGCCGTACATGTACCACTGCCACATGCTGCTGCACGAGGACGAGGGGATGATGGGCCAGCTCCTCGTCGTCGAACCGGGGTCGGGCGCGCGGCCCGGGCCGTCGGAGGCACTGTCGCGGCGCGACGGCGGCCACGACGGCGGCCACGACGCCTCCGGTCCCGTGGTGGGTGACGGGTACGGCCCGCGCCGGTCCGCTGTCGGGCACCAGCACGGCTGACCTGCGCGAACGGGCTGGCGCGCCCGACGACGACGGTGCCAGGATCGCCGGGTGCCCACCCTGCTGCCCGTGACGTTCGCGCCCTTCACCGACCCCGAGCAGCCGGTGCTCGACGTGCCCGCCGCGGGCGCGCGCCTGCGCCCCTGGCGCCCGGAGGACGCCCCGGCGGTGCGCGAGGTGTACGCCGACGAGGCGATCCAGCGGTGGCACGTGCGCGTCCTGGAGTCGGACGACGAGGCGCGCGAGGTGGTCGACGGCTGGCGTGCGGGCTGGGCCGACGGGCGCGAGTCGAGCTGGGCGGTGGCGGACGCCGCCGACGACGCCGTCGTGCTCGGGCGCATGGTCGTCAAGACGTTCGACCCGCACGGCGTGGGGGTCGTCGCGTACTGGACGGCCCCGGCGGCGCGGGGCCGGGGGGTGGCGCCGGCCGCGCTCGACGTCGCCGCCGCGTGGGCGTTCGACGCCGGCTTCCACCGCCTCGAGCTGGTGCACTCCACGGTCAACGCGCCGTCGTGCCGCGTCGCCGAGAAGGCGGGGTTCGAGGCCGAGGGCGTGCTGCGGCAGTCCGTGCGGCACCTCGACGGCTGGCACGACATGCACGTGCACGCCCGGGTGGCCGGCTGACGCCCGCCGTGGACGTCGCGCGGGCGTCGGCGGGCCGTGGAAGCATCGCACCGTGACCAGCAACGACGCCGACCGGCTGCGTGACCTCGCGCTGCTGCGGCGGGTGCGCGACCGGATGGACCGGGAGTTCGCGCAGCCGCTGGACGTGGAGGCCCTGGCCCGCGGCGTGCACATGTCGGCGGGGCACCTGAGCCGGCAGTTCAAGGCCGCGTTCGGGGAGTCGCCGTACAGCTACCTCATGACGCGCCGCATCGAGCGGGCGATGACGCTGCTGCGCCGGGGCGACCTGAGCGTCACGGAGGTGTGCTTCGAGGTGGGGTCGTCGTCGCTCGGCACGTTCAGCACCCGGTTCACGGAGCTGGTGGGGATGTCGCCCAGCGAGTACGCGCGGCGGGCCCGGTCGTCCGCGGCGGGGGAGCTGCCGTCGTGCGTCACGAAGCAGGCCACCCGACCGGTCAGGAATCGAGAAGCGCCGGCCGTGGACCTCCACCTAGCGTGAATTCCATGAGCGACATCGACATCACCATCCACACGACCTTCCTCCCGCACACCGACCCGGAGGCCTCCCTCGGCTTCTTCCGTGACCTGCTCGGTTTCGAGCTGGTCCAGGACGTCGGCCAGGGCGACATGCGCTGGCTGACCTTCGTCTCGCCGGCGCAGCCCGAGACCCGCCTCGTCCTCACCCCGCCCGCCGCCGACCCCGGCGTCACCGAGGACGAGCGCCGCACCATCCGCGAGCTCATGGCCAAGGGCAGCTACCAGTCGATCATCCTCGGCACGAAGGACCTGGACGGCGTCTTCGCCAAGCTCCAGGCCGCCGACGCCGAGGTGGTCTCCGAGCCCACCGAGCAGCCGTGGGGCGTGCGCGACTGCGCCTTCCGCGACCCCGCGGGCAATATGGTCCGCATCGACCAGGTCGGGTGAGCGTCGTGACCCAGCAGACGACGAAGCGCCCGAAGGGCACGCCCGGACGGCTGTCCCTGTGGATCCAGCGGCAGGCCAACGCCAGCACCGCGAAGAAGATCCGCCGCAAGGGCGGGCAGATGATGGGCATGGACCTGCTGGTGCTGCACACCGTCGGCCGCCGCACGGGCGAGGCGCGGGAGAACCCGCTGGCCTGGTTCGACGACGGCGCGGGCGGCCGGCTCGTGGTCGCGTCGGGCGGCGGCACCCGGCATCCCGGCTGGTTCACGAACCTCGTCGCGCACCCGGAGCAGGTCGCGGTCGAGCTGCACGGGTCCGGCACCACGCCGGTGACGGCGCACGTGCTCGACGACGCCGAGCGCGCCCGGGTGTGGCCGGCGATCGCCGCGGCCGCGCCGACCATCGACAAGCACCAGAGCAAGAGCGACCGGCAGTACCCGGTCGTCCGCCTCGTCCCGGACGGCGCCTGACGTGTGCGTCCCCGGGTTCCCGCGCCTCACCCGGACGACCGCCGTCCACGCCGACGGCAGCGAAGGAGTGGTCATGAGGTTCCGTGCGATCGTCGAGCCGGCCTCGACGATGAAGGGCCTCGAGGTGCCGCCGGAGGTCGTCGAGGCCCTCGGCGGCGGCGCCCGGCCGCCGGTGACGATCACCGTGAACGGCCACACGTGGCGCAGCCGGGTCGCGATCATGCGGGGCCGGCACCTGCTGGGGCTGAGCCGGGCGAACCGGGAGGCCGCGGGCCTCGAGGTCGGCGCCGAGGTGGAGGTCGAGCTGGTGCTCGACACCGAGCCGCGGGTCGTCGTCGAGCCCGACGACCTCGCCCGCGCGCTCGACGCCGACCCCGTCGCCCGTACGGCGTACGATGCCCTTCCGCCGGGCCGCCGTCGCCGCCTCGTGCTCGACGTCGACGGGGCCAAGCAGGCCTCGACACGCGCCCGCCGTATCGACAAGGCTCTTGCCGAGCTGCGCGGCTGAGCCGCCGCACCGACCGAAGGAGCGCAGGTGACCGTCGCGGACCCGTCGACCCCCACCCCGTCCGGCACGACGGCGAGCGTCGTCGCGGTGCACGCGAGCGCCGTCCACGGCTTCAGCAAGCCGGCCCTCGACGAGGTGGTCCTCGTCGAGGGTGTGGGGGTCGAGGGCGACGCGCACGCCGGGGTCACCGTGCAGCACCGCAGCAGGGTCGCCGCGGACCCGTCGCAGCCGAACCTGCGCCAGGTGCACCTCATCCACGGCGAGCTCTTCGACCGGCTCGGCGCCGCCGGCCACGACGTGGCGCCGGGGGACCTGGGGGAGAACGTCACCACCCGCGGGATCGACCTGCTGGCGCTGCCGGTGGGCACCCGGCTGACGATCGGCGACGCCGTCGTGACCGTCACCGGCCTGCGCAACCCCTGCCAGCAGATCAACGACTTCCGGCCGGGACTGCTCAAGCAGCTGCTGCGCCGCGGGGACGACGGCGAGGTGGAGCGGCTCGCCGGGGTCATGGGCATCGTCTCGCGGGGCGGCTCGGTCCGGCCCGGGGACGCGGTCGAGGTCGAGCTGCCGGCGCCGCCCCACCTGCCCCTCACCCGCGTGTGAGCCTGTCCGCCCCCACCGGCGTCCCCGCCACCACGATCGAAGGAGCACCGCCGTGACCGCCACCGAGTCCCGCGCCGGGTCCCCCGCCGCGACGTCGTCGCACGCCGCCGACGCGCACGACGTCATCCGCGTGCAGGGCGCACGCGAGAACAACCTGCGCGACGTGGACGTCGAGATCCCCAAGCGCCGCCTCTCCGTGTTCACGGGGGTGTCGGGCTCGGGCAAGAGCTCGCTGGTGTTCGCGACGATCGCCGCCGAGTCGCGGCGCCTCATCGACGAGACGTACTCGACGTTCGTGCAGGGCTTCATGCCGTCGCTGCCGCGCCCGGACGTGGACGTCCTGGAGGGCATCACCACCGCGATCCTCGTGGACCAGGAGCGGATGGGCGCCAACGTGCGGTCCACGGTCGGCACCGTCACCGACGCGAACGCGATGCTGCGCAACCTGTTCAGCCGCGTCGGCGAGCCGTACGTCGGCCCGCCGACGGCGTTCTCGTTCAACATCCCGACGTCGACGGCGAGCGGCGTGTTCAGCACCGGCAAGGCCGGGGGCGAGGTCGAGAAGAAGGTCGTGCGCAACCAGGTGTACCTGGGCGGCATGTGCCCCGAGTGCGAGGGCCGTGGCACGGTCTCCGACCTCGACCTGTCCGTCATCGTCGACGAGTCGCTGTCCCTGCGCGACGGCGCGATCCTCGTGCCCGGCTACAAGGCCGACGGCTGGATGGTGAAGGGCTTCTCGGAGTCGGGGTTCGTCGACGGCGACAAGCCGGTGCGCGACTACACGGAGGCCGAGCGGCACGACTTCCTCTACCGGGAGAAGGGCAAGGTCAAGGCCCTCGGGATGAACATGACCTACCAGGGCCTCATCCCCAAGCTGCGCGAGTCGATGTTCAGCAAGGCGCCCGAGTCGCTGCAGCCGCACCTCCGGGCGTTCGTGGAGCGGGCCGCGGTGTTCGTGCCCTGCCCGCAGTGCGACGGCACCCGGCTCAACGAGTCCGCCCGGTCGGCGAAGGTCAACGGCGCCGGCATCGCGGACGTGTGCCGGATGCAGATCACCGACGCCGCCGAGTGGGCGCGCGGGATCGACGAACCCGGCGTCGCGCCGCTGGTCGGCGCCCTGCTGCACCTGTTCGACAAGTTCGTCGAGATCGGGCTGGGCTACCTGTCGCTGGAGCGGCCGGCGGGCACCCTGTCGGGCGGCGAGGCGCAGCGCACCAAGATGATCCGCCACCTCGGGTCCGCGCTCACCGACGTCACGTACGTCTTCGACGAGCCGACCGTCGGCCTGCACCCGCACGACATCGAGCGGATGAACGGCCTGCTCCTGGAGCTGCGGGACAAGGGCAACACCGTGCTCGTCGTCGAGCACAAGCCGGAGGCGATCGCGATCGCCGACCACGTGATCGATCTCGGCCCCGGCGCCGGGACCGACGGCGGGACCATCTGCTTCGAGGGCACGCTGGAGGGGCTGCGCGCGAGCGGCACCCTCACCGGCCGCCACCTGGACGACCGCGTCACCGTCAAGGAGTCCGTCCGGGAGCCGTCCGGGGCGCTCGAGATCCGCGGCGCCTCCCAGAACAACCTGCGCGACGTCGACGTCGACGTCCCGACCGGCGTCCTCACTGTCGTCACGGGCGTCGCGGGCTCCGGCAAGAGCTCCCTCATCCACGGCAACCTCGCCGGTCGCGAGGGCGTCGTCGTCGTCGACCAGGGCGCGATCAAGGGCTCGCGCCGCTCCAACCCGGCCACCTACACCGGGCTGCTGGAGCCGATCCGCAAGGCGTTCGCGAAGGCGAACGGCGTGAAGCCGGCCCTGTTCAGCGCGAACTCCGAGGGCGCGTGCCCCACCTGCAAGGGCAACGGCCGCATCTACACGGAGCTCGGCTTCATGGAGACGGTCGAGACGCCGTGCGAGGACTGCGGTGGCAGGCGGTTCATGGCGTCGGTGCTGGAGTACACGCTCGGGGGCAAGGACATCGCCGAGATCTTCGACCTGTCGGTCGCGCAGGCGCACGCCTTCTTCCGCGAGGGCGAGGCGAAGATCCCGGCGGCGCACAAGATCCTCGCCCACCTGGAGGACGTCGGGCTCGGCTACGTGAAGCTCGGCCAGCCCCTCAACACCCTGTCCGGCGGCGAGCGGCAGCGGCTCAAGCTCGCCATGCACATGGGCGAGAAGGGCGGCACGTACATCCTCGACGAGCCCACCACCGGTCTGCACCTGGCCGACGTGGCGAACCTGCTGGGCCTGCTGGACCGGCTCGTGGACGCCGGCAAGACGGTGATCGTCATCGAGCACCACCAGGCCGTCATGGCGCACGCCGACTGGATCATCGACCTCGGGCCGGGCGCCGGGCACGACGGCGGCACGGTCGTCTTCGAGGGCACGCCCGCCGACCTCGTGGCCGCCCGCTCCACCGTGACCGGCGAGCACCTCGCGGACTACGTCGGCGCCTGATGCGGGACGGCGGGAGGGAGCGATGAACCGCTTCGAGGGGCGCGTCGCGTTCGTGACGGGGGCCGCCCACGGCATCGGTGCGGCCGTCGTCCGGCGGCTCTCCGCCGAGGGCGCGGCCGTGGTGCTGGCCGACGTCGACACGGCGGCGGCCGAAGAGACGGTGGCCGCCCTGGCGACCGTCGCGCGCGAGCGCGCGCTCGTCGTGCCCTGCGACCTCACCGACCGGGCGTCGGTCGAGGCGGCGATGGAGTCCGCCGTCGCCCGGCACGGCCGCCTCGACGCGGTGGTCAACGTCGCGGGCGGGGCGCTGCCGCACCCGGACCAGCTCGACGGCGGCACCGACGACGACTGGGCGGCCACCGTGGACCTCAACCTCGCGGGGCCCGCGCGCGTGGTCCGCGCCGCCGCGCCGCACCTGGCCCGGCCGGGCGGCGCCGTCGTGCTGGTCGGGTCGGTCAACGGGCTCGCGGCGTTCGGCGGCGACGCCTACTCCGCCGCGAAGGCCGGGCTGGTCGTGCTGGCCAAGAACCTCGCCGTCCGGCTCGGGCGGGACGGCGTGCGCGTCAACGTCGTCGCGCCCGGCACCGTCCGCACCCGCGTCTGGGACGACCAGGGCGGCCCCGACCGCCTCGCCCCGATGTACCCGCTGGGCCGCGTCGGAGAGCCGGAGGACATCGCCGCCGCCGTCGCGTTCCTCGCGTCCGACGACGCCGCGTGGATCACCGGGGTGACGCTGCCCGTGGAGGGCGGCGTGCTCGCCGGGCCGCTCGCCGCGTTCGCCCGCCTCGCCGACGGGACCTGAGCGGTCCGGGATATCGTGACGAGACGGCCCGACGAGCACGGAGGGGGACGGCATGGGTGAGGCCCTGCTCGTGCTGGCGCGCGACGTGTCGTCGTCGCTCGCCGTCCTGCTCGGCACGCCGACACTGACGACCCTGCTCCTCCTGGTCGGCGCCGCCGGCCTCGCCGCGATGGCACTGAGCTTCGTGGCGCGCGCGACGGCGGTCGGGCCGCGCCTGCTGCCCGTGACCGAACGGGTCCTGCGGCGCGACGACGAGCTCCCGCCCCTCGTCGCCCAGAGCGATCCCCACGCGCCCGGCCGCCCGCGGCCGCGAGCTCCCGGCGTCCTCGCCGGCTGAGCACCCCTCGGGCCCTGCCCTGACCGTCCGCGCCCCGGACGGCACGACGTCGCGCGCTGCGCGGCGGACCCCGCGCGCCCGCGGGGTGCTCGGCGAACGCGCACCCGACCGTTCGACCGAGGACACCCCATGGATCTCTTCGCCCTGCCCCCTGTCGCCGCCGTGCTCGGCGGCGCGTACCACGCCCTGATGAGCCTGACCCACCTGCTCGAACCTGCCTTCGGTGTCGCCGCCGCGGCGGCCGCCGTCGTCGCCGTGACCCTCGCCGTCCGCGCCGCACTGATCCCCGTCGGCGTCTCGCAGGCGCGGGCCGAGCGCACCCGGGTGCGGCTCGCGCCCCGCATCGCCGAGCTGCAGCGCCGGCACCGCAGGGACCCCGAGGCGCTGCAGCGCGCCACGATGCAGCTCTACGCCGACGAGGGCACCACGCCCCTGGCGGGCTGCCTGCCGATGCTGATGCAGGCCCCGGTGGTCGGGGCCGTCTACGCGGTGTTCGTGCACGCGGAGATCGCCGGCGGCGCCAACGCCCTGCTCGGCCACACGCTGTTCGGCGTGCCGCTCGGCACGAGCCTCGCCGGGGTGCTCTCCGGCGGGGCGCCGGGCGTCGCGGCGGTCGTCGTGCTCAGCGGGCTCGTGCTCGCCGTGGCGCTCGTCGGCGAGCTGTCACGGCGCGCCGCGCTGCCCGGCGGGCCGCTGGCCGTCCCCTCGGTCACCCCGCCGGCCGGGGCCCCGGGGGTACAGCGCGCCCTCGGTGCGCTGCAGTTCGTCACCGCCGCCGTCGCGTGCGTCGTCCCGCTCGCCGCGGGGCTGTACCTCCTGGTGACGGTGGTGTGGACCCTGGTCCAGAGAGTCCTGCTGCGCCGGCGCTTCCCGCTCCAGCCCGAGGGCGGCGTACGACCGGCGCTACCGTGACGCCATGTGGTTCGAGCGGCCGGGTTCGACCCCCGCGGTGCGCACGGTGTGGCGCGCGACCGTGGAGGAGCAGGGGGAGTACCTCGTGGCGGGCTCGGAGTATTGGGGCATCTCCTTCATCCGTCGCGCCGACGGGAGCCTCGGCGGCGAGCTCGACGGGCCGAGCCTGAGCGCCCGCAGCACGACCAGCGTCGTGGGGGAGAGCTACTGGGGCGTGGAGCTGGCGCCGTTCGTGGTGGTCACGGGCCTCGACAAGCAGCCGGTGCTCGGGGCCACCGTCGACCTGCCGGTGCGCTCCGGGCAGGTGCGGCTCGGGGAGCGGTGGACGACACTGCCGGCCTTCGACGAGCTCGAGGACTGGGTGGACGAGATGGTGCGTCTCGGCCCGCTGGGCGTGGACGACGGCGTGCGCGCGGCGCTCGACGGTCAGCGGGACGGCGCGTCGCCGCGCACCTGGCAGCGCCGCTACCGGCGCACGGTCGGGCTGACGGCGGGGCAGGTGGAGCAGGTCAGACGGGCCGAGCGGGCCTACGCCCTCCTGCAGGGCGGTGTCGCGCCGGCGGAGGCGGCGGCGCGGGCCGGGTTCGCCGACCAGGCGCACCTGACCCGCAGCCTGCGCCTCATCCGTGGGCGGACCCCGGCGGCGGTGCTCGCGGCCGCCGCCCGCCGACGGCCCGCCCGGTGACGTTCTCGTTCAAGACCGGCCCCCGGCCGGCGCGGTGTGATGGCGGGGACGAAAGGAGCCACCATGGCCGTCCCCCCAGGATTCTCGACGATCAACCCGTTCATCATCAGCCGCGACGTCGAGAACCTCATCCTCTTCCTCGTCGACGTGTTCGACGGCGTCGAGCATCCCGACGCGCGGACCGTCGACCGCGACGGGCTGCTGCTGCACGCCGAGCTCCAGATCGGCGGCACCACCGTCATGTTCGGCGAGCGCAAGCCCGGCTGGCCGTTCACCCCCTCCCTGCTGCAGGTCTACGTCGACGACGTGGACACGGTGCTCCAGCGGGCGCGAGCCGGTGGCGCGGACGTCGTGACGGAGCCCACCGCGTTCTTCGGCGAGGTCTTCGCCCGCTTCGTCGACCCCTGGAACAACCTGTGGTGGGTGTACTCCACCCCGCAGGACGACGCCGCGGGCGAGTGGGCGGAGGCCGGCGACGGTGCCGAGGGCGAGGCCGAGAGCGACGTCGAGTGGGAGCCGACGCCGGAGCTGACCTACATCCGCGACACCCTCGTCGCCACCCTGCCCCGTCTGCAGGACCCCGTCGCCTGAGCCGCGGTCACGTCCTCGCCCGCCGCCCCGTCGGGAGTGCAGGACGCGCCGACGGGGCGCGCCGACGGAGGAGGACGGCATGGCACGCATCCTGGTCACCGGCGGTACGGGACATCTCGGCAGGCTGGTGGTGCCGCGCCTGGTACGCACCGGCGCACAGGTGCGGGTGCTCAGCCGCAGCCCGCACGCGGACGGGGACGGCGTGCGGTACGTCGTCGGGGACTGGTCGACGGGCGAGGGCCTGGCGCAGGCCGTGGGCGACGCGGACGTCGTCGTCCACCTCGCCGGCGACCAGCTGCACAACGAGGAGACGGCGCGGGCGCTGGTCCGGGCGATCCGCGACGCGGGCAGCGAGCCGCACCTGGTGAACGTCTCCGTGGTGGGCGCGGAGAAGGTGCCGGTGAGGTCGGGGTTCGACCGTCGCGCTCTCGGGTACATGGAGAGCAAGCTCGCCCAGGAGCGCGTGCTGGAGGAGTCCGGGATCCCGTGGAGCAACCTGCGCGCCACGCAGTTCCACGAGCTGGTGCTCATCGCCGCCCAGGCCCTCGCGAAGCTGCCGGTCGTGCCCACGCCGTCCGGCTGGCGGGCGCAGCCGATCGCGGGGGACGAGGTCGCGGCACGGCTGGTCGAGCTCGCCCTCGACGACCCGCAGGGGCGGGTGCCCGACGTCGCCGGGCCCGAGATCCACACGTTCCGCGGCATGGTCCGCGACTACCTCGACGCGGTGGGGTCGCACCGCCCGACGATGCCGGTGCGCGTGCCGGGCGCGGCGTCGCGGGCCTATGCGGCGGGCGGCAACCTCGCGCCCGACCGCGCCGTCGGCAAGCAGACGTGGGCCGAGTTCCTCGCGGAGCACGTCGCGCGGCGCTGAGCCACGACGAGGTCAGAGGTCGACGCGCATCACCGCGCGGCGCGCCGTCGGGCGGCTCACCTCGCGGAACCCGGCGGCCTCGAACACCGACGCCACCCCGACGTAGAGCTCGCCCCACGAGTCGCTGTACCCGGGCTCGACGACCATCGGGTAGCCCTCGACGGCGCGTGCCCCGCGGGAGCGGGCGTGCTCGACGGCGGCGGCGGTGAGAGCCGCGCTCACCCCGCGGCGGCGGTACCCGGCGCGGGTGACGAAGCAGACCACGGCCCACACGCCGTCGTCGTCCTTGTCCTCCTCCCGCCCCGACCAGGGCACACGTGCCGTGCGCAGCCGGGGGTACGCGGTGCGGGGTTCGACGGCGCACCAGCCGGCGGGCTCGCCGTCGAGCCAGGCGACCAGCCCGCTGGTGGTCGGGGCGTCCGGCTCGCCGCAGTGCGTGTCGCGGCGCAGCGCGGCCGCCCGCTCCTCGCGGGCGGTCTCGCGCCAGTCGGACGACGGCGTCTGGAACCACCGGCACTGGCAGCGCGCCCCCTCGCCGCGCGGGCCGAGCACGGTCTGCAGGTCGTCCCACGTCGCCTCGTTCGCCGGCCGGACCACGATGTCGGACGTCATCGCCCCATCGTGCCCGGCCGCCCGGCTGCTCTCCACAGGTGTCGACCGTCCCGGAGAACCGGGGTCAGGCCGCGCGGTCACCCTTGAGCACGCCGTAGACGAGGGTGTCTGTCCACTCGCCCTTGGACCACCAGTCCTGACGCAGGTGCCCCTCGCGCCGCATGCCGACGCGCTCGCACAGGCGGGCGGACGGCTCGTTGCGGGCGTCGAGCTGCGCGACGACGCGGTGCATGCGGTAGAAGCCGAACGCCAGGTCGAGGACGGCGCGCACCGCCTCGGTCGCGAAGCCCTGGCCCGTGAACTCGGGGTGGAAGACCCAGCCGATCTCCCCGCGGGAGACGGTGTCGCCCGTCGTCCACAGGGCGACGTCCCCGACGACCTGGCCGTCGTGCTCCACGATCAGCGCGAGGGCGGAGCCGGGCTCGTCGATGCGGGTGCGCGCGAGCCGCTTCGCGAGCTGCGCCTCGGCGACGTCCGGCGTCCACGGCTCCTCGAGCAGGTAGCGCGCCACCTCCGGGTCGGCGTAATAGGCGAGCAGGGGCTCGAGGTCCTCCGCGCGGTGCGCGCGCAGGACCAGTCGGCCCGTGGTCACCGGCAGCGGGGTCTCGGTCGTCACGGTCAGGCACCCTACGCGCCGGGGCGGGCGAACCGCGACGTCGGACCTCGAAATGTGCGTGACGCGGACCCCCGGTGCGGCGCACCGTGGAGGCATGAGCACCTCCGCGGCCACACCGACGTGGCGCCTGGTCGAACCGCCCCGCGCCGACCGGCTCGACGCCCCCGAGGCCTGGGCGTACCACGGCGTCGCGGCGCTGGAGCGGGCCGTGGGGCTGGCCGACCTGGGGCACGACGACCTCGCGCCCCGGGGCGTCGACCTGCTGGTCGGCGACCGCCACCAGGAGCACGCGCGCCACCACCGGCTCGTCGCGCTGGACGGCGAGGCCGAGGACGGCTCGCCGCGCGTCGTCGGGCACGGCGTGCTCGTCCTGCCCGTCTCCGACAACCGGCACCTCGCCGTCGTGCGGATCGCGGTGCTGCCCTCCCACCGCGGGCGGGGGATCGGGTCGGCGATCGCGGACCGGCTGCGCCGGGTCGCGCTCACCGAGTGCCGCACCACCGTGTTCGCGGAGGTCGAGCTCGCCGTCGAGCCGCCCGCCGACGCCCCCGACGCGCTCGCGCCCCGGGAGGGCCCGGGCCACGTGTCCGCCGCCCTGCCCGGCATGCGGTTCGCCCGCCGGGCAGGGCTGGGGCTGGAGATCGTGGCGCGGCGGTCCGTCCTCGCCGTCCCGCTGCCCGACGACGTCGTCGACCGGTTCGTGGCGGACGCCGCGGCCCGCGCCGGCGACGCCTACCGGCTGCACACCTGGCAGGACCCCGCGCCCGAGCGGTGGGTCGACCAGCTCGCGGCGCTGGAGCACAGCCTGTCCGAGGACGAGCCCAACGGCGGCCTCGCGCTCGAGGCCGAGCGGTGGGACGGCGCGCGCATCCGCCTGGAGGAGGCGAAGCGGGCCGAGATCGGCGGGACCGGGCTCGTCACGGTGGCCGAGCACGTCGCCACCGGCACCCTGGCGGGGATGACGCTGCTCGCGTGGGACGAGGACCGCCCCGAGCTCACCGAGCAGGACAGCACCGTGGTGCTGGCCGGGCACCGTGGCCACCGGCTCGGCATGCTCCTCAAGGCGGTGAACCTGCGCGAGCACACGCGCCTGCGCCCCGCCGCGCGCCGGATCTCGACGTGGAACAACGAGACGAACGGCCCGATGCTGGCGATCAACGTGGCCCTGGGGTTCCGGCCCGCGGGCGGCTCGGCGGAGCTGCAGGCGCCGCTCGCCGACGTCGTGCCCCTCAGCCGGGGCTGACCTTCGAGCAAGCGATCCGCCGGGCCCACGACACGGATGGCGCGACGGATCGCTTGCTCGAAGGTCAGGGAAGGGGGATCTCGAGGGGCTCGCCGGGGGCCAGGCGGCGGTACCCGGCGCCCCCGAGCCCGCCCGCGACGCGGTCGACCAGCGCCAGGCCGGCGTCGTTGAGGATCGCGTCGTGGATCGGCACGGCGACGCGCGGCGCCACCAGGCGCACGTAGTCGATCGCCTCCGCGAGCTTGAGCCACGGCGCCGCGACCGGCAGGGCGAGCACGTCGACCCGGACGCCCTCGGGGGCGGGGGTGAACGAGTCGCCCGGGTGCAGCACCGTGCCGTCGACGAGGAACGCGACGTTGGCCGGCGGGGTCATGTCCGGGTGGATGGTCGCGTGCACGTGCCCGAGGGCCTGCACCGCGAACCCCGCCGCGTCGAAGGAGTCCCCGCCGTCGACGGCGTGCAGCCGCTCGGCGGGTGCGCCGGCCTCGGTGAGCTGCTCGACGACGGCGGCCGGGGCCCACAGCGCGGGCCCGCCGTCGGCGGCCGACGCGGCCGCCACACGGGGCACGTCCACGTGGTCGACGTGCTCGTGGGTGACGAGCACGGCGTCGGCGCCGTCGAGGATGCGCGGGTCCGTGAACGTCCCGGGGTCGATGACGAGGACGCGCCCGTCGCGCTCCAGGCGGACGCCGGCGTGGCCCCAGGTGGTGAGGGTGAGGGAGGACATGGCGCCCATCCTGGACCCGCTACCTGGGGGCGCGCTCGACGGTGGGCCCGGAGGTGTGCTCGAGCAGGGCAGGGAGGAGCACGTCCCACGACGACGGCGGCGCGACCTGGTGGCCGACGCCGTCGAGCACCAGCAGCCGCGCCCCGGGGATCTCCGCGGCCAGCGCGGCGCCGTGACCGGGGAACAGCGGGTCCTCGCGGCCGTGCACGACGAGCGTCGGCACGGTGAGGTCCGCCAGGGTGCCCTCGAACGGGGCCCCGGGGTCCGCGGCGAAGTGGTTCGTCCCGGCGGTGGCGTCGATCGAGCGCTCGACGGCGCGGGTCGCGAGGGCGCGGGTGCGCGACTCGTCGAAGTCGCCCCGGCCGGTGAGCGCGCGGTCGTCGGCGACGACGGCCTCGATCAGCGCGTCCGCGTCGCCGGGGTCGGGGGAGGGGCCGTCCCACAGGCCCGCGAGCTCGGGGGCGGACGGGGGGAGCGCGGCGTCGTCCGGCCCGGCGAACGCGCGCGTCGTGGACATCAGCGTGGCCGAGGCGACCCGGTCGGGGCGCTCCAGCGCGAGCTCCTGGACCATCGCGGCGCCCGCCGAGAGGCCCACGAGGTGCGCCCGCACGACGCCCAGGTCGTCGAGCACCCGCAGCGCGTCCTCGGTGAGGTCGCGGCTCGTGTAGTCGGGGGCGCCGGGCGGGCAGGTGACGGAGCGGCCCGTGTCGCGGTGGTCGTACCGGACGACGCGGCGCCCGCCCGCGGCCAGCGCGGCGCAGAGGTCCGCCGGCCACCAGTCCATCGACGACGCCACGCCGCCGAGCAGCAGGATCGTCGGGTCGGCGGGGTCCCCGACGGCCTGGTAGCACAGCGGGGCCGCGCCGTCGGTGAAGAGCTCCGGGCCGAGGGCTTCACCGTCCGCGGGCCCGACGGACGAGGGGTCAGGAGGTCGCGTCATGAAGGAGGGACGAGGCAGCCCGGCCGGACTCATCGCTCGACGGCGTCGGACCTTCCCGGTCGAGTCCCACCCGCCGACCGTCGAGCGCGGCACTCGAGGCTCACCGCGGCAGTTCGAGCTGCCGCGCCGAGCTGAAGGTGCCGCGCCGAGCGCTCGGCCATCGCCGAGTGCTCAGGCGGCCGTCAGGCGCAGCAGCGCCTGGACCGGGGTGTGGTCGCTGGGCCAGCGGCCGTCCTGCCGCCAGGTGCTGGTCGCCGCGGCGCGCACCTCGACGCCGGGGGAGGTGAGGATCCAGTCGATGCGCTCGCCGCCCGGCACCGGCTCGCCGTAGTCGGGGAACGTGCCGACGTCGGGGGTGAGCCGTCGGTCGGCGACCACCCAGGCGTCGTGCAGGCCGCCGTCGGTGACGAGCACGTCGTAGGGCGCGGACCGCTCGGCGGGCGCGTTGCAGTCGGCGGTGAAGACGGCGGGGAGCCCGGACCCGGTGACGAGGTCGCGCACCACCTCGGCGCTGCGCACGCGGGCGGGCTCCGACTCGTGGTCGAAGTGCGAGTTCACGTGCACGAGATCGGCGCCCGTGCGCTCGTCGCGGAACCGGGCCCACGTGACGACGCGCGGGTAGACGTGGTCCCACGTCGAGCCCGCCAGCCGGGGCGTGTCGGACAGCCAGAACTGGTCCCACCACAGCAGCGACAGCCGACGGGCGTCGTAGACGATCGCGGAGTGCTCCCCGGCGGCGCCACCCTCGCGGCCGTGCCCCACCGACCGGTAGTCGTCGCCCAGTGCGTCGGTGACGGTCGTGAGCTGCGCGAAGTGCGCCTCCTGGACGCCGAGCAGCGTCGGCCGCTCCCGCGCCAGCAGCCGGCCGACGAGGGGCGCCCGGTCCGGCCAGTGGTCCGGGCTGCCGGGGAGCGTGTCGTCGATGGCGCAGCGGACGTTGAGGCTCATCACGTGCAGCAGGTCGGCGTCGGGCGCGCCGACCAGCGGGGCGTCGTCGGGCGCGGCGGGGAGGGTGTCGGGCACGGCCGCCACCGTACCCGGGCACCCGCCCGCTGCTAGGTTCGGGCGCATCGTGACCGACCCCTCCCGAGACGCCGCCCCGCCCGCCGCCCGCCCCGACACCGACGCCGACGCCGACGCCGACATCGACACCGACACTGCTCGACTCGTCGCCTGGGGCCAGGAGCTGCGCTCCGTCCACGCCCGGCTCCGCGACGCCCTCGAGGTCGCGCGCGAGGCCGTCGACTCCGCCGGCGACGCCGCGCCTGCCCCGTCCGACGGCGCCGACCCGCGCCGCCTGCTCGGCCTCTACTGGCACGGCTTCTGCCAGGCGCTCGAGGGCCACCACCGCGGCGAGGACGCCACCGTCTTCACCGCCCTGCTCGACCTGCGCCCGGACCTCGCGGGAGTCGTCGCCGAGCTGCAGCGCGACCATCGGCTGCTCGACCACCTGCTCGGCGAGCTGGCCCGCGCGGTCGACGCCGGCGCGGACGCCGCCGCGCTCGACCGGCACCTGGACGGCATCGACGCCGTCATGGAGACGCACTTCCGGTACGAGGAGAAGCGGCTGATCGCCGTGCTCGACGAGCCGGCCCTCGCCGTCGCCCTGGCCGGGACCGACCGGCGCGCCGCCCTGGGTCCCCTCGCCTGAGCCGTGCGCGACCGGCCCGCGCGCTCGCGGCGGCAGCTCGCGCTCGTGGCGGCAGCTCGGACTGCCGCGCCGAGCCGGAAGTGCCGCGCCGAACGGTGCCGACGGGCTGTCACCTCGTCGGGCGGGACGACGGCGCACGTCGGGCAGACTGGGCGCACCGCCGTCCCGCACCGCCCGAGAGGTCCGCCATGCCCGCCACGCCCGTGTCCCCCCGTCCGCCGCTGTCCGTCGTCGGCCGCGTCTTCGCCGTCGTCGCCGTGATCGAGGCGTTCACCTGGGCGGGCCTGCTGGTCGGGATGTTCCTCAAGTACGTCACGGAGACGACGGAGGCGGGCGTCTGGCTGTTCGGCCGCCTGCACGGCGCGGCGTTCGTGGCGTACGTGGTGGTGGCGCTGGTGGCGGCGGTGAAGCTCCGCTGGGGCTGGTTCCGCGCGCTGGTGGCGCTCGCGGCCGCCGTCCCGCCCCTGACGACGCTGCTCGCCGAGTGGTGGCTGCGCCGCACGGGCCACCTGAGCGAGCCGGCGGCGCCGTCGTCGGCAGTGTCGTCAGAGAAGTCCGTCGAGACCCGGCTCGACGACGAGACGACGGTTTCCTGATCGTTACCCCGCCCGCCACGCCGGCGTCGCCCGGCGCCGCTACGGTGCCCCTGATATCTCCTCACCTCAGGGAGCACTCATGTCCTTCGTCCGTCCCCTCGCACGCCGGCGGACCGCCGGCGTCGCGTGCGTGACCCTCGCCTTCGCGGGGATCGCCACCGCCGGCGCCGCGTCCGCCAGCGCCGACCCGATCGTCGACGTCCAGATCCTCGCCACCAACGACTTCCACGGCCGCATCCAGGCGAACGGCACCGAGGCCGGCGCCGCGGTGCTGGCCGGGGCGGTGCAGCAGCTGCGCGCCGAGAACCCGAACACCGTGTTCGCGGCCGCGGGCGACCTCATCGGCGCGTCCACGTTCGAGTCGTTCATCCAGCACGACAAGCCCACGATCGACGCCCTCAACGCCGCGGGCCTCGACGTGTCGGCGGTCGGCAACCACGAGCTCGACCAGGGCTACGACGACCTCCTGAACCGCGTCATGGCGCCCTTCGACGCCGAGACGAACCCGTACGGCGGCGCGCAGTGGCAGTACGTGGCCGCGAACCTCAAGATGAAGGCGACCGGCGACGACGCCGTCCCCGCCACGTGGATCAAGGACTTCGGCGACGTGCAGGTGGGCTTCGTCGGGGCCGTCACGGAGGAGCTGCCCGCCCTCGTCAGCCCCGCGGGCATCGCGGACCTCGAGGTGCGCGGCATCGTCGACTCGGTGAACGAGGAGACCGACGAGCTCAAGGCCGAGGGTGCCGACCTCGTCGTCATGCTGGTGCACGAGGGCGCGAAGTCCACGGACTGCGCCGCGATGCCGACGGCGGACGACGCGTTCGCCGAGATCGTCAACGACGTCAGCCCCGACGTGGACGCCATCGTCTCCGGGCACACGCACCTCGCGTACGACTGCGCGTTCCCCGTGGACGAGTGGGCGGGGAAGGCCGTGACGGAGCGCCCGGTCGTCTCCGCCGGCCAGTACGGCTACAACCTCAACCAGCTCACGTACTCGGTGGACGCCGCGACGGGCGAGCCGGTCGGCGTCGAGACGGGGATCCTGCCGCTGGCGGGCCAGTACCCGGCCGACCCGGCCGTCACGTCGATCGTGTCGGACGCCGTCGCGGAGGCTGACGTGCTCGGCGCCGAGCCGCTGGGCCAGATCGGCGGGGCGTTCAACCGCGCCAAGCTGTCCTCCGGCGCGGAGAACCGCGGCGGGGAGTCCACGCTGGGCAACCTCGTCGCCGAGGTGCAGCGCTGGGCCACGGAGGCCCCCGAGTCGGGCGCGGCGCAGATCGCGTTCATGAACCCGGGCGGCCTGCGGGACGACATGGTCGGCAGCGGCACGGACGCCTTCCCGCGCACGCTCACGTACAAGCAGGCGGCGGCGGTGCAGCCGTTCGCCAACACGCTCGTGAACATGGACCTCACGGGCGAGCAGATCAAGACGGTCCTCGAGCAGCAGTGGCAGCGCGACAAGGACGGCAACGTGCCGTCGCGGCCGTTCCTGCGGCTCGGCGTCTCCGAGGGCTTCACGTCCACCTTCGACGCGAACCGGCCCGAGGGCGACCGCATCACCGGCATGTGGCTGGACGGCGAGCCGATCGACCCGGCGGCGTCGTACTCCGTCACGGTGAACTCGTTCCTCGCGTCGGGCGGCGACAACTTCCGCGCCTTCGCGGACGGCGCCAACGCCCGCGACACGGGCAAGGCCGACCTCGCGGCGTTCGTCGACTACATGGCGACGCACGCCGCAGGAGAGCCGCTCGCCGTCGACCCGGGCCAGCGCGCCGTCGGCGTCTCGTTCCCGGCCGACGCCCCCGAGGCGTACGAGCCCGGTGCGACCGTCGCGTTCGACGTCTCCTCCTGGTCGATGTCGGCGCCCGGCGACGTCACCGACCCGGAGCTCACGGTGTCCCTCGGCGACCAGGTGCTCGGCACCGCCGCCGTGGACAGCACCGCGGGCACCGAGCCGTACGACACGATCGGCACCGCGTCGGTCGCCGTCGAGCTGCCCGCCGACGCCCCGTCCGGCGCCGCGACGCTCACCCTGTCCGGCGCGGCGACCGGCACCGAGGTCACCGTGCCGATCGAGGTGGCGGAGCCGGCGAAGGCCACGCCGACCCTCACGGTCGACGCGCCGAAGACCGCCGTCGCCTGGTTCCAGCCGGTGCGCCTCGCGGTGTCGGTCGAGACGCCGGACGGCACGCCCACCGGCAAGGTCACCGCGACGGTCGACGGCAAGAAGGTCGACACCGCCACGCTGAACAAGAAGGGCGACGCGCGCCTGTGGGCGGGGCCGTTCAAGTCCGGCACCGTCGAGGTGGAGGTCCGCTACTCCGGCGACGACACCACCGAGGCCGCCACGACGACCACCACCATCCGGGTGAAGAGCCTGTGGGAGGTCATCTTCGGCGGTCTGTGACGGGGTGCCCCGACACGTCGCGCATGAACCGCCCGGCCCGATGCTCCCCTGAGCATCGGGCCGGGCCGTTCGGTGTGTCGATGCGCCGTCAGGCGCGACGGCGCAGGTGCAGCACCAGGGCCGCCACCCCGCCCAGGAGGCCGAGCACCAGCAGCATCCCGCCTGCGAGCGCCGCCGGGTCCGCCGGGCTGGACTCCATCTCGGTGCGCATCGTGGTGGTGCCGTCCGCGAGCTCGACCGTCCCGGCCGCCAGCTCGCCGGCGCCGGAAGCCAGCTCCGCGCTGCCGTCGGAGAGCTCCGTGGCGCCCGACAGGAGCCGTCCCGCCCCGGCGGAGAGCTCGCCGGAGCCCGTGGCGAGCTCCGTCGCGCCGTCGTCGAGACGCTCGCTGCCCTTGCGCAGCCGCTCGGCGCCCGCCGCGGCGTCGGTGGCGCCGGTCGCGAGCTCGTCCAGGCCGTCCTGAAGACGGCCGGCGCCCGCCTCCGCGTCGTCGAGCCCGGTCGCCAGACGCCACGCGCCCGCCTCCGCGTCGCCCAGCTTGGTGGAGAGACGCGTGCTGCCGGCGGCGACGTCGACGGCACCAGCCGCGAGGGCGGGCGTCTTGCCCGCGAGCTCGGCCGCACCCGTCGCCACCTGGTCCGTCCCTGCCGCAACCCGCAGCGAGCCCGCGGCCAGCGCATCGGCACCCACGGCGAGCTCCGCCGTCCCGGTGGCCAGGGAGCGTGCGCCGGTGTCTGCTGCCGCGACGCCGGCCGCGAGCGCTGCCGTCTTCTCGGCGATGGTCGCGTTGCCGGCCGAGACCCGCTGTGCACCGTCGTTCAGCGTGACGCTCTTGCCGGCGAGGTTCTTCATCCCCGCGTCGAGGTCGACGGAGCCGGCCGCGACCTTGCTCGCACCGGTGGCGGCAGCGCTGGCGCCTGCCTGGAGCCGCTTGCCACCGGCGAGGACGGCCGAGACGCCGTCGCTGACCCTGGCGGTACCGTCCGCGAGGCTGGCGGAACCGGCAGAGAGCCTCGTCGCTCCGGAGAGGAGGCCCTCCTTCTCGTCGTTCAGCCCCGCGTCGAGGAGCTGGGCGCCGTCGCGGAGGCTCGCCGCTCCAGCACCGAGCTTGTCCAGGGACCCGGCAAGCGTCGTCGCGCCGTCACGGCTCTGCGTGACACCGTCAGCGACCCCAGAGGCACCCGCCGCGACCTTCTCCGCCTGAGCGGCAAGGGCCTCGAGCCGTGCACGGGCGTCGGGGTCGGCGGTGGCAGAGGCGAGCTCCGTGAGCTGCCGGGCGATCCCGGACGTCCCGGCCGCGACGTTCGAGGCGCCTGCCTGAGCAGCCTTCAGGCCCTCGACCAGCTTCGCGCCGCCGGCCGCGGCCTCGTCGGTGCCAGCCGCGAGCCTCGTCGCGCCCGCGGCCGTGGTCGATGCACCGGCGGCGGCCTTCTGGGTGCCGGCGACCAGCGCCTCGGCGCCCGACGCCAGGGCGGCAGCTCCGTCGGAGGCGTCCTTCGCTCCCGCCTCCAGCTTGGGGCCGCCGTCCATGATCGAGTTCAGTCCCTCCGAGAGGCTGGCGACCCCGTCGGAGACTGCGGCCGCGCCGGTCGTGAGATCACCGGAGCCCTCGGCGAGCGCGCCACTGCCGTCGACGAGTGCCTTCGTGCCGTCGGCGACCGAGCTGGCCCCCGCCGCGAGCGGCTCCGCGCCGTCGGCGATGGCGCTCGAGCCGGTCGCAAGCTGCGTGGTGCCCGAGGCCAACGAGTCGGCGCCATTGGCCGCGACCTGGTTGCCGTCGCGCAGGGCGAACGCCCCGCCCGCCACGATGAGGGCGCCGTCGGCGGTCTGGCCGGACCCCGTTGCCAGCCTGCCCGCCCCGGCGTCGGCACGGGCGGCGCCGTCGGCAACCTTCTCTGCGCCCGCGGCGAGGGTGGCGCTGCCGTCGTGGAGCTGCGACGTGCCGTCAGCGAGCTCACTGCTACCGGCGCGGAGCCGCATCGTGCCGTCGTGCAGCTCGACGATGCCCTCGGAGGCGCGGGTCGCCCCGGGGCTCAGGCGGTCGTTGAGCCCCTCGGACAGCTCGGCGGCGCCGGTGGTGAGCTGGGCCGTCCCGGCCGTGAGGTCGTCGGTCCCGTCGACGAGGCGGGCGGTGCCGTCGGACAGGTCGGACGTGCCGTCGGCGAGGGTGCCGGCACCCTCGGCGAGGCGGCCGCTGCCGTCGGACAGGTCGGCGGCTCCGTCGCGCACGGCGGTGGCGCCCGCGTCCAGGCGGGTGGCGCCGTCGGCGACCTTGCCGTCGAGCAGGACGAGCACCACGAGCGCGACGAGGGCCGCGAGCGCGAGCGCCGCGATGGCGGTGACCGTGGACGCGGCGTGGCCGCGGGGTCGGCGGGGTACGGGGGCGGTCGGGTTCATCGGGCCTCACTCCGGTCCGCGTCGTCGTCGACGCAGGCGTCCGCACGGCTCGGGGCCGTGGCCCGTCGTCGTCGACGGGTCTTGGGGGAGACTACTGAGGTTGCCTCAATAAGGGGAAGATGCGGGTGGATTTCACCCGCTCGACTGGCTCAGCCCCAGTCGCAGACGTCGTGCACGAGGCCGTAGACGGCGGCGCGCTGCTCGTCGGTCATCGGCACGTAGATCACCGGCTGCGGCGCGCCGTCGACCTCGGCGTGCACGGGCAGGAACGTGCCGCGCTTGTCCTCCGCCACGACGTGCGGGTCGCAGCGCGCGGGCACGACGTCGAGCACGACCGCGCCGTCCGTCTGACCGGCCAGGTCGTCGCCCGTCCAGGCGGTGCCGGCGGCAGGGGAGAGCAGCGTCGTGCCGGAGACCTCGACGAGCCGTGCGTCGGGACCGCCGGGGACCGGCTCGACGGCGAGCGTGATGCGGCCGCCGGGCGCGTCGCCGTCGGGCGTGGGGACGTCCGCGGCGCGCACGTCGGTGACGCGCAGCGTGACCCCCGACGCGACGAGCCGCTCGGCGCACGCCTCCGCGTGCACGGCGGCGAGCCGGGCCAACGGGTCGGTGACGTCCACCTCGACGGTGGTCCCCGCGGGCGTGCTCCCCGGGGAGGCCTCGCCCGCCGCCAGGCGCACCGTCGCCGTCGCGACCGGCGTCGTCTGCGCGTCCGCGCCCGACCGGGCCGCGGGGGCGTCGGCGTCGCAGTCGACCTCCCCCAGCCGCAGCCGCACGTCGCGCCCGGCGTCGGGCGCGAGGATGCGCGCGCGTGTCGGCCCGTCGGGGGCGCTCGGGCCGTAGCCCGGCGCGTCGAGGGTGCCGCCGAGCAGCGTCACCGCCTGGTCGGAGCCGTTGACGACGTGCAGCGTGGCCCGGCGGTCGGCGTACTGGGTGCGGTCCTGCCGCAGCTCGGCGCTCAGGCCCTGCGCGACGCCGCTCGGCAGCGGCGCGGCGTCGTCGCCCGGCGAGGTGCAGGCCGTCGCCGCGACGACGATGCCGAGACCCACGACGAGCCCGACGGCGAGCCCGACGCGGGCACGGCGGACCCGCACGTCACGCCCCCTCCGCCGACGACGAGCGCGCGGGGCGGTCGATGACGCGCGTCATGACCAGCGACGTGCGCGTCTTGTCCACGCGCGCGCTGCCGCGGATGGCCTCGACGGTGCGCTCCACGTCGGCCATGTTCCCGGCCATGATCTGCACCATCGCGTCGGCCTCGCCGGTCACGGTGTCGACCCGCACGATCTCGGGGATGGTCGCCAGGTCGCGGCGCAGCGTGGCCGGGGAGACGTTGCCGCGGCAGAACAGCTCCACGTAGGCCTCGACGCCCCAGCCGAGCTCCTCCGGCGCCACCCGCACCGTGAACCCGGTGATCTCGCCGCGCGCCAGCATCACGTCCACCCGCCGCTTCACCGCGGGCGCGGACAGCCCCACGTCGGCGCCGATGTCGGCGTAGGTCGCGCGCCCGTCGCGCAGCAGGTGGCCGACGATCCTGCGGTTCACCGCGTCCATGTCGCCACCATGCCCGAATTCTTCAGCCGCCGCGCACGATCCGTCACGTCGGCGCCCCGAACGCGCAACGGATCGTGCGTCGGGCGCAACGTCCGCGGCCCTAGCGTCCCGGTCATGACGGCCCTCACCACGCCGACGACGACGTCGGCCACGGTTCCCCAGCCCGCGAGCGCGGAGCGCACGGCGACCCCGCGCCGCTTCCTCATGTGCCCGCCCACCTACTTCGACGTGGTCTACGAGATCAACCCGTGGATGGACCTCGGCGTGCCGGTCGATACCGGCCGGGCGCTCGCGCAGTGGGAGCACCTGCGCGCCACCTACGAGGCCCACGGCCACCACGTCGAGGTGATCGACCCCGTGCCCGGCCTGCCCGACATGGTCTACGCCGCGAACGGCGGCGTGGTGCTCGGCGGCCGCGCGCTGGCCGCCCGGTTCACCTACCCGGAGCGGCGGCCCGAGGGGATCGCGTACGAGAAGTGGTTCGCCGGCGCGGGCGACGGCGTCGTCAGCCTCGGCCAGGCGGCCGAGCAGAACGAGGGCGAGGGCGACCTGCTGCTCGTCGGCGACGTCATGCTCGCCGGCACCGGCTTCCGCACCTCCCGCGCCGCGCACGCCGAGGTCGCCGAGCTGCTCGGCGTCGAGGTCGTGACCCTCGAGCTCGTCGACCCCCGCTACTACCACCTCGACACGGCGCTCGCGGTGCTCGACGGCGGCCCGTCGCCGCTGGTCGCGTACCTGCCGGAGGCCTTCAGCCCGGCCTCGCAGGCCGTGCTCGCCGAGCGCTACCCGGACGCCGTCGTCGCCACCCCCGAGGACGCCGCCGTCCTCGGGCTCAACGCCGTCTCCGACGGGCTGCACGTGTTCCTCACCGACCGCGCCACCGGCATGCACGCCCGCCTGCGCGAGCGCGGCTTCGAGCCCGTCGGGGTCGACCTGTCCGAGCTGCTCAAGGGCGGCGGCTCCGTGAAGTGCTGCACCCTCGAGCTGCGTCCCGCCGTCGCCGCTCCCCTGAGCCAGGAGGCCCGCGCATGACCACGTCCACCAGCAGGCCCACCAGCAGGGTCCCGTTCCTCGACGTCGCGTCCATGGCGCGCTGGGTGGCTCACCGCGGCCCGGAGGCCCTCATCGGGCACCTCGTCGACGCCCTGGAGATCGACTTCGCCCGCTGGCCCGACCTGGACAAGCGCCCCCGCATCGCGTCGCACTCGCGCGACGGCGTCATCGAGCTCATGCCGACGTCCGACGACGTCACCTACGGCTTCAAGTTCGTCAACGGGCACCCCCGCAACCCCGCGCGCGGCTTCCAGACGGTCACCGCTTTCGGCGTGCTCGCCGACGTACCCAACGGCTACCCCACGTTCCTCGCCGAGATGACGCTGCTCACCGCGCTGCGCACCGCAGCGACGTCGGCGCTCGCCGCCCGCTACCTGGCGCGCTCCGGCTCGCGCACCCTCGCGCTGATCGGTGCGGGCTCGCAGTCGGAGTTCCAGGCCCTGGGGATGCGTGCGGCGCTCGGCATCACGCACCTGCGCGTCTGGGACACCGACACCGGCGCGCGGGCGAAGCTCGCCCGGCACGCGCGCGCCCTCGGCTTCGAGGTGCACGAGGCGAGCAGCGGGGAGGACGCCGTCACCGGCGCCGACGTGATCACCACCTGCACGGCGGACAAGGCGAACGCGACGGTGCTCACGCACGACATGGTGTTCCGCCTCGCCCACCCGGGCGTGCACGTCAACGCCATCGGCGGCGACTGCCCCGGCAAGACCGAGCTCGACCCGGCGATCCTGCGCGACGCCGAGGTGTTCGTCGAGTACGAGCCGCAGACCCGCGTCGAGGGCGAGATCCAGCAGACGCCGGACCTCGTCGTCACCGAGCTGTGGGAGGTCGTGGCCGGGCGCCGCGACGGGCGCTGCGGCGCCCCCGCCACGGCGGGGCCGGGGGAGACGTTCGCGCGGCACGCGGGCGACCGGCACACCCCGGACGACACCACCGTGACGGTCTTCGACTCCGTCGGGTTCGCCGTCGAGGACTGGGCCGCGCTGCGGTTCGTGCGCGACGACGTCCCCGACGCCCTGCTGCAGCACCTGGACCTCGTCGCCGAGCCGGAGGACCCGAAGGACCTCTACTCGCTGGTGCTCGCGGCCGAGGACGACGACCGTGCCGACGCCCGCCGCGCGCTGGACCGGCTCATGGGGCTGGCCGGGCGCGGCCACGTCGAGGCGCTCGCGACCGCGCGGTCCTGACCTGCGCCGTCGCACCGACCCCGGCCGTGGGGGGCCCCCCCCCCCCGGGGGCGCCCCCCCCCGCCGCGGCCCCCCGCGCGCGCCCGCGGGGCGGGGGCGCCGCCCGGGGGGGGGGCCGGGGGGGGGGGGGGGGGGAATGAAGC
>NZ_JBHTVZ010000001.1:0-112376 GCF_042792715.1 Isoptericola sp. NPDC056618 | reverse complement strand
CCCGGGGCCCCCCCGGGCGCCCCCCCCCCCCCCCGGGCGGGCCCCCCCCCCCCGGGGGGCCCCCCCCGCCCGGCGCCGGTCACGCGCCGTCGCGCACGAGGGCCGGGAGCTCCGCGAGGGTGCGGATCCGGTGGCTGGCGGTCGAGAAGTCCTGCGAGGCCGTGAAGTCGTGGTGGACGACGGCGCAGTCGATGCCCGCCGCGACCGCGGCGGCGAGGCCCCGCGACGAGTCCTCGACGACCACCGCCTCCTCCGGCGCGGCCCCGAGGGCCCGCAGGGCGGTCAGGTACGGCTCCGGGTGCGGCTTGGCGTGCACGTAGTCCTCGCGCACGAGCACGACGTCCATGAACGGCAGGATGTCGCGGCCCTCGTGGATGAGGTCGAAGTCCACGCGACGTGACGTCGTCACGATCGCCATGCGGACGTGCGGCGCCAGCGCCGCCAGGACGTCGAGGACGCCGTCGATCTCGATGGCCTCCGTGCGCAGGTACTCCTGGTAGTAGCGGTCGCGGACCGCCCGCTGGCGGTCGATGGTCGCCTCGTCGATCCCGGCGGCCCGCGCCTGGGCCCAGGTGGCCTGGCCGTGGTGCATGTCGCGCAGGTACCGGTCCCGGTCCTGCGTGAACCCGACGTCCGCGAGGGCCCGCTCCCCGGCCCGGTAGTACCAGGGCTCGGTGTCCACCAGGACGCCGTCGTGGTCGAAGAGCACGTACTCCTTCACGTCCCCGAGCCTGCTCCACCTCCGCGCGGGCGTCACCGTCGTCCCGCCCCCTGAGACCTGCCTGGACGGGGGCTTGCCGGGACCCTGGGGTGCGCTGCCATCATGAGCCCCGCGAGCGCGCCGTCGGCGCGCCGCTCGAGACCCAGAGACGGGGGCACCGTGACCGAGACCGGCGGTGACGACGCGCCGGCGCGCGCGGGCTATGTCGACGACGCGATCCGGCGGATGCGGGTCGCCGCCGCGGCCGCCGGGCGCGGGGGAGCGCCCGGCGCGGCCGGGACCGCCGACCCCGAGGTGCTGCGCACCGCCCTCGCGACCCTCTCGCCCGACGACCGGCGCCTGCTGTGGGCCACGCACGTGCAGCGGCAGGGGCCGTCGGCCGTCGCCGCCGCGCTCGGCACGCACCCCCGCGCGGCGGCCCGCCTCCTCCCGCAGGCGGAGCAGGCCCTCGCGACCGCGCTCGCCGACGCGCACGCGCCGGGCTGCCCGCCGGGCTGCGCCGGGACGCGGCGTGCTCTCCTCGACCTCGTCCAGGGCCGGCTCGCGGCCGGGCAGGAGACCGGGGTCGAGGACCACCTCCTGGACTGCGCCGCCTGCCTGCGGGCGTTCGTCGACGTGCGTGAGCCCGCCTGGGCGCTGCGGGACGCCGGGCCGCGGCTGCTTGCGGGCGGGTGGCACCCTCCCGCGGTCGCGGTCGCGGTCGTGGCGGCCGCGGAGACCTCGTCCGACGCGACGTCCGACACGGCGTCCGGCACTGTGGCGGGCGCCGCCCCGCGGCCCGCGCGCCGACAGAGCTGGCTGATCGTCGCGGGCACGGTCGCGTGCGTCGCCGTGGCGGCCGTCGCGATCGCGCTCGGCAGCGGCGACGCGGCGCCCGCGGCCCCGGAGACCGGCTCGTCTCCGGGGGCGACCCTCGTGGGGACCGTGCCCGCCGGCGCGACGTCGCCCGGGGCGACCCCGTCGCCGGCCTCCCGCGACGACGGCCCGAGCGCGGGGCCGACGCCGTCCGTGGACCCGTCGGCGACGCCGTCGGGCGAGCCCTCCCCGACCGTGTCGTCGGACGACGACGCCCGGACGTCCGACCCGTCCACGTCGCCCACGTCGTCGGCCGGGCGCGACGACGAGCCGACCTCGTCGTCGAGCTCCCCGTCGACAGGGTCGTCCGGGTCGTCCACGTCGGATCCGTCGACGCACGACCCCGGCACGTCGACCGGCGACCCCGACCCCGAGCCCTCCGACACGGAACCGTCGGAGCCCGCGCAGGAGCCCACGGAGGAGCCCGCGCCGACGCCGACCCCGACGGACTCCGCGACCCCGCCGACCACGCCGACCGCGACCCCCGATCCGGAGCCCACGGACGAGACCGACCCGCCCACGGAGTAGCCAGAAGTGCCGGTTCGCGGACCATTCCGCGGCCCCGGCGGGCGTCACCACGCCGCGCACCCCTCGGGGCAGGGGATTTGCCATCGCCCCGTAGGCCGCTGCGATCATGTCCCCCGGCGCGCCCGTGCCGCGCGCCCTGGACGGCCCGCGACGACGGGCACCCACGAGCATCGGCAGGACGGGGGCGTCGCGTGACCGCGATCCACGACGGCGACGCGCCCGCGCGCCGGGGCGCCGTCGACGACGCCATCCGGAAGATGCGCGCCGCGGCCGCGGCGGACGGGCGCGACGACGCCCCCGGGGCCGCCGGCACGGTCGACCCCGCGGTGCTCCGCACGGTGCTCGCGACGCTGCCCCACGACGACCAGCGGCTGCTGTGGGACAGGCACGTCGTCGGCCGCGAGGTCTCGGCGATCGCCACCGAGCTGGGCATGCACGCCCGCGCGGTGCTGCGCCGCCTGCGCCAGGCCGAGGAGCGGCTCGGCGCCGCGTTCGCCGCGGCCCACGCCCGTGCGTGCCCGCCCGGCTGCCTCGACACGCGGCAGTCGCTGCACTCCTACGTGCGGCACCGGCTGTCGCCCCCGCGCCGCACCGTGCTCGAGGCGCACCTCTTCGGCTGCCAGGGCTGCATGCGTGCCTTCGTCGACGTGCGTGAGGCCGGCTGGGCGGTGCGCGACGCCGCCCCCCTGCTGCTCGCGGGCACGGCCGCCGGGGCTGTCGCGGGCGCCCCCGTGGTCGTCGGCGCGCTCGGCGCCGGCACGACCGGCGCCGGGGCGGTCGCGTGGTCCGGGCCGGTCGGGGCCGCGCTGCTCGCGGCCTGGGAGTGGGTGCGGGCGCTCGCGCTGCGGCTGGGCCAGCTCGGCAAGGCCGGGATGATCGGCGCGGGCACCGTGGCGGGGGTCGCGGTCGCGGCCGTCGCGGTGGCCCTGAGCGGCGGGGCCGGCGGGCCTGCGGCGGCTCCGCCCGTGCCCGGTCCGACGTCGTCGGCAGCGGCGCCCGCCCCGGGGCCCGGCGACACGGCCTCGCCCGACGCCCTGCCCGGGCCCGAGCCGAGCGCGTCCACCTCCGCCGAGCCGGCTCCGTCCGAGGACCCCTCGGCACCACCGGCGACCGACGGCCCGACGACGGCCCCGACGACCGAGCCGACGACGCCCGGCACCACGCCGACCACGCCGCCTCCGGCCACGCCACCGGGCACCCAGCCGGGCACGCCGCCGTCGTCGCCGCAGCCCAGCGGCCCGGAGACCGAGCCGACGCCGTCCCCGGCGCCGTCCGGCTCCGCCGGCCCCTCGCCGACGACGTCGCCCAGCCCGTCGCCCTCCACGCCGACCTCGACGCCGACGGCCCCCACTCCCACCCCGACGCCCACGCCCACCCCGACGCCGACCCCCGTGCGGACGACGGTCACGGTCACCACGTCCGGTCTGCGCGGCGTCGACGCGGTCACGACGACCGACCCGGACGCGACCGTCGTCAAGGTCGCCGAGGACCGCCGCTGGCTCCGGGCCAAGCAGTGCGACGGCGGCTGGTACGTGGCGTCGTGGCGCAACGACGTCGGCGAGCTGACGGTCACGGTGGAGGCGCCTCCGGGGGTCGACCCCGGCGTGACCGTCAAGCGCACCTACAACTGGCCGGCGTGGATCTGGTCCTGCTGACCGACGCAGGTCGAGCCCGCCGGGACCGGATCCCGACGGGCTCGACCGGCGTGCGGTGCAGGTCGGCTGAGGTCAGCGCGTGGCGAAGCCGTGCGCCCCGCGGTGGTGACCCCCGCCGTGGCCGTGGCCATGACCGTTCCCGTGGCCATGACCGTGGCCATGACCGTGGCCGTGGCCGTGGCCGTGGCCGTGGCCCGGCCGACCGGGCTCGACGCCGTTGACGGCCTCGGTGCTCCACGCCAGCTGCTGCGCGGCGTGCCCGATCGCGCGGGACATGATGTCCAGCGCCTCGAGGCTCACGTTCGACAGGTCGTCGCCCGCGGAGTGGTAGTTCTGGTCGAGGGCCTCGCCGGCGACGCCGCCGAAGATCGCGGCCTCCTCCTCCGTCTTGATCGCGTCCGCGCCGGTGAACAGGCCGGAGGCCGGGATGCCGTTGCTGATGAACGCGTCGTAGTCGGAGCGGCCGGAGAACTCCGAGTCCACCCACGCCTGGTCGATCCCGTCGAAGTAGTCCGTGAACACGGCCTCGGTCGCGACGGAGCCCTCGGGTACCTCGACCGGGGCGGGGAACGTCGACTCGTTCGCGTCGTACACGCCGATCGTGTAGTTCGGCGAGCCGACCATGTCGAAGTTGAGGTAGGTCGCGATGTCGTCGAGGGCCTCGGGGTCGTTCGTCACGAGGTCGTCGACGTAGTGCGCCGACCCGACCAGCCCGAGCTCCTCGGCGCCCCACCACGCGAACCGCACGGCGTTGTTGAGCTTGGCGCTCTTCTTGTTGAGCTGGACGGCGGTCTCCAGGATCGCCGCCGAGCCGGTGCCGTTGTCGTTGATGCCCGGGCCCTCCGGCACGCTGTCGAGGTGCGCGCCCAGCATGACCACGTTGTCGTGCCGCCCGCGCTTCGTCTCCGCGATGACGTTGAACGTCTCGGCGGTGCCGATCACGGCCTGGAGGTCGAACGAGACCTGGAGCGCGGGGTCGGCCTCGATCGCCGCGACGATGGCCGCGCCCTCCGCCTGCGTGACGCCCACGGTCGGCGCGTAGCCGTCGTTGCGCTCGCCCAGCGTCCCGTTGAGGGCACCGTCGGTGTTGTTGTAGATGATGAGCCCGGCGGCGCCGGCCTCACCGGCCGCGAGCGCCTTCGCGGCGAACGCGCACGCCCCGCGCTGCACCACGGCGATCTTGCCGGTGGCGTCCACGCCGGCCCACGAGTCGTCGTGGGGTGCCTCGGGGTCGTCGCTGGCCGGGCAGCCGTCGGCGATCGCGGGCTGCACCGCGGCCGCGGTGACGCCGTCGTCGGGCGTGGACGTCGAGTACGTCATCGGCACGGGGTCGAACTCGACGCCGGGGACGGTGACGGACAGGTCGAGCACGTCGAAGGTGTCGAACTCGAAGTACTGCCGCTCCGGCTGGTACCCGGCCTTGCGCAGGGTCTTCTCGACGTACCGGGCAGACGCCTCGTAGCCGGGGGTGCCGGCGGCGCGGTTGCCGTCGTTGTCGTCGGCGATCTCCTGGAACGCCACGAGGTGCCGGAAGACACGCTCGCCGGTGACCTTCTTCGACAGGTCGGGGCCCGGCACGTGGGTGCCGTGCCGGCCGGTGGCGACGGCGGGTGCCGCCGTCGCCGTGGGGGTGAGGGACGCCGCGACGACGAGCCCGCCGAGGGCTGCGGTCGCGACGGCCGTGCTGAACGTCCTTGTTCTCACGGTCGACCTCCTGGTGGTGACCCCGCGCGCCCGGGTCGGGCTCACGACGCACGGCGCGACGCTGCGGGGTGCGGTTGGCGCGAGCGTAGGCCCGGGAGGCGCTGCAGGAAACCCCTGGGGCGCGACGTCCCTCAGCCGCGCTCGAGCAGGACGAGCACCTCGTAGTGGCTGGTCTGCGGGAACATGTCGAGCAGGCGCGCGCGGGTCGGACGCAGCGAGGGCATCCGCGCGAGGTCCTCGGCGAGCGTGACGGCGTTGCAGCTGGAGTAGAGCACGTGCCCGACGGCGGACTCCTCGAGCCGGCGGGACAGGTCGGCGCCGATGCCGCGCCGCGGGGGGTTGACGACCACCAGCTCGGGGGCGACGCCGTCGCGCGGGGACCCGGGCACGAGCTCGGTGGCGTCGCCGGCGGCGAAGCGGACGCCGGCCACGGCGTCGGCCCACCACGCCGCGTCGTGCCCGGCGACGACGGCGTCCGCGGGCAGCGCGGCGAGCCCGTCGCGGGTGGCGCCCGCGCTCGTCACGGCCTCCGCGGAGATCTCGATCCCGGTGACGGCGCGCCCGGGGGCGGCGCAGTGCAGCGCGAAGCCGCCGACGCCGCAGTAGAGGTCCCACAGGGACGCGGGCGCCACCTCGTCCACCCACGCCCGGGCCTGCGCGTACAGGGCGGTGGCGACGGCGGTGTTGGTCTGGAAGAAGCTCTGCGGGCGCAGGTGCAGCGTGATGCCGTCCGCGCCGACGCGCATCGGCAGCGCGTGCCGCTCGGTGAGCACGATCTCCAGGTCGCCCTCGAGGACGGCGGCGTGCACCGGCTGCACGTTGACGCTCACCACGGCGACCTGCGGCAGCTCGTCGAGCAGCCACGGCAGGTGCTTGCGCAGGCGCGCCACGGGCTCCTGGCTGCGCAGCACGAACCGCACCATGAGCTCGCCGTCCGGGGAGAGGGTCACGAGCACGTGCTTGAGCTCGCCCCGCCACGCGGACTCGCGCGGCGGCTCGCGGCGGCGTGCCCCGCGCGACGGCGAGGTCGCGTCGTAGGGCTGCAGCCGCGCCCGCGTGATCAGCGCGGCCAGGACGGGGAACGACTCCTGCAGCGCGGGCGGGTACAGGCCGCAGTCGGTGAGGTCGATCCCCTGGCCGGCGAACGGGCCCGCCGCCGACCCGAGGATGCCGAGCACCGGCTCCTCGACGGTGCCGCTGACCACCATCTTCGCCTTGTTGCGGAACCCGGACTCCGGGCCGGTGACGGCGGGGAGCCAGTCGATGCGGGCCTCAGGGACGGCGGAGCCGAGCAGCGCGCGCACGTGCGCCACCTTCTCGTCCACCTGCGTGGGGTACGGCGTCGCGAGGAGGGTGCACGAGTGGCAGCGGCCGGCGTCGAAGTGGGGGCACTGCACGGGTCTATTGTCGCCGGGCCCGGGCCTGCTGTCGCCCACGGCAGCGCTCGGGTGAAGCTCGTCACGAGAGCGGGTGAAACGAGGCCGCGACGACCGTCGGGGTGGGCCGACGACCGTACGCTTCCCGGACCCGACTCGTCGAAAGGCCCTCCCATGCTCCGTCGCATCGTCGTGGTGCTCGTCGCGGCCGTCGTCGGCCTCGGTGCCGCCCTGCCAGCGCAGGCCGCCACGGTCTACCCGACCAGCCTGACCCTCAACGCCAAGCCGGAGCCGGTCGCGGTCGGCGGCACGGTCACCATGTCCGGCACGCTGAAGTACAAGAAGGCCGGGCGTTGGGTGGTGCCGAGTGCCGGCAAGAAGCTCGCCGTGTACTTCGACCCGGCGGGTGACGCGAAGCCGGTGCGGATCACCACGCTCAAGACGAACAGCAAGGGCGCCTACAGCTACAAGCACTCGCAGTCGCGCTCGGGCACGTGGGTCGTCAAGTACGCCGGTCAGTACAACCTCGCGGCCGACCGCGCGACGGACTATGTGCGCGCGTACGTGAAGGGCCCGTGGAACTACCCCGGCCCGGACCTCGACTGCTCCGACGTCCGCAAGAAGGTCTGGGTCGGCAGCACCGACTACCACCGCCTCGACGCGGACGGCGACGGCTGGGGCTGCGACTCCTGGGGCTGAGCCCCTCCGCACGGCTCGGCCCGGAGGCCTCGGATCAGCCCACGAAGAGGCAGAACGGGTGGCCCGCCGGGTCGGCGTAGACCCGCAGCGGCTCCTCCGGGTCGTCGGACCGGTCGAGCAGGAGCCGCGCACCGAGCGCGAGGGCGCGCTCGTGCTGGCGGTCCAGCGCGGCGACGTCCGGAACGGTCGCGTCGAGGTGCAGCTGCTGCGGCACGCCGTCGTCGGGCCAGGTGGTCGGCGGCAGCGACGCCACCTGCTGGAACGCGAGCGGCACGCCGCCCGGGTTCCGCAGCACCAGCCAGTCGGCGCCGCGCTCGTCCGGTTGCCCGGGGCCGGGTGGCTCGTCGCCGGCGCGGTACGCGAGCCCGAACAGCTCGCGGTAGAACTCCGCGAGCCGGCGCGCGTCGGTGGTGTCGAGCACGACCTGCCGGATCGTGGGGACGTCCGGGGCGCTCATCGGGCGGCCCCGGGGAACTGCTCGGCGGTGCCGCGCAGCCTGGTGGTGAACGCGGCGTAGTCGAAGCCGTCGGCGAGGTTGTCGTTGCCGGCCCGCATCCCGACGGCGCCGTCGGCCTCCTCCCGGAGGATGTCGGCGTGGCCGGCGTGCCGGCTCAGCTCGGTGGAGACGTGCACCAGGATCTGGTGCAGCGTGACGTCGCGGTTCCCCTCGCGCCACCACCAGACGCGCCCGGGCGCGTCCAGCGGCAGGGCGTCGATGGTGGCGTCGGCGAAGTCCCACACCTGCCGGTACAGGCCGACGATCTGCTCGACCGACTCGTCCTCGGTGGCGAAGAACTCCGCCTGGAGCGCGTCCGCGTCGGCGTCGGGAGCGTCGGCCGCGGCCAGCCACGGTGCGTCCTCGGGACGCGGCCAGGGGCGGCCGAAGACGTCGCCGAAGTAGCCGATCTCCACCGTGGCCGCGTGCTTGACCAGCCCGAGGAGGTTGGTGCCGGTCGGGGTGCGTGGCATCCGTGCCTCTCGCTCCGACAGCCCCTCCACCTTCCACAGCAACGCTTCGCGCGCACCGCGCAGGTAGCGGTGCAGCACGGTCTTGGCGTCCGGGGGCAGCTCGCTCGTCGTCATCGGCCCAGCCTGCCGGGCGGCACCGACAGTCCGCGCGACGGGTCCCGCCGACCACCGTGCAAGACCAGGGTAGGCAACCCTTACTTCGGCTGTTATGGTGACGCCCGGTCGTGACGAGCTGTCACTACCTCGGTACCTGCCGGTCGTCCATGGCCTGGCACGACACCCGATGCTGGAGGTCCCATGACGGTGCTCGCGGACGTGACCGCGCTCTCGACCCGACTGCGCGAGGGCACACGCGCCGAGCACTCGCAGGCGGAGTCCGAGGGCTTCGTCGAACGGCTCCTGTCGGGCGGGCTCGACGTCGCCGCGTACGCCGACCTCGCCGCGCAGCAGCTCGCCGTCTACACGGCGCTCGAGCGGGCGAGCGAGCGGATGCGGCAGGACGAGCGCGGCGCCGCCCTCGTCTTCGACGAGCTCACCCGCGTGCCCGCCATCGAGCGGGACCTGGCCCACCTGTACGGCGCCGGCTGGCGCGACGTCGTGCGGGCGCTGCCCGCGACCGAGCGCTACGTCGCGCGGCTCGACGCCGTCGGCGGCGACGTCGCCTGCTACGCGGCGCACGCCTACACGCGGTACCTCGGCGACCTCTCGGGCGGCCAGGTCATCCAGCGGATGATGCAGCGCCACTACGGCATGGGCGCGGCGGGCCTGGAGTTCTACGACTTCCCCGAGATCCCCAAGGCCAAGCCGTTCAAGGACGTGTACCGCGAGCGCCTCGACGGGCTCGACCTCGACGACACCGAGGTCGCGCTCGCCGTCTCCGAGGCGCAGGAGGCGTTCCGCCTCAACCGCGCGATGTTCGTCGAGCTGGGCGTCGCGCACCCCTGACCCCCGCGGGCGCGGGCCCGGGTGACGTGGATCACCCGGGTCGACGCCTGCCTCGCGCGTGACAACTAAGGCCAGCCTCGCCTAAGTTAGGCATGCCTCAGCAGGACTCCGGCGCGAGGTCGCGTCCGGCCCGGCCCCCTCTCGGCGGCCGCCCCACCAAGGAGAGAACCCCGCATGTCCTCCCGCCCGGTCCGGCACGCCCGCCGCGCCCTCGCCGCCCCGCTCGCGCTGCTGGTCGCACCGCTGGTCGCGCTGGTCCTCACGGGCTGCACCGCCCTCGGTCCGGGCGGCGTCGTCGAGCAGGCGGCCGCCGTGGACACCACGCCGCTGTCCGAGCTGGACGTGCTCGACGACCCGCGGGAGTGGACCGGGGAGACGGTCGCGCGCACGGCCGAGACGCCCGTCGCCCCCGTCGCGGACGACCCGCAGCCACAGCTCCCGGTCACCGTCACCGACGCCCAGGGCACCGAGGTCACCGTCACCGACACGAGCCGGATCCTGGCCCTCGACCTGTACGGCACCCTGTCACGCACCGTCTTCGAGCTGGGCCTGGGCGACCGGGTGGTGGGTCGCGACACCTCCTCGACCTTCCCCGAGATCGCCGACCTGCCGCTGGTGACGGCGAACGGCCACGAGCTGACCGGCGAGGCCGTCCTGGAGCTCGCGCCCACGGTGATCCTCACCGACACGACGCTCGGCCCGTGGGACGTGCTCATGCAGATGCGCGACGCCGGCATCCCCGTCGTCGTGCTCGACCCGCACCGCAGCGTGAAGACGTCGGGCGACCTCGTGCGGTCCGTGGCGGAGGCGCTCGGGGTCCCCGAGGAGGGCGCGGAGCTCGCCGAGCGCACGCAGGCCGAGGTCGACGACGTCGTCGCGCAGATCGCGGAGCTCGCGCCGCCGGAGAAGGACGACCGGCTGCGCGTCGCCTTCCTCTACGTGCGCGGCCAGGCCGGGGTCTACTACCTGTTCGGCGAGGGCTCCGGCGCGGACTCCCTGGTCGAGTCGGTCGGCGCCGTCGACGTCGCGTCCGAGATCGGCTGGCAGGGCATGCGGCCCGTCAACGACGAGGGCATCGTCGCCGCGCAGCCCGACGTGCTCCTCATGATGTCGAAGGGCCTCGAGTCCGCGGGCGGGGTCGACGGGCTCCTGGAGCGGCTGCCGGCCCTCGCCCAGACCCCGGCAGGGGAGAACCGCCGCATCGTCGCCATGGACGACTCGCAGATCCTCGCGTTCGGCCCCGAGACGGCCGCCGTGCTCGACGCGCTCGCCCGCGCGCTGTACGCCCCCGAGAGCCTGGCGCCCACGAGCGTCTCCACCGGGGGCCCGGCCGCCGGGAGCCACGGGTGACCGCGACCGCGCCGCGCGCCCCGCGCGCGGCCCTGCCCGACGCCGACCCGGCACCGCTGCCCCCGGCCGTCCCCGCCCGCGTGGCCTGGTTCTTCGGCGGCCTGACGGCGGCGCTGCTGGCGCTCGCCGTGGTCGCGGCGGGCTCGGGGCACCTGCACATCCCGCCCGCCGAGGTGCTCGGCGGGCTGGCCCGGGGCCTCGGCCTCGAGCTGGGGCCGGAGCCCTCCCACCCGAACGGGTACGCGGCCCTGTGGACGATCCGCTTCCCGCGCGTGGTCATGGCGATGCTCGTGGGGGCGGCCCTCGCCGCCGCGGGCGCGCTCATGCAGGGCGTGTTCGGCAACCCGCTCGCTGAGCCGGGAGTCGTCGGCGTCTCGTCCGGCGCGGCCGTCGCGGCGTCGGCGACCATCGTGCTCGGCGTGAGCGTCGCGGGTCCCTGGACGACGGCGGGCGCCGCCTTCCTCGGCGGGCTCGTCGCGACCTTCGCGGTCTACGCGCTCGCCCGTTCCGGCGGGCGCACGGAGGTCGTGACGCTGGTCCTCACCGGCGTCGCGATCAACGCTGTGTGCGGCGCGGTGCTGGCCCTGTTCACCTTCCTGGGCGACACCCAGGAGCGCGAGCAGATCATCTTCTGGCAGCTCGGGTCCCTCAACGGCACCCGGTGGGCGTACGTCGCGATCGTCGCGCCGCTGGTCGTCGTCGGGCTCCTCGCGGCGGGCGCGATGGCGCGCCGGCTCGACCTGCTCGCCCTCGGGGAGCGCTCCGCCCGGCACCTGGGGGTGGACGTCGAGCGCCTGCGCGTCGTCGCCGTCGTCGTGGTCGCGCTGCTCACCGCCGCGGCCGTCGCGTTCTGCGGGATCATCTCGTTCGTCGGGCTGGTGGTCCCGCACCTGGTGCGCATGGCCGTGGGCCCCGGGCACCGCGTGCTCGTGCCCGCCAGCGCGCTGGGCGGCGCCGTCCTGCTGCTTGCCGCCGACCTGGTCGCGCGCACCGCCGTGCCCTACGCGGACCTGCCGATCGGCATGCTCACCGCGCTCGTCGGCGGGCCGTTCTTCCTCTGGCTCGTGCGGCGCACCCGCCGGCAGGCGGGGGGCTGGGCATGAGCGCGCTGCTCCAGGTGCGGGGCGCCACCGTGCGGGTGGACGGGCGCGCCGACGGCGCCACCCTGCTCGACGCCGTCGACGTCGACGTGCTCGTCGGCGAGGTGCTCGTCGTCGTCGGCCCGAACGGCGCGGGCAAGTCGACGCTGCTGTCGGTGCTCGCCGGGGACCGGCGGCCCGACGAGGGCACCGTGACGCTCGACGGCGCCCCCGTCGCGGCCGTCCGACCGGCGGAGCTCGCCCGCCACCGCGGCGTGCTGCTGCAGGAGAACCAGGTCAGCTTCCCGTTCCGCGTCGTCGACGTCGTGCGCATGGGCCGGGCGCCCTGGCGTGGCACCGACGCGGAGGACCGTGACGACCTCGTCGTCGCGGACGCCCTCGCCGACGCCGACGTCACGCACCTCGCGGCGCGCCGCTACCCGACGTTGTCCGGGGGCGAGAGGTCGCGCGCGTCGTACGCCCGCGTGCTGGCCCAGGAGCCGCGGCTCCTGCTGCTCGACGAGCCCACCGCCGCGCTCGACGTCCGGCACCAGGAGCGCGTGCTGGCCCGGGCCCGCGACCATGCCCGCGCCGGCGGCGCCGTCGTCGTCGTCCTGCACGACCTGGCGCTCGCCGCGGCGTGGGCCGACCGCGTCCTCGTGCTCGCGGGCGGCCGCGTCGCCGCGCACGGCGTGCCCGCCGACGTGCTCACCGGCGCGCTGCTCACCGACGTCTACGACCACCCCGTCGACGTGCTGCCCCACCCCGTCACCGGGTCGCTGCTCGTGCTGCCCCGGCACGGCGCGCCGCTCCCCACGCTCGCCGAGGACCTCGCATGAACCCCACCCGTCCCGCCGCCCGTCTCTCGGCGCTGCTGGCGCTGCTGCTCACCGTGGCCCTCGGCGCCGGCACGCTGGTCGCCACCGCCCCGACCGCGCAGGCCGCGGCGCGCGTGTCCGTCTCCGGCCTGGACGGCGCCGCGCGCGCCGCCGCCGACGGCCCCACGACGCTCACGCTGCACGGCAGCGGGTTCCAGTCCGTGAAGAACGCCTTCGGCGGCGTCTACGTGCTGTTCGGCTGGGTGTCCGACCCGTCCGGCGGGTCGTGGCGGCCCAGCGCGGGCGGGGCCACCGGCGAGACGTTGCGGTACGTGCCCGACTCCGAGGCCGCCGACAACGCGGGCTACCAGCGCTTCGTGGCGTTCCCCGGGTCGAGCACCGCGGCCGAGGCCAACGGCGGCACCATCGCGTCCGACGGCTCGTGGTCCGCGACGCTCGTCGTGCCCGGCGCGCGCTTCCAGACGGTCGACCGGTCCGGCAGCGCCGTGGACGTGGACTGCACGCAGGTGCGGTGCGGGGTCATCACCATCGGGGCGCACGGCGTCGCGAACGCTGCCAACGAGTCGTTCACGCCCGTGTCGTTCGACGGTGCGGACGCGCCCACGGCCTCCGGCACCGGCGGGGACGGCGGCTCCGGCGGTTCTGGCGGATCCGGCGACGACGCCCCGGGCAGCGAGAGCGCGACCCCGGGCGAGAGCGCGCAGGGGACCTCGGGTGAGGCCGCGCCTGCGGACGGCGGGACCTCGTCGGGCGCCGGCGCGAAGGCCGAGCTGCCCGGCAAGGCCACCGTGGGCGTGGACAGGGCGACCGCCGTGGCGGGCCGGGTGCTGAGCTTCGCCGGGCAGGGCTTCGAGCCGGGGGAGCAGGTGGTCGCGACCCTCGACGACGGGGTGCTCGCCGTCGGCCCGCTCGGCGCGGGCACCCACGGCGAGGTGGCGGGCCTGCTCGAGCTGCCGTCCGACCTGCGGCTCGGCACCCACGTGCTCCGGCTGACGGGCGCGTCGTCCGGGCGGGAGCCCGAGGTCGAGGTGACCGTCACACGCGACCCCGCCGAGGCGGAGGCCGCCGACGCCCTGGTCGCGGCGGCGAGCGCAGACGGAGGCGCCGGGGGCGCCGGGCCGCTCGGCCTGGCGTACAGCCCCGCCGAGCTCGCCGTCGGTGCCGCCGCCCTGCTGCTCCTGCTGCTCGTCGTGACGTCCGCCGTCACCGCCGCGCGGCGGCGCCGTGCGGCCCGCGCCGCGGAGGTGCGGCCGTGAGCGCGCGCCGCGCCCGCGCGGCCCTCGGCGCGGCGGCACTGCTCGCGCTCCTCGCCGTCCCCCCGGCCCCGGCGCTCGCGGCGGACGACCCGGACGACGTCATCCCCCTCACCGTCACCGTGCCCCGGCGCGACGGGGACGGCGACGGCGGCGGCTCCGCGACGCTGACCGACGCCGAGCTGCGGTGGGCCGTGAACACCGAGGCGGGCTCCGGCAACTACGTGGGCTGCAACTTCCTCATGGCCGGCACGCCGGGCACGGACGGGAACACGGGCGGCAGCCGGATCTGGGACGACGGCGACGCGGCGCTCTACCACGGCCGCGCCGGGGACGTGCGGGTGCTGCGCACGGTCGGCACGGGCGCCGCCGCGACGCAGCGGCAGGCGACGTTCGGCACCCGGTGCACCGGGCCGACCGGCGAGCAGGTCACGCTCTCCACCACCACCGGCGCGGAGGTCGTGCTGGCAGGCGGCCGGGGGACGCGGGCCGCCGACGGGTCCGTGGAGATCCGCTGGGCCGGCTCGTTCACGGTCGTGTTCTACGGCGGTATGACGTACTGGTGGGCCGGCGACCCGGTGCTGCGGCTCGACGCCGACGGGGACGGCACGCTCACCGCGACCGCCGGCGGGTACGCCGCCGACCGGGAGGACGTCACGCGGTGGGGCCGGCTGCCCGCGACGCGGGTGACGCTGGCGCGGTTCGACGGCGAGAAGCTCACCGGCAGCAAGGGCGGGTTCCTGCGGCCCGCGTACTGCGGGGTGCGCGCCGACGTCGGCAGCAGCGCCGCGCAGGTGCGCCAGGACCCGGCCGGGTCGTGCTGGGGCTCGTTCCCGCAGAGCCTCGTCGACTTCCAGCAGCGCACCGGGCAGGCCTCGTACTGGTACTCCTCCGGGCACCGCGACGCCGCGAAGCCGCCCGCCGTCGTCGGCGTGAGCTTCGACGCCGCGCAGAGCATCGGCAGCACGCCGCCGGTGAGCGGCGTCGGCACGGGGTCCGGCACCGGGTCGGGCGCGGGCGACGGCTCGTCCGCGCCTGCCGGTCCCGGCCCGTCGGGCGGCGCGTCCGGCCCCGTCGGTGCGCCGGGCCCCGGGACCGACGCGCTCGGCGGACCGGGCGGGCTCGGCGCCGCCGGCCCCGCCACGCCCCGCTCGCCCGGCGCAGCGACGCTCGCGGCGGCCCCGCTCACCGCGTTCCCCGCGGTGCAGGCGGCGACGCTCGGCGGCGCGGCCGCACCGCTCGTGCCCGACCTCCTCCGCACCGCCGACGGCACCGGAACCGACCGCCTCGCCGTCGCCACCACCGGGCTGCTGCTCGCCGCGTCGGGGGCCGTCGTCGGCTTCCGCCGACGCTGGCTCGTGCTGCCCTTCCGGCCCTAGCCGGCAGCGCGCCCAGCGGCCGCTCAGACCCCCGCCCCACCCCACCTCCCCTCCCTCCACGAACGAACGGACAACAGACATGTCGAAGACCTTCGGTCCGGCCCGGTACGGCCGGCTGGTCGCGGGCGCCGGGGCGCTCGCCGTCGGGCTCGGGGCCGCGCTCGTCGCGGCGCCCGCCGCCCAGGCCGCCGAGCCGCGGGACGTCGTCGCGGACAGCGGCAGCGCCTCGTGGGGCTTCCGCGAGAGCTTCCGCCGCTACGTCGGGCTCCAGACCGCGGCCCTCCCGCCCGTCGGCGCGGTGCCGGTGGGCGAGCGCATCACCCTCGTCGAGCCGGCGACGTTCGACGTGGACGGCACCCCCGCCGCCACCGTCGACACGACGCCGCCGAACGAGACGCTGCCCTACCTGCTGCCCGTCACGGGCGGCAGCGTCACGGACGCCGACGACCTCGCCGTCGAGACCTCCGGCGGCGCGGTGTTCCACTTCCCGTCGCACGCCTTCACGGTCACGGTCGAGAACGTGGGCATCGAGGTCACGGGCGGCGTCGGGAAGGTCGTGGGCGACCTGAGCGTCGTCATCCCGGAGAACAACCTGGACTACGAGCCGGGCACCTACGGCGGCGACGACGTCGTCCTCGGCGACGTCGCCACCACGACCGTCGACGTGTCGGGCGACCAGGTCTCCGTCACCGCCGACGGCGTGACGCTCACCGCGGCCGGCGCGTCCGCGCTGCAGGACTTCCTCCAGGCGGGCGCCGAGCTCGACGACCTCACGGTCACGGCGGACCTCGCGGCCCCCGCACAGACCTGGAACCCGGCGGTGTCGCTCTCGAAGAGCGACGGCTTCGACCCCGCGACGACCGGCACCCTCACCGTGACGGGCAGCGGCTTCGACCCGGCCGCCAACATGGCCACCCGCCCGCCGATCACCACCGGCCAGCCGACCGGCGTGTACGTCGTCTTCGGGAAGTTCGCGCAGGACTGGCGGCCGTCGGACGGCGTCGCGTCGTCGGCACGCACGGTCGTCAGCCAGAAGTGGGCGCTGCCGGAGCCGTCGTACTCGCAGCTCAAGGCGTCCAACCCGAACGTCGCCGACCAGCTCGTGCTGCTGAAGGAGGACGGCACGTTCTCCGCAGACCTCCAGGTGAAGACGGACGACGCCGACGGCGTCTACGGCGTGTACACATACGCCGCGGGCGGCGCGGCCGCCAACGCCGCGCAGGAGCTCGCCGTGCCCGTGGCGTTCACGCCCGCCGGTGGCGACGGCGAGAACGTCGACGTCGAGGTCACGGTGCCCGAGGGTGACGGCGGTGGCCCGGTGGAGCCGGAGCCCGGCGAGTTCACGTGGACCATCGCGTCCGGCGGGGCGGTCAGCCTCGGCACCGCCACGCAGGGCGACGCGGCCTTCACCGCGAGCGGCGACCTGCGCCGCGTCACCGTCACCGACACGCGCGCCGGCAGCCCGGCGTGGAGCCTCACTGGCACGGTGACGGACTTCTTCGCCGGCAACCGGTCGTTCAGCGGCTCCGCCCTCGGCTGGACGCCGGCGCTCGGCGCCAACACCGGGGGTGCCGTCGCGGGCGCCGAGGTCGTCGCGGGCTCCGGCTCCGGGCTCAAGGGCGGCGCGACGCTCGTCTCCGCACCCGAGGGGCACGCGGCCGGCTCGGTCGCCGTGGACGCCGGTCTCGACCTGAGCATCCCGCTGTCCACTCCGGCCGGGGAGTACACCGGCGTGCTGACCCTCACCGCGGTGGGCTGACCTGCCCGTGAGCACGCACCACCGCCCGTCGTCGCGGCGCGCCCCGTCCCGGGCGCGCGCCGCGGCGGCGGCCGTCCTCGCCACCGCCGCGGTCGCCGTCGCGGCCCTCGTCCTGCCCGCCCCGGCGGCGGCGCACGCCGCGACCGACGACCTCACCTGGTCCCTCGCCCCGAAGGACGGGGCGCAGGGCGCCGGGCGCGCCAACTTCGCCTACGACGTCGAGCCGGGGGAGCGGGTCCGCGACGTCCTGGTCGTCACCAACCGCTCCGCCGCGCCGCTCGAGCTGTCGGTCTACGGGACCGACGCGGTCACCACGCCGAGCGGGCACCTCGACCTGCTGCCCGCCGACCAGGAGCCCGCCGACCTCGGGTCGTGGCTGGCGCTCGACGCCGGCGACGACGGCACGGTGACGATCGAGCCGGGGGAGTCGGCCGACGTCCCCTTCGCCCTCCGGGTCCCCGACGAGGTCACCCCCGGCGACCACGCGGGCGGCGTCGTGACCTCTCTCCGCCAGCAGGTCGGCGACGGCGCGCTCAGCGTGGACCGCCGGCTCGCGCTGCGCGTGCACGCCCGGGTGGGCGGGGCCCTCGCGCCGGGCCTCGCGGTGTCCGACGTCGACGTCGTCGTGCACCCGAACGCCAACCCGGTGGGCGCGACGCGCGCCACCGTGACCTACACGCTCGCCAACACCGGCAACGCGCGCGTGGTGCCGACCGAGACCGTCCGGCTCACCGGGCCGGGCGCGAGCGCCGTCGCCGGCGGCGAGCCGGCCGACGAGCTGCTGCCCGGCGCCGTCGTGCGCCGCACCGTCCAGGTCGACGGCGTGCGCCCGACGTTCCGCGTCGCGGCCGACGTCCGCGCCGACGGGCTCGTCGTCGGCGTCGGCGGTGGCGGTGCCACCACCGCGACCGGCACCGCCGCGGGCTGGGCCGTGCCCTGGGCGCTGCTCGGCGTCGTCGTCCTCGTCGTCGCTGCCGCGGTCGGCTGGCCGCTGTGGCGGTCCCGCCGCACCCGCGAGGTAGTACCGAGCCCCGCGAGGTAGTAGCGAAACCCGCGCGGTCCGCTACTACCTCGGCAGGTTCCGTACCACCTCGGCGGTCAGCGGACCCGGGCGGCGAGCACGGCCACGTCGTCGCGCTGCTGGCCGTGCACCATCCGGTCGACGAGCCGCTGCGGCAGCTCCGCCGTCGTGCTGCCGTGCAGGTCCGCCAGCACGGCGCGCAGGTCCGCGGCGCGGGCGGCGAACGTCGCGGTGCGCGACTCCACGAGACCGTCCGTGTACAGCAGCAGGGTGTCGCCGGGGCCGAGCTCGGCCGCGTGGTCGCGGCGCACGACCGACGGGTCGACGCCCAGCATGAGGTCGGGGCGGCCGTCGAGCTCGTGCACGCTCCCGTCGGCGCGCAGCACGACCGGCCGCGGGTGCCCGGCGCTGGCCCACCACAGCCGGCACCGGTCGTCGCCGCTGCCCGGCTCGCCGCGGCCGGTGCGGTCCAGGCGTGCGACGACGGCGGTGCCGCTGGCCGTCAGCCCGAGCCCGCGGTTGGCGCGGTCCAGCTCGCGCAGGAGCCGCGCCGGCGGGGCGTCCTGGCACCACGCGAGGGTGCGCAGCATGGCGCGCAGCTGGCCCATGCGGGCGGCGGCCTGCATGTCGTGCCCGGTGACGTCGCCGATCATCAGCACGGTCGAGCGCGGGTCGAGCTCCACCGCGTCGTACCAGTCGCCGCCCACCTTGTCCGTGCGGGTCGCGGACGCGTACGTCGACGCGAGCTCCAGGTACGGCACGCGGGGCAGGTCGGTGAGCATCGCGGCCTGCAGCGTGGTGGCCACGCGGTGCCGGTCCTCCAGCACGCGGATGCGCACCAGGGCCTGCGCCACGCACGACGCGAGCGTGGCGGCCGTGCGACGGCTCTCGTCGTCGTGCTCGTGGGGGCCGCGCCAGAGCAGGACGACGACGCCGAGCAGCTGGTCGTCCACGACCATCGGCACCAGTGCGAGGCCGCCGAGCGACGGGTCGATCCACGGCTCCCAGGTGGGCTGGTCGCGCAGGGCGGCCGCGCCGTCCCGGTAGAACGCGGACCGGCGGGCGCGGGCGACGGCCGCCACCGCCGGGTCGTCGAGGCGCCAGTGCCGCGGCAGGTAGGGGTAGGCGCCGTCGCGCTCCACGAGGGTGAGGCCGGACCCGCCGGGCGCCGCCAGCGCGAGCGCGGCCCACACGGTGCCCAGCCCGGGGCCCGACGTGCGCAGCGCGTCCACGATCTCGTCGAGGGTGGTCGCGGCGGCGAACCTGTCGGTGAGGTCGAGCAGCATGCGGGTGCGGCGCGTGGCGTGCACCGCCACCTGCTGGATGCGGTGCGCGCGCTGCCGTTCGAGGCGCAGACGCAGCTCGGCGGTGCAGGCGGCGGCCAGGTCGGCCAGGGTGGCGAGGTCCGTGGCGCTCCACGCGTGCGCCTCGGTGTCCAGCGCGCACACCGTGCCGACGGCGGTGCCGTGCCGGTCGAAGATCGGGAAACCCGCGTACGACCCCATACCGAGCTCGGTGACCGTCTCGCGGCTCGCGAAGCGCGGGTCGGCGCGGAGGTCCTCGACGACCAGGGGCTGGCCGGTGCGGACGGTCTCGCCGCACAACGGCTCGGTCAGGGTGGTGCGCCGGGTGGCCTGGTAGGGGTCGGGCAGCCCGAGGGCGCCGGGGTACACCTGCGAGTCCGGGAGCACGAGGGTCACGAGGGCCGTGGGGACGTCGACCTGGCGCTGCACGAGCCGTGCGAAGCGGTCGAACGACTCGTCGGCGATCGGCCGCGCGAGCCCGGCCGCGACGAGCGCCTGCACGGCGCCGGCGGTCGGGGCGTCCTGGGCGGGGGCCGTCCTGTCGAAGGATCGAGACGTCACGGGCGCGCGCCCCCGGCACGGCTCTGCGCTCCGCGACCCGCGACCATGCCCCGGATTCTTCCACGCAGGCCGCCGGATATCCTCGCCGAACGATGGACGTCACCCGCCGTGCCCCCGCCGCGCTGCCGCGGATCCTGGCCGCCGCCCTCGTGTCCGCGTCGGCCGTGCTGCTGTTCGCGGTGCACGTGCGCCCGCTCGCCTACGTGCCGCTCGTGGCCGGCGTCGCGCTCGGCCTGCTCGTCGACCGGCGGCTGGGCCGCGACCTCGCGCTGATCGCCGTCGCGCTCGGCATCATCTCGACGATCTCCCTCGAGGCGGACCTGTCCGACGCCGGGATGGCGCGGTTCGCCGTCGTGCTGTCGCTGGCCGTGCTGGTGCCGTGGGCGGCGTCGCGGTACTGGTTCCGCGACGACGACGGCGCGGGGGCGGTACGGTTCCCCGTCGCGACGGGCCGGCGCTGGTCGCGCGGGCAGTATGTCTACCTCGTCGTCGTGGTGGCGGTCGGCTACCTCGTGCTGCCCTGGTACTTCCTGGGCTCCGGTGCCTACCTCAACTGGCCGGAGCTCGAGAGCGGGCAGGACGTCGCCCGGCTGTTCGTCGGCGTCAACGCCGTCGGCATCTGGGACGAGCTGTTCTTCGTGTGCACGGTGTTCGCGCTGCTGCGCCGCCACTTCGGGCTGTGGACGGCGAACGGGCTGCAGGCCGTGATCTTCGTGTCCTTCCTGTGGGAGCTCGGCTACCGCGAGTGGGGGCCGCTGCTCACCGTGCCGTTCGCCCTGGTGCAGGGGTGGATCTTCGCCCGCTACAAGAGCCTCCCGTACGTCGTGACCGTGCACCTGCTGTTCGACGCCGTCGTCTTCGCCGTGCTGGTGCACGGCCACCACCCCGAGCTCTTCGACGTCTTCGTCACCGCGCCCTGAGGCAGGGCGCTGTTTGGCGCGTGCGCCCCGCTGTGGGAGGGTGCGCCCATGCCAAGACGCGGCAGCTGAGCACGATCGAGCCCGGACGGGTGTGGACGACATGCAGGACCCCGAGCACGGCCCGGACGACGACGCTCTCGACACCTGCGCCGCGGAACCCATCCACGTGCCCGGCACGGTGCAGCCCCGCGGGGTGCTGCTCGTGCTGCACGACGACGTGGTGGTGCAGGCCTCCGCCACGCTGCCCGAGCTGCTCGGCCCGCAGCCGGCCGACGTCCTCGGCCGGCCCCTGACCGCCGTGATCGGCGCCGAGGCCGTGGCGGCCCTGCGGCTCGAGGACGTCACCGAGGGCGGGCCGCTCGCGGACGGTCTCCGGCGCGTGACGCTGGACGGCCGCACGTGGGTCGCGTCGACCCACCGCAACCCGCAGGGCGCCGTGGTCGTCGAGCTCGAGCCGCTCGCGGACCAGGCCGCCGACCCGGCGGAGCCGTACCGCGCCGCGTACACCGTGCTCGGCCAGGCGGCGACCGCCGGCTCGCTGGACGAGCTGTACGACCTCACGGCGCGCGGGGTGCGGGAGGTGACGGGCTTCGACCGGGTGATGGTCTACCGGTTCGACGAGGACCACCACGGCCAGGTCGTGGGCGAGGCGCGGCGTGCCGACCTCGAGCCCTTCCTCGGCCACCGGTACCCGGCCGGCGACATCCCGCCCCAGGCGCGCGCCCTCTACGAGAAGAGCTGGCTGCGCCTCATCCACGACGTCGCGTCCGTGCCCCGGCCCCTGGTGCCCGCGCTGCTGCCGGCCGCCGGAGAGCCGACCGACCTCTCGTTCGCCGGCCTGCGCGCGGTGTCGCCGGTGCACGTCGAGTACCTGCGGAACATGGGCGTCGCCGCCTCGATGTCGATCTCGCTGCTGCAGGGCGGGCGGCTGTGGGGGATGGTCGCGTGCCATCACGTCGCCGGCCCGCACACGCCGTCGCTCGAGGTCCGCGCGGCGGCCGAGGCGCTCGCGGCGGGTCTGTCCCTGCAGATGGTGGTGCGTGCCGCCGCGGACGACGCGCAGCACGCCCGCGAGGTCTCCCGTGCGCTCGAGGCGCTGGTCCGGGCGGAGGACGACCCGGTGGCCGACGCCGTCGCGCAGCCGGGGCTGCTGCGGATCCTCGGCGCCGACGGCGCGATGGTCCGCACCGGGGACGCGACGGCGATGGTCGGGCTGGTCCCGGACGAGCCCGAGGCCGTGGTCGACGTCGTGCGGCGGACGGCGCGGCCCCGGAAGGACGGCGGCACGGAGCCGGTGTACGCGTCGCACGACCTGCGGGCCGAGCACCCGGAGCTGGCCGACCGGCTGGGCGACGTCGCGGGCGCGCTCGTCGCCCCGCTGCCCGACGGGGACCTGCTCGCCCTGTTCCGCAGCGAGGTCGCGCGCGAGGTCACGTGGGGCGGCGACCCGCACGAGAAGACGGTCGACCGGGACGAGAGCGGCGCGGTCGTGCGCGTGAGCCCACGACGGTCGTTCGCGGCGTGGCGCGAGGCCGTGCACGGCACCTGCGAGCCCTGGTCGGACCACGACGTCCGTGCGGCCCTCGTGGCGCGCCGGACCGTCGTCGAGCTCCTGTACCGGCGGTCCCGGCCCGACCTGGGCGCGGCGCTGGTGCTGCAGCACTCCTCGCTTCCGGCGGAGCTGCCGACCGTGCCCGGGTGGCGGCTCGAGGCCCGCTACCGGCCCGCGGACGGCGGCCGGGTCGGGGGCGACTGGTACGACGCGTTCGAGCTGCCCGACGGCCGCACCGCCCTCGTCATCGGGGACGTCGCCGGGCACGGGCTGCCCGCCGCGTCGGCGATGACCCAGCTGCGCAACGGCCTGCGCTCCCTGCTGCTGGAGCACCGTGACGTCGCGACGGCGGCGGCCGGCCTGGACCGCCTCGCCCGGACGCTCCTCACCGACGACATGGCCACGCTGCTGGTCGGCATCCTCGACGTCGACCCCGAGACCGGCTCGGGCGGCGTCGACTACGTCTGCGCCGGGCACCTGCCGCCCGTCGTCGCGGACGCGGACGGCGCGCGGTTGGTCGAGGTCGTCCGCAACCCGCCGGTCGGGGCGATGCGCGAGACCGTGCGCGCGGGCCGCGTCGACCTCGCGCCCGGCGAGTCCCTGCTGCTCTACACCGACGGCCTCGTGGAGCGGCGTGGCACGCGGATCCTGGAGCGGCTGGAGGACCTCCGCTCGACCGTGGGGCTCACCCGCGACCTCGAGGTCATCGAGCACAAGCTCGCCGGGCTCGAGTCCGACGACGACTCCACGATGCTCATGGTGACGGCCCTGGGCCGCGGCTGACGGCGGGCGCCCGTCGTCGTCCTCACGCTCGAGCGCGCTCGCGCTCGCGGTCCGGCGGCGCCGCCGGACCGACGCCGGCGGCAGGCGGCGCGCGGGGGCGGGCCGGTGCAGCGGGCGATCGTGCCGGCGCGGGCCGCCGTCGATCCGGGCGTTCGAGGAGCCGTGCTGGGCGGCGACGGGTGGGCGCATGGTGGTCCTCCTGGGCGTGGTGCGGTCGGCCCTCGCGGGCGTTCCCAGGCTCGCCGCGGCCCCGGCACGGATCAACGGCCGATCCGGCTACGCTCGTTCACCCCGGGTCAACGATCGGTCGCCCCGGGCCGAGGGGGCACGGCGGCGAGGGGTGCGACGGGGCGTGGAGCTGCGTGAGATCGAGATCTTCCTGACCCTCGCGGAGGAGCTGCACTTCGGCCGGACGGCGGAGAGGCTGCACGTCTCGGTGTCGCTCGTGAGCCAGTCGATCCGCAAGCAGGAGCGGGCCGTCGGGGCGGTGCTGTTCGAGCGCACCAGCCGTAAGGTCGAGCTCACCGCGGTGGGGGAGGTGCTGCGCGCGGGCCTGCGTCCCGCGTACGAGGGCATCGGCGCCGCCGTCGCCGCCGCCACGGCCGCGGCGCGGCGCGTGGCCGGCACGCTGACGCTCGGCTTCATGGGCGGGCAGGCGCACGAGCTGGAGCCCGACCTCGCCCGGTTCCGGGCCCGGCACCCCGACGTCGAGCTGCGCTTCCGTGAGGTCGTCTTCAGCGACCCGTTCGCCGCGCTGCGGCGCGGCGACGTCGACCTCCTGACGACGTGGCTCCCCGTCGAGGAGCCCGACCTCACCGTCGGACCCGTGCTGCGGTCCGAGCCGCTGCGGCTCCTGGTGGCGACGGACCACCCGCTCGCGGCGGCGGGGCGCGTCGACGTCGAGGCGCTCGCCGAGCACGCCGTGCCCGCGGTCCGCGGGGCGGCGCCGCCGGCATGGCTGGCCGGCGTCCTGCCCGAGCGGACGCCGGCCGGGCGGGAGGTCCCGCGCGGACCGGCCGCCGCCACCTACCAGGAGATCCTCGCCCTCGTCGCCGCGGGGAAGGTGGTGTGCCCGGTGCCCGACGAGGGCCGCCGCTACTTCCCGTGGCCGGGCGTCACGTACCTCCCGCTCGACGGCGCGCCCGCGGTGCGCTGGGCGCTGGTGTGGCGCTCCTCCGACGCGACCCCGCCGCTGCGGGCCTTCGTCGCGGAGGTCGCCCGCGAGGAGTGAGCCGACCCGTCAGCCGGGGAGCTCGTCGAGCAGCCGGGACATCCGGTCGATCTCCGCGATCTGGTCCGCCGCCACGTTCGCGGCGAACTCCTGGACCGTCTCGTCCCGCCCGGCGGCGCTGAGGTCGTCGACCATCTCCAGCGCGCCCGCGTGGTGCTTGATCATGCCCTCGAGGAACAGCCGGTCGAACGCGGTGCCGTCGGCGTCCGCCAGGGCCGTCATCTCGGCCTCGGTCAGCATGCCGGGCATGGAGCCGTGGTCGTGGGCCTGCGGGGCGCGCGGCCCGCTCCCGTCCGACGGCGCGGCCGACGCCGTCGCCACCGCGGGCACCGGGAGTCCCTGGTCCTCGAGCCAGCGGCTCATGTAGTCGATCTCGCCGTCCTGCGTCAGGCGGATGCGGTCGGCGAACTTCGCGAGCGGCGCCGACCCCGACCGCTCGGGGACCAGCTGCGCCATCTCCACGGCCTGGGCGTGGTGGCCGATCATCCGCGTCATGAAGTCGGCGTCGGCCTCGGTGACGACGTCGGCGTCGCCCATGCCCTCGTAGTCCTCGGGGGCGATGGTCTCGGCGGGCTCGCCGGGCTTCCCCGGCGCGAGAACGGCAGACGACGGCGTCGGTACCGGCGCGGGCTCCTCGGCGGTGCACCCGGCGGAGAGCCCCAGGGCGAGCGCGACGACGCAGGTCAGGGCGGCGCGACGGCCGCCCGTCCGACCGATCCGGGGGTCTGTGGTCACCGGAAGATCCTCTCCTGAGGTTGTTGCCACGGCGTAAAAAGATGCCCGCACACCTGGTGGGGAGGATGCTTCCAGACAACACTCAGTGTGACCAACACAACGATGTGTGGCGCTTGCGCGTCGTCCAACCCTGAGTTCACGGAAGAGGAGTCCACGGATGCGGAGTTCACGGACGAGCAGTTCACGGACGAGAGGCGTCGCCGGTGTCGCCCTCTCGCTGACCCTGGTCGCGGGGGCGCTGGGGCTCGCGGCCCCCGCGTCGGCGTCCGACGCCCCCGAGCCCGACGTCCCGCCGGGCGAGGTGGCGTCGTCGAACATCGAGCACCTCAGCAACAACCCGAAGAACGGCGCCCTGCAGGGCACCGGCTCGGACATCGCGTTCCAGGGCAAGTACGCCTTCGCGGGCAACTACGACGGCTTCACCGTGTACGACCTCTCCGACCCGGAGGAGCCCGTCCAGGCGCTGCAGGTGTACTGCCCGGGCTCGCAGAACGACATCTCCGTCTACGGCGACGTCCTGGTGCTCTCCACCGACTCGTCGCGCAGCGACGACTCGTGCGCCTCGACGACCCGGCCCGCGACGGAGAAGGACGCCTGGGAGGGCATCAAGGTCTGGGACATCTCCGACCCGCTGGAGCCCGAGTACGTCAAGTCCGTCGAGACGGCCTGCGGCTCCCACACCCACTCCCTGGCGCCGAGCAAGAACGGCAAGGACCTGTACGTCTACGTCTCGTCGTACAGCCCGAGCTCGACCTACCCCGACTGCCAGCCGCCGCACGACATCATCTCGGTCGTGAAGATCCCCGTGAAGAACCCGGCGGCCGCCACGCTCGTGGGCACGCCGAACCTCTTCCCGGAGGGCGGCTACGAGGGCGACCCGGACCGGCGCGCCTCGGCGACGTCCGGCTGCCACGACATCACCACCTACGCGCAGAAGGACCTCGCGGCGGGTGCGTGCATGGGTGACGGCATCCTCATGGACATCAAGGACCGTGCCCACCCGAAGGTGATCAGCACGGTCCGGGACACCGAGAACTTCGCGTTCTGGCACTCGGCCACCTTCAACAACGACGCGACCAAGGTCGTCTTCACCGACGAGCTCGGCGGCGGCGGGCTGGCGACCTGCACCGGCGAGTACGCCCCGGAGCTCGGTGCCAACGGCATCTACGACATCGAGAAGGAGCGGAAGAAGGGCGGGAAGCACGAGACGAAGCTCGTGTTCCAGAGCTACTACAAGATCCCGCGCATCAACGACGCCACCGAGAACTGCGTGGCGCACAACGGCTCGCTGATCCCGGTCAAGGGCAAGGACCTCATGGTCCAGTCCTGGTACCAGGGCGGCGTCTCGGTGTTCGACTTCACCAACTCGAAGAAGCCGCGGGAGCTCGCCTGGTTCGACCGCGGCGCGGGCGTCTCCAGCGGTGGCACCTGGTCCACCTACTGGTACAACGGCTACGCCTACTCGAACGACCTGGGGATCGGTTTCGACACGTTCGACATCGACGACCGGATCGACGGGAAGGCGAAGACCGACCTCAGGTCGCTCAACCCGCAGATGCAGCAGAAGTTCTGAGTCGCTGAGCCCGGCAGCGGCCGGGAGGGTCGACGGCGGCCGGTCTACCCACGGGTGGGCCGGCCGCCGTCGTCCGTCGGCGCTCCGGCCCGATAGGTGGCCGGGACGACGATCGTGATCGAATCGATATGTTCACCGGTCCAGAACGCGCCGACCTGCAATTTTATCGGCCTTATGGTGTGTTCTGCGTCTCATCTCCGGTGCGCTGAACGCCCGTGTGACAAGACGTGAACCACGGCGAAACAGAGCGCGAGTAAGGTCAGCGACTGTTGCACAGGTCTATCGTGAGGCGCCCTGCCAAACCAGCCCGGCCTGCGCTTTCGTCATCAGTGCGCGCGGCCCGCACCCACCGGGCAGGGGCCACGCGCGTCGTCGGGCCACGAGCCCCCAGTGCACAGGGAAGTCCATGCGTGTCGCGCCTCTCGCCATGCTGACCGGGAACCAGCCACCCGGACGAGGGGGCACCCCCGTGCCCGCACCGACGAGCGTGGTCGGTCACGACTGATGGGCCGGTTCCTCCTGCGGCGTGGTGCGAACTACGTCGCGATGCTCTTCGTCGCCGTCTCGGCGACGTACCTGCTGGCCTCGGTCTTCATGGACCCCCGGTCCAACTACCTGTCGCGCAACCCGCGCCCGCCGATGGACTCCATCAACGCGTCCCTCACGGCGGCGAACATCAACGACGAGGACCCGCTGCTGCTGCGCTACTGGCGCTGGCTGACGGAGATCGTCCTGCACTGGAACTGGGGCCTGAGCCCCGACCAGGAGCCGGTGGCCAGCGCGGTCGCGACGCGGATCGGCGCGTCGACGCAGCTCGTCACGCTCGCCACGGTGCTCGCGATCGTCATCGGCGTCGCGATCGGCGTCTACACCGCGATCCGCCAGTACAAGTGGCAGGACCGCGTGCTCGGCGGCTTCGCGACCTTCTTCCTCGTGATCCCGACGGCGGTGCTCGCGCTGTTCGTCGTCATCGCCGCGATCTACATCAACGAGGCGCTCGGGTTCCGGTTGTTCTACGTCACCGGGTTGCACAGCTACGAGGGCGACAACCCCTGGTTGTGGCTGCTCGACCTGGCGCAGCACCTCATCCTGCCGACCATCGTGCTGACGATCATCGGCGCCGTGAGCTACCACCTCACGCAGCGCACGTACCTGCTCGACACGATGAAGGCCGACTACGTGCGCACCGCGCGGGCCAAGGGCCTGCCGCTGCACCTCGCGATCCGCAAGCACGCGCTGCGCACGTCGCTCATCCCGACGGCCGTCAACGTCGCGTTCTCGATCGCGACGGTGTTCACGGGCGCCGTGATCACCGAGACGATCTTCGCGATCAACGGCCTGGGCCGGTACTTCGTCACGACGATCGTCAACAACGACATCAACGGCGCGACGTGCATCGCGGCGTTCGCCGGCGTGTGCACCCTCGTCGGTGCGCTGCTGGCCGACCTCGTCGTCGCGTGGCTCGACCCGCGCATCAGGATCAGCTGAGAGGGGCTGGACAACCATGGCTGACTCCGAGCTGACCGTCACCGCCGCCGCCGTCCTCACGGCGGAGGACGAGCAGAGCACCGGGCTGCGGCGCACCGGGCGCTTCACCCTGATCGCCAGGCGTTTCGCGCGCCGCCCGTCCGCCGTCGTCGGGCTGGTGCTGCTGGTGCTGCTCGTCGTGTTCGCGTTCGTGGGCCCGCGCATCGCGCAGTGGGGCTACGACGAGCCCGACTTCCTCGCCCTCGCCCAGGCGCCGTCCGCCGAGCACTGGTTCGGCACGACGACGGGCGGGTCCGACGTCTTCGCCCTCGTGGCGCGCGGCCTCGGCCGCTCCCTCGCCATCGGCATCCTGTCGTCCGTGGCGATCACGGTGATCGCGGCGATCGTCGGCACCACCATCGCCTTCTTCGAGGGCTGGGTGGAGCGCGTCGGCATGTGGGTCCTCGACATGCTGCTGGTGATCCCGTCGTTCCTGCTCATCGCGATGATCGTGCGCTCGTCGTCCGGCGCCAACGGCTGGATCTGGCTCACGTTCGGCATCACGGTCTTCGGCTGGATCGGGTACGCCCGCGTGCTGCGCACCCTGACGCTGTCGCTGCGCGAGCTCGACTACGTGCACGCCGCCAAGTACATGGGCGTGCGGTCGTTCACGATCATCCGCCGGCACCTCATCCCGAACCTCGGGTCGGTGCTCATCATCCAGACCGTGCTCGGCGTGGTCGCCGCCGTGAACTCCGAGACGGCGCTGTCGTTCCTCGGCCTCGGCATCAAGGCGCCGGACACCTCGCTCGGCACCATCCTCCAGGCGGGGCAGAGCGTCATCCTCACCGCGCCGTGGGTGCTCATCGCCCCGTCGATCGCGCTGGTGCTGCTCACGTTCTCCGTGCAGCTCATCGGCGACGGCCTGCGCGACGCCATCGACCCGAACTCCCGGTCGGGAGGCCGAGCATGAACCCCGTCCTGAGCGTGCGCGACCTGCACGTGAGCTTCGCCTCGGAGGCCGGCACCGTCCGCGCCGTCCGCGGCGTCAACTTCGACCTCATGCCCGGGCGGACGCTCGGCATCGTGGGGGAGTCGGGGTCCGGCAAGTCCGTGACGTCCCTGTCGGTCATGGGGCTGCTGGACGAGAACGCCCGCGTCGAGGGCTCCATCCGGCTCAAGGGCACGGAGCTGCTCGGGCTGAGCGAGCTCGAGCTGTCCAAGTACCGCGGCAACGAGATGGCGATGGTCTTCCAGGACCCGCTGTCCGCGCTGACCCCGGTCTTCTCCATCGGCGACCAGCTCGCCGAGGCCCTCGACCTGCACCAGGACCTGAACCGCAAGCAGGTCAAGGAGCGGTCGATCGAGCTGCTCGACCTGGTCGGCATCCCCAACCCGGCCGAGCGGCTGCGGGCGTACCCGCACCAGTTCTCCGGCGGTATGCGCCAGCGGGTGATGATCGCGATCGCCATCGCGAACGACCCGGACGTCATCATCGCCGACGAGCCCACCACGGCCCTCGACGTGACGATCCAGGCCCAGGTGCTCGACGTCCTCAAGAAGGCGCAGCGCGAGACCGGCGCCGCCGTCGTGATGATCACCCACGACCTCGGCGTCGTGGCCGGCGTGGCCGACGACGTCCTCGTGATGTACGCCGGCCGCCCCGTGGAGCAGGCGCCCGTCGACGAGCTGTTCGCCCGGCCCGCCATGCCGTACACGATGGGCCTGCTGGGCGCCGTGCCGCGCCCCGACCGCGGCGAGAGCCGTCGCCTCGTGCCGATCCAGGGCAACCCGCCGTCGCTGGTCGACCTGCCCGTCGGCTGCCCGTTCGCCGACCGCTGCCCGCTGGTCGAGGACCGCTGCCGCACGACCGAGCCCGACCTGCTGCCCGTCGCCGGCCGGCCCGAGACGCTCGCCGCGTGCGTGCGCGCCGACGAGCTCGCCGAGCAGGGCGTCACGTTCGAGGACGCCTACGAGGTGGCCGAGGCCGCCGAGTCGGAGCTCGAGGCGGTGCCCCGCGAGCAGCGCGAGGTCGTGCTCGAGGTCGAGGGCCTCAAGCGGCACTTCCCGCTCACCAAGGGCGGCTTCCTGCGCCGCCGCGTCGGCACCGTCAAGGCCGTGGACGGCGTCACGTTCGACGTGCGCGCCGGCGAGACGGTCGCGCTGGTCGGCGAGTCCGGCTCCGGCAAGACGACGACGCTGCTCGAGATCATGAAGCTCGAGGCGCCGCAGGGCGGCCGGGTCGCCGTGCTCGGCAAGAACCTCGAGGAGCTCTCGAAGCGCGAGCGCGCGGGGCTGCGGCGCGACCTGCAGATCGTGTTCCAGGACCCGATGAGCTCGCTCGACCCGCGCATGCCGGTCTACGACGTGCTCGCCGAGCCGCTCAAGGTGCACGGCTGGTCGCGTCAGAAGGTCAACGCCCGCATCGACGAGCTCATGAAGCTGGTCGGCCTCAACCCCGACCACGTCGACCGGTTCCCGTCGCAGTTCTCCGGCGGCCAGCGCCAGCGCATCGCCATCGCGCGGGCCCTTGCCGTGAACCCGCGGCTCATCGTGCTCGACGAGCCGGTGTCGGCCCTCGACGTGTCGATCCAGGCGGGCGTCATCAACCTGCTCGAGGACCTGCAGGCCCAGCTCGGCGTCGCGTTCCTCTTCGTCGCGCACGACCTGTCCGTGATCCGGCACATCTCCAGCCGCGTGGCCGTGATGTACCTGGGGCAGGTCGTCGAGTCCGGGGACACGGAGGCGGTCTTCACCGCGCCACGCCACCCGTACACGCAGGCCCTGCTGTCGGCCGTGCCGCTGCCCGACCCGCAGCTCGAGCGCGGGCGCAAGCGCGTGGTGCTCGAGGGCGACCTGCCCAGCCCGGTGGAGGAGATCCCCGGCTGCCGCTTCGCGAGCCGCTGCCCCGTGCGCGCCACGCTGCCGGCCGACGACCAGCGGCGCTGCGACACCGTGCTGCCCGTGCTCACGGGCGGCGACGACCAGCTCGCCGCCTGCCACTTCCCGCTGACCAGGACGTCGGCGGGCCCCACAGACGTGCGGGAGACCACCCGCGCCTGACCCGTCCGGGTCATCTACCCCACCGGGTAGACGCTTCTCAAGGAGAATCATGACAACGATCCGCAAGAAGGGCGTCGGTGCGGTCGCTGCTGCCGCGGTGCTCGCGCTCACCCTGGCCGCGTGCGGCTCCGGCGGTGGCGACGACGAGGGCACGGCCAAGGGCAACGGCGACACGTCGATGACGACGCAGCCCGCCGACGGCGTCCCCTCCTCGTACAAGGGCGAGCTGCCCATGCCCGAGGCCGGCAAGGCGTACAACAACCCGCAGGACCGCGACGCGGTCGAGGACGGCGGCACGCTCACGCTGGCGACGTCCGAGGTCACGCCGAACTGGAACGCGTTCTCGGTCGACGGCAACACCCGCTACATGGGCGACTTCTGGAAGCTGTACCAGGCGTCGCTGTGGGACTACGACGTCGCGGGCAACCCGACGCCGAACCCGGACTACCTGTCGAACGTCGAGGTCACCAGCGAGGACCCGCTCGTCGTCACGTACGACGTCAACCCGAAGGCCACCTGGAACGACGGCACGCCGATCGACTGGACGGCCTTCGAGGCCACCTGGAAGGCGCAGTCGGGCACCATGAAGGGGTTCAACCCCGTGGGCACCACCGGCTACGACCAGATCAAGTCGGTGAAGAAGGGCAAGGACGACAAGCAGGTCGTCGTCACGTTCGACACGCCGTTCTTCCCGTACCAGTTCCTGTTCATCAACCTGATGCACCCGGACAGCCTGGACGCCAAGACCTACACCAAGGGCTGGGTGAACGAGCCGCACAACGAGTGGGCCGCCGGTCCGTTCATCGTCGACTCGCAGGACGAGACGCAGGCCACCTTCGTGCCGAACCCCAAGTGGTGGGGCGAGGCGCCGAAGCTGGAGAAGATCGTCTTCAAGCAGATGGACGACGCCGCCTCGATCAACGCCTTCCAGAACGGTGAGATCGACTCCGTCGGCGTCGCCGCGGCCGACCGCCTCAAGGTGGCGCGCGGCATGGACGACGTGCAGATCCTCATCAACTACGCCCTGTCGACCGGTGTGTTCACGCTGAACACCAAGGCCGAGGCGCTGCAGGACATCGCGGTCCGCAAGGCCGTGACGCAGGCGACCGACGTCTCCAAGCTCGCCGAGATCGACTTCCAGGGTCTCGGCTGGGAGGAGGACCCGGCCGGGTCCGAGGTCATGTCGCCGATCCAGGACGGCTACGAGAACAACATGCCGGCCGACGCCGCCTTCTCGGTGGAGAACGCCAAGGCGACGCTCGAGGGCGCGGGCTACACGCTCAACGAGGAGTCCGGCTACTACGAGAAGGACGGCAAGCCGGTCCACCTCAAGTACACCTTCTTCGGTGACAGCCCGACGCAGACCGCCATGGCGAACGCCGTGCAGGCGATGCTCAAGGCGGCCGGCATCGAGGTCGAGCTCGACAACCAGGACCCGTCGAAGTTCTCGGACACCGTCCTCGGCGGCAAGTACGAGATGCTGATCATGGCCTGGTCGTCCTCCGACCCGTACGGCTACAGCACCTCGGGCTGCCAGCTCTACTGCTCCGACTCGGACTCGAACTTCACGTACATCGGGACGAAGGAGATCGACGAGCTGATGAAGAAGCCGGGCACCATCGAGGACATCCCGGCCGCGATCACCGCCTTCAACGAGGCGGAGAAGAAGGCGCTGGAGCAGTACGGCACCTTCCCGATCGACTTCGGTCCGGAGATGACCGCTGTGAAGAAGGGCCTGGCCAACTTCGGCTGGCGCACCTCCGGGTTCGAGGGCCTCGCCCCGCACCCGGAGAACTGGGGCTGGCAGAAGTGACGCACCGCGTCACCCGCTGAGCACCACGCACGACGACGCCGCCTCGACTGCCCGGTCGGGGCGGCGTCGTCGTGCCCGGGAGCGACCGGGAAGTCAGCGGCGGCGGCGCAGCGCGCCCTCGAGGAGGGGGACGGCGACGGCGACGAGGGTGAGCGCCGCGCCGACGTAGGTCGCGACGCCCGGCGGGGCGACGGCGGGGGAGACGACGTCGAGGACGAGCGCACCGACCACCTGGCCCGCGATCATCCCCAGCCCGAGCAGCAGCACGCCGATGCGCTGCACCACGGCCGCCTGCAGGGCGATGAAGACGATGCCGAGCAGGCCGCCGGAGTAGAGCAGCAGGTCGGCGGGAAGCCGGGTGGGCAGCGAGCCGGTGGGGGCGCCGTCGACGACGAGGGACACCCCGAACACCACGAGCAGCGCCGCCGTCCCGACGAGGAAGCTCACGAACGTGGCGGCCAGCACCCCGCCGTCGCGGCCGCCGCCGTCTGCAGGGCGCACCGCCGCGCGCACGCGGCCGTTCAGCGCCTGCTGGAACGACTGCAGCACGCCCGCCACGAGGGGGAACAGCGCCAGCCCGAGGGCGGCGGTCGCCGCGCCCGCGCCGGAGACCACGACGACGGCGACGACCGTGAGCACGGGGCCGAGGGCCCGGCCCACGGTCACCAGGCGCACGCCGCCCGGCGCGAGCCCGAGCCGGTCGATGACGAGGGAGCTCACCGACTGCCCGGCCACGAGCGCGATGGTGAACACGGCCACGCCGAGCGCGTCGACCGTCAGCCCCTGCGACATCACGTAGAACGCGCCGCCGAGGCCGCCCAGGCACTCCCACCAGCGCAGGCCGCCCGAGGAGCCGCCACGGCGCAGGCCGGCGGCGACCTGGCCGAGCGCCGACCGCCCGGCGCGGGAGAACGGGAGCGCGAGGGTGAGGAGCACCAGGCCCGAGCCGAACGACAGGGCGGCCGTGCCGAACGCCGTGCCCGTCTCGGTGGCGAGGGTGCCGTTCACGCGGCTCTGCAAGGCGGCGGCGAACCCCGCGACGATCGCGAGCGCCACCCCGACCGCCCGCCCGGTCCCGGGGCCTGCGGCGGGATCGGGCGTCTGGTTCACCCCGGGAGTGTACGTCCGGGAAACCGGCGGGCCCCGTGTGAGGATCCGCGCATGACGCCCGCCCCGGTCCACGGCCGTGCCGACGGTCACGCCCACTCCCACGGCGGTCCGGTCGCGCCGGCGCCCACCCGCACGCGGCTCGTCATCGCCTGTCTCGTGCTGCCCGCGATCGTCGCGACGGCGCTCGGGATGTGGATGCTCTGGCCGAAGGCGGGCGAGGTGCCCGACCGCATCCCCGTGGTCGTGGACGGGAGCTCCTTCGTCGAGGTGACGGTGGCCGGGCCCCCGGGCGAGGACGCGTCGGGCGAGGTGACCCTGCCGATCGAGCTGCCCGACGGCGGCGCGTCACGCATGCAGGTCGACCCGCGGTTCGACTTCGAGACCGGCGACGGCCTGGTGGCGCTGCACATCGGCGACCTCCAGGGGGAGATCGCCGCCCCCTACGTCTTCATGGAGCACCAGCGGGAGCTCCCCCTGGCGCTCCTCGCCGGGGCGTACGTGCTCGTCGTCCTCCTCGTGGCCCGGTGGCGGGGCCTCGCCGCGATCGCCGGGCTCGGCGTCGCGTTCGCGGTCTTCCTCGGGTTCACGTTCCCCGCCCTGCTCGCAGGCAAGGACGCGATGGCGGTCGCGCTGGTGACGTCGTCGGCGGTGATGCTCGTCGTGCTCTACCTGGCGCACGGGCTGACGACGCGGACGTCGGTGGCGCTGCTGGGCACGCTGGCCGGCCTGGCCCTCACGGCCGCGATCGGCACGTGGGCCACGTCCGCCTCGAAGATCACGGGCGCGACGTCGGAGACCGCGCAGATGCTGCCGTCGATGGCGGCCGGGGTGGACCTGCAGGGCATCGCCCTGTGCGGGCTCGTGCTGGCGGGCATGGGCGTGCTGAACGACGTCACGATCACGCAGGCGTCGGCCGTCTGGGAGCTGCGCGCGCTGGCGCCGCTGGCCTCGCGCCGCGCCCTGTTCGCGCGGGCGATGCGGATCGGTCGTGACCACATCGCGTCGACGGTGTACACGATCGCCTTCGCCTACGTGGGCGCCGCGCTGCCCCTGCTGCTCACGGTGTGGCTGCTGGACCAGTCGCCCGTGACCGCGCTCACCTCGGGCGAGATCGCGGAGGAGATCGTCCGCACGTTGGTCGGGTCGATCGGCCTCGTGCTCGCCATCCCGATCACGACGGCGATCGCGGCGGTCGTCGTGCCAGGACCGTCGGACGCCGTCCCGGCCCTGCCCCGGCGCGAGCCCGCCGAGGCCGTCACGTGAGGTGGTCGAAGTCGCCGCGCACCCAGGCCGCGTGGCGCTCGGCGGAGCGCAGCACGACGTCGCGCGCGTCGGCCGGGATGACGCCGTCGAAGTTGTTGTAGAGGCGGTCGAACGGGCGACGGGCGACGTGCTCGGCGACGCGCGTCACGACCGCCCCGGACAGCGGGATGCGGTTCGGGTAGCTGCGCATGAAACTCGCCGTGCGGTCCGGGTTCGCGAAGATCGTGTCGCCCGACAGCAGCACGCCGCGGCCGTCGGCGCCGGCCTCCCAGTGCACCACGGCGGAGCCGGGGAAATGCCCGCCGGGCTGGCTGAGCCACACACCGGGAAGGATCTCCCGCTCGCCCGCGGGGCCGGGGGCCCAGGTCTCGATCACCGGATCGGGGCGTGCGACCCAGCCGGCGTCGGCCTCGCTGACCAGGACCGGGACGTCGCGTCCCGTGACGGCGGACAGCCGCCGTGACCACTCGACCTGCACCCCGAACATGTGCGGGTGGCTCGCGGCGACCGCGACGACGCCGCCCTCGCCGGCCAGGCCCGCCACGGCGTCCACCGCCGCGTCGTCGACGAAGCCCAGCGGGTCCCACAGCAGCGCACCGGCCGACGTCAGCACCAGCTTCGACTGCTGCCCGATACCGACCCCCGGCGCGACCTCGAGGGCGACGAGCCCCGGTTCGAGCTCGCGCACCGATATCGCGCAGCCCTCCGCGGCCAGCTCCTCGAGGGTGGTCCACGCCTGTCCCGACACCGGCACCCACTGCCGCTCGTCCGCGCAGATCGCGCACGTGTCGGGGCGCTCGGCGTGCTCGACCGCGCAGGTGCGGCACACGGAGACGGTGAGGGCTGCGGGGGGCGTCGTGTCGATCCCGGTGATGGTGGTCACGCCGACCATCCTGCCCCGATCTCCGCCTCGTGGGGGAGGCGGGACCCCGGGCGGTCTTCCTACGCTGGCCGGATGCCGCAGCGACCTGCCGGGTGGACCGCCCGCCTCTCCGACTGGTGGGGGATCGACTCCGGGTGGGAGCGCGTGCCCGCCGACCCCGCCCGCGCCTACCGCAACGACCTGTGGCTCGGGGCCGCGTTCGTCGTCGTCTCCCTGGTGGGCGCCGAGCTCGCCCGCAGCATCGGGTACTTCGAGGACGAGACGGCCCCGACCTGGCTGCTCTACCTGCTGTCGGCCGTGGGCGCCGCGCCCCTCATGTGGCGGCGCCGGTTCCCGCTGGTCGTGCTCTCCGTGGTGTACCTGCACTTCCTCGTGGTGGGCCTGACCGTCCCGATGGTGACGATCCTCGTGCCGCTGCAGGTCGTCTACTTCGTCGCGCTGTTCAGCGCGGTGGCGTGGGCGCGCGACCGGCAGGCGATGGTGCTCGTCGTGGGCGCCGCGCTGCTGGCGATGTTCGGGTGGCTGGCCTGGCAGTTCGCCGTCGGGGCGGGCATCGACGGCATCGTCGAGTCGATGGGGCTGGCCGACGAGCGGCCCGGCCTGGTCGACCCCGGGGTCGCCTTCACCGCGTACAACCTGCTCATCAACGTCGCCTACTTCTACGGGGCGGTCGTGGCCGGCCAGCTCATGTGGCACGGCGCCCGCCGCCGTGAGCAGCTGGAGGCGCAGGCCGCGACGATCGAGCGCCAGACGGCGGAGCTCCAGCGGCAGGCCGTCGTCACCGAGCGGCTGCGCATCGCCCGCGAGCTGCACGACGTCGTCGCGCACCACGTGTCCGTGATCGGCATCCAGGCCGCCGCCGCCCGTCGGATGCTCGCGGGCGACCCGGCCGCCGCGGCCGAGCCGCTGGCCACGATCGAGGGCGAGTCGCGCGAGGCCGTGGCGCAGATGCGCGGGCTGCTCGGCACGCTGCGGGGGGTCGAGGACGGCGACCCGGGCGGGACCGGGGCGGTCGGCGGGCGCGCGCCGGAGCCCGGGCTGGCCGACGTCCCGGCCCTCGCGGACGACGCCGGGCTCGACGTCGACGTGCGGGTGGTGGCCGAGCCGGGCGCCGTCGACGCCGTGCCCGCGCCGGTCGGCCTCAGCCTGTACCGCACCGCGCAGGAGGCGCTGAGCAACGTGCGCAAGCACTCCACGGCCCGGTCCGCACGCGTCGTCGTGCGCGTGGACCGCCGCCCGGCACGGCGTGACGACCCGTCCGCCGACCGGTTCCCGCACGGCTTCGCCGAGGTGGAGGTGCTCGACGACGGCCGCCCGCGCCCCGGCTCCACGGGCACCGGCCTCGGGCTGGTGGGCGTGCGCGAGCGCGTCGCGACGCACGGCGGCGTCGCCGACGTCGGGCCGCGTGCCACCGGCGGCTACCGTGTGCGGGTGCGCCTGCCCCTGCCCGAGGACCGCCCGTGACCAGCGCCGACGCGCCCGTGCGGGTGCTTCTTGTCGACGACCAGAGGCTGGTGCGCTCCGGCTTCGCGATGATCCTGTCCGTCGAGCCCGACGTCGAGGTCGTGGGCGAGGCCGCCGACGGCGCGCAGGCGGTGGAGCAGGTGCGGGCGCTGCGCCCCGACGTCGTGCTCATGGACGTGCAGATGCCGGTGATGGACGGCATCGAGGCCACCCGGCGCATCGTCGCCGACGACCTCGCCAAGGTGCTGGTGCTCACCACCTTCGACGACGACGCCTACGTGGACGACGCCCTGCGCGCCGGCGCGTCCGGCTTCCTGCTGAAGAACTCCGACGCCGACCGGCTCGTCGACGCCGTCCGCACCGTCGCCGCCGGGCACGCGCTGCTCGCGCCGGAGGTCACCCGTCGGGTCATCGAGCGCATGGTCTCCGGGGAGCGGCCGGTGGCCGCGCCGTCCGGCGCCGACCCGGCGTCGTCGGACCCCCGGCTGGACCAGCTCACGCCGCGGGAGCGGGAGGTGCTGGTGCTCGTCGGCCAGGGGCTGTCGAACGCCGAGATCGCGGGCGAGCTGTTCCTCGGCGAGGCCACCGTCAAGACCCACGTCTCCAACGTGCTGGCCAAGCTCCACCTGCGCGACCGCGTCCAGGCCGTCGTCCTCTACCACCGCACCCTGACGTAGTACCTGGTGACGGCTCCCGGCGCGGAACCGTCACCAGGTACTACCTCGAGGGCTGTGGACAACGCCGGCTGTCCGCCGTCCCGCTCAGCTTGGCTGCTGCCATGCCTCGTCGGATCGACGTCCCCTCGCCGCTCGCCCGTCTCGCCGCCCACCAGGAAGGCCTGGCTTCCGTCGCCCAGTGCCGCGAGCACGGGCTGACGGGCCATCAGGTCGCCGCGCTCGTCCGGCAGGGACGATGGCGGCGCGCCATGCTCGGTGTCCTCGACACCGGCATCCCCTCGGCGCGGGACGACGACCCGTACGACCGACGTCGGCGCCGGGGCGCGATCGTCGGCCCGCTCGCGTTCCCCGGCTCGGTCGCGACCGGCCTCGCCTCGCTCGTGCTGCAGGGTGCACAGGGCGCGCCGCGGCGGGTGCCGCCGGAGGTGACCTTCCCCGACGGCACGCCTCGCCGGAGCAGCAAGCCCGTCCGGATCCGGCGGGAGCAGCTCCGCCGGTGGGTGGTCGTCGACGGCATCCCCTGCGTCCAGGCAGACCTGGCCCTGGCCCAGGCGGTCCCGGAGCTCGAACGCCGCGACGCCGTCGCACTCATGGACTCGGTGCGGTATCGACGCCTCGTCACGGAGGCCGAGTTCCGACACGCCCGCGAGGCCGCCCGTGGTCGTCGTGGCGCCGCGCGCTCGAGAGCGTGGTGGGACGAGTCGGACGGGCGGGCGGAGTCGCCGATCGAGACCCGGGCGCGGCTTGCCTGCACGGACGCGGGCTTCCCGCCCGATGCGCTCCAGCTCGAGATCCACGATGAGCGCGGCCGGTTCCTCGCGCGCGCGGACCTGGCCTGGTTCCTGCCCGCCGGAGGGGTCGTGCCCGTGGAGCTCGACGGGCGGGAGGAGCACTCCACCCCCGAGGCCGTGTTCCGCGACCGGACTCGGCAGAACGCCCTGGTCGCCCGCGGGGCCAGGATGCTGCGGTACACGGGACGGGATGTCATCGGGGGAGCTGTCGTCGCCGATGTCGGCCGCCTGCTCGATCGGGTGGGCTGGGCGCCGCGCCCCTGGCCTGCCGACACCCCGTTGGTGCTGTCGGCGTAGTACCTGGTGACGGTTCCCGGGGCTGAACCGTCACCAGGTACTACGTCGAGGTCAGGCGCGCGGGGTCAGCCGGATGACGGGCAGCTCACGGTCGGTGCGGTCCTGGTATCGGGCGAACGCGGGGGAGACGGACGTGACCGTCCGCCAGGCGGCGGCGCGCTCGACGCCGTGCAGCTCCTCGGCGACGACGGGCACGGTCCGGCCGCCGGTCGTGACCGTCGCGCGGTCGGGGTGGGCCGCGAGGTTGAGGTACCAGGAGGGGTTCGCCCGAGCGCCGGCGGCGGACGCGACGACGATCCAGCTGCCGTTCCCGCCGGGGAAGCCCCCGACGGGGGCGGACCGCTCCTGACCGGTCCTCCGGCCGATCGTCGTCAGGGCGAGGAGGTCGCCGGTCGACCGGCCCGCCCGCCGTGCGACCCGTCGGTTCCGGCCGGCGAGGAAGCGGCCGCGGGGCTGGTGGGCGCCGCGGGTGCCCTGCGGGTGCGTGAACGACATCGTGCTCTCCTTCGTCGGGGCGGCGGGTGCTCGCCGGTGGGTCCTGCGTCCTGTCGCACGTTGCCAGGGGCGGACGGCCGCCGGTACCGACCGGCGGCCACCGTGCCGCGACGAAAGTCGGGGGTGGCGCGGCTCCGCCGGCAGGGGGAGGCGCGGATCTCCGCCGCCGGGCGGATCCGCCGCGGGGTCGCGGTCCGTAGCGTCGTCGTCATGGACAACGACTCCCTCGAGGTCCGGGGCCTGACCCGGACGTTCGGCGACCTCACGGCCGTCGACGACGTCTCGTTCGCGGCCCCGCCCGGGCTGCTCACCGGGTTCGTCGGCGGCAACGGCGCCGGCAAGACGACGACCATGCGCATGATCATGGGCGTCCTCGCGCCCACGGCGGGCGAGGTCCGGTTCGGCGGCGACCCGGTGACGCGCGCGGACCGCCGCGCGTTCGGGTACATGCCGGAGGAACGCGGGCTCTACCCGAAGCAGCCGGTGCTCGACCAGCTCGTCTATCTCGCACGCCTCCGCGGCATCGCGGCCCCGCGGGCCCGCGCCGAGGTGCTGGACATGCTCGACCGGCTCGGCCTCGCCGGGCGCTCCAAGGAGCACGTCGAGAAGCTGTCGCTCGGCAACCAGCAGCGCGTGCAGATCGTCGCCGCGCTGATGGGCACGCCGCGGCTGCTGGTGCTCGACGAGCCGTTCAGCGGCCTCGACCCCGCCGCCGTCGACGGCATGGTCGACCTGCTCGCCGAGCACACCGCCCGCGGCGTGCCGGTGCTGTTCAGCTCGCACCAGCTCGACCTGGTGGAGCGGCTGTGCGAGCGGCTCGTCATCCTCAAGTCCGGCCGCGTCATGGCGGACGGCGCGCCCGCCGACCTGCAGCGGACCGGCGCGCTGCGCCACCGGCTCGTCACGAGCGGCGACGCCGGCTGGGTGCGCGGCGTCCTCGGCGTGCACGCGGTCGACGTCGACGGGCCCGTCGCGCTGCTCGAGGTGGCCGACGACGCGGCCCTGCAGCGGCTGCTCGCCACCGGCCTCGAGCGCGGCGGCGTCCGCGAGCTCACCCCCGTCCGGCCCACGCTGGCCCAGATCTACCGCGAGGTGACGGCATGACCACCACGACCCCGACCCGCCCGGACACGCCGGGCACCCTCGACCGGACCGGCGAGGAGAGCACCCGCGGCGCGTGGCTCGTCGTGATGAAGCGCGAGATCGTGGTGCGCGCCCTCAACAAGACGTTCCTCGTGGGGCTGCTCGTCTCGGTCGCGATCATCGCCGCGCTGGCCGGGTTCATGGCCTGGCAGGGCGGCAAGACCGACAGCTTCACGGTCGCCGTCCCGGCGGGCGACGCCGCGGCGACGGCGGCGGTCGAGTCCGCGGCCGCGATCCCCGAGGACCAGGGCGGCGGCGCCGAGCTCACGACCCTCGAGGTGCCCGACGGCGCGACCGCCCGCGCGGCGCTCGCCGACGGCGACGCGGACGGCTGGCTGCACCCTGCTGACGGGAGCGCGGACGGGGGCGACGGCGGCTGGGTGCTCACCGGCGAGGCGGACCCCGACAGCACGCTCACCCGCCTGCTCACGGCGGGGGTGGCCGCGGAGACGCTCGACGCCAACGCGCAGGCCGCCGGCACCACGACCGCCGAGCTCACCGCGGGCGGCACCCTGACCACGGACCGGGTCGACGGCGACGCCGTGGACTCGCAGACGTTGTTCTTCGCGTCGTTCGCCCTCGCGCTGCTGTTCTTCATCGGGGCGCTCGGCTCCGGGCAGATGATCGCGGGCAGCGTGGTCGAGGAGAAGCAGTCGCGGCTGGTGGAGATCATGGCCACCGCCGTGCCGCTGCGGCACCTGCTGGCCGGGAAGATCCTCGGCAGCTCGGTCGTGGCGCTGGCGCAGAACGTGGTGTTCGCCGCCGTCGGCCTCGCGGCCCTGTCGTTCACGCCGACGGCGTCGATCCTGCCGTCGCTGTCGACGTCGCTCGTCTGGTTCGTGCTCTTCTTCGCGGTCGGCTTCCTCGGCCTCGCGGCCCTGTACGCGGTGGCGGGCGCGCTGGCGTCGCGCACCGAGGACCTGCAGCACACCACCACCCCGATGACGATGGCCATCATGGGCGTGTACTTCCTGACGTTCTCCGCCAGCGGCACCTTCGAGACGGTCCTGTCCTACGTCCCCGTGGCGAACGTCGTCTCGATGCCCGTGCGCGTGCTGTCCGGCGACGCCGCGTGGTGGGAGCCGATCGTCTCCCTGCTGATCCTCGCCGCGTTCGCCGTCGTCGCGCTGCTCGTGAGCGAGCGGGCCTACCGCGGCGCGCTGCTGCAGACCGGCGGACGCGTCGGCTGGCGGAGCGCCCTGACGGCGCGCGCCTGACCGGCGGCCCGCGCCCGCACCGAAGCCCTCCACCGACACCGTCCACGAACACCGACGAGGGAGCCCGGCCATGACCGCACCGACCACCGCGTGGGAGCACAAGGTGCTCACCTACAAGCTCGCGATGCGCGGGTTCGACTACGCCCAGATGGAGCGCGACCTCAACGACCTCGGCCGCGAGGGCTGGGAGGCGGTGGGCACGCTGTCGCCGAGCTACGGCGCCGGCCAGGCCATCGAGGTCGTGGTCGTCGTCAAGCGCCCCGCCGCCTGAGGTCGGCCGTGGGGGTAGGGGAGTCCCCCGAAATCGCTCAGGGTTGTCCCCCGAAGGTCCCGAAAACCCTGGGATCGCGGGGCTCGGGCGCCCTAGCGTCAGCCGCATGACCGCCGTCGACGCCGCCCGCCTGCAGTTCGCGCTGCTCGCCGGGACCCACTTCCTCTTCGTCCTGGTGACGCTGGGGCTCGGGCCCGTCGTGGCGATCCTGCAGACCCGGTGGGCTGCCGGCGCCGGCCGGGCGGCGACGCTCGAGACCGCCACCCGCTTCTGGGGGCAGCTCTACCTGGTCAACTACGCGCTGGGCATCGCCGCCGGCATCGTCATGGAGCTGCAGCTCGGGCTCCACTTCCCGGGCCTGCTCGACGTCGCCGGTGGCGTGTTCGGCGCCCCGCTGGTGATCGAGACGATGGCGGCGTTCTTCCTGGAGTCCACGTTCCTCGGGCTGTGGGTGTTCGGGTGGCACGTGCTGCCGCGCTGGGCGCACACGGCGGCGTTCTGGGCGGTGGTGGTCACCGGCTACCTGTCGGCGTTCACCGTGATGGTGGCGAACGGCTTCCTGCGGAACCCGGTCGGGTTCGAGATGGTGGAGGGCGTCGCCCGCGTCACCGACGCCGCGGCCCTGGTCACCAACCCCGCGGCGCTGCTGTCCGCGCTGCACGTGGTGGGCGCCTGCCTCATGGCGGGCGCGTTCCTGCTGGTGGGCGTCAGCGCCTGGCACCTGCGCCGGGCGCCGTCGCGGCTGCCGGGCGTGATCGCCGCGGGCCTGCCGGGCGCCGTCATGTCGCCGGAGAACGACGTGTGGCGGCGCTCGATGCGGATCGGGCTGGTCGCAGGCACGGTCGGGGCGTTCGTCGCCACGAGCTTCGGGTACGCGCAGTTCGCGTACCTGCAGCACGTGCCCGGCGGCGACCCGCCGGTCGTGGGCATCGCGTACGGGGTGATGCAGGGCGTCGCGGGCCTGGTGTTCGTCGTCGGGTGCGTGCTGCTGCTCCTGTTGCCCGGCAACGTGCTGTTCCGCCTCTGGCGGCCGCTGCGCACCGGCCTCTACGCCATGCTCACCGCGCTGCTGCCCGTGCCGTTCCTCACCGCGCTGCTCGGGTGGGCGGCTCGCGAGATCGGCCGCCAGCCGTGGGCGATCGCGGGCGTGCTGCGCACCGAGGACGCCGTCTCCGGCGCCTCCGCGGGCGCGGTGATCACGTCCCTCGTCGTCCTCGTCGGCGTGATGGCCACCCTCGCCGTCGTCGACTGGTCGGTGATGGCGCGCCTCGCCCGCCGCGGCACCACGCGCCTCGCCCTCGGCGCCCCGCCCGCCCAGGTGCTGCACGACGCCGACGACGACGGCGACGGGCGCGACGACGGCGGCACCCGGCGCGACGACCGCGCCGAGCTCCTCACCTTCGGAGGCACCCGATGAACGCCCTCGGCTGGGGCCTGCTGCTCGCCGTCCTGCTCGCCGGGTGGGCCGCGCTCGACGGCGCCGTCCAGGGCGGTGTGCCGCTGGTGCGCGCGCTCGGCGGCCGCAGCGACGCGCGCCGCCGCACGGTGCTGGCCACGGTCGCGCCGTTCCTGCTGCTGGGGGAGGTGTGGCTCGTCGCCGCGGCGGGCGTGCTGCTCGCCGCCTTCGGCCACGTCGAGGCGACGCTCTGGGCGGCCGGGTACCCGTTCGTCGTGGCGCTGCTGGTGGCCTGGGTGGTGCGCGACGCCGCGCTCTGGCTGCGCAGCCGCCTGCCCTCGCCGGTCTGGCGCCGGGGGTGGGACGCCGTCGGGCAGGCGGCGAGCCTCGCGCTCCCGGCGGCGTTCGGCGCCCTGTCCGGCGTCGCGTGGGTGCGGTTCTCCGTGGTCGGGCCGCAGGCCGACGGCGGCTCCGGGGCGGCGCAGGCGCTCGCGCTCGGGCTGCCGGTCGTCACGGCGGGGCTCGCCGTCGCGACGGCGCGGGTGCACGGCGGGCTGGTGGTCGCCGCCCGGGCGCCCGAGGCGATCGCGCGGGAGGCCCGGCGGCGTGTCCGCCGCGCCCTCGTGCCGGCCGCCGCGCTCGCCACCCTGGCCGCGCTCGGCGCGCTCGCCGTCGCGGCGCTCGGGACGGCGTCGGCGCTGGTCGCCGCCGTCCTGCTCGTCGCCGTCGCGGGGGTGGCGCTCGCGGCCCGCTTCGACCTGGACCGCGGCGTGCACCGCACCGGCGTCGTGCGCGCCTCCGGCCCGCTGCTCGCCGTCGTGCCGGTGGCCGCGACCGCCGCCGTCGTCGGGCCCGCGGTGCTCGCCCTCGCCGCGCCCGCGGCGGTGCTGCACGGCCTGACGTGGCCCGTGCTGGGCGCGTTCGCCGCCGTCCTCGCGGCGCAGGCGGTGAGCTGGCGGGTGCTGGTGCGCCCGCTCGGGCCGCGCACCGCCGTGTTCCTCTGAGCGCTCCGCCGTCCGGGTCCTGACGTGGTCGTGACGCCCGGGCAACACCGCGGAAACCGGCGCCGCGCAGCATGGGGACGAGCGGCCGCCCGGGCCGCGCGAAGGAGGTCTCCCATGGCTGCCACGATGCCCGTCCCGACCCCCGTCCCCGCCCCGTCGCGGGCGGTCCTGCCCTCGCCGCACTCGGCGGCCGCCTCCGGGGCGGGGCGTCGCGCCAACCCCGGCGACCGGCTCACGGTCGACCCCGACGACCGCCGTCGGCGTGCCCGCACCGCGCTGCTGGAGCTCGCCGTCGCGCGCTCCGTGGAGCGCCGCCGGGCGCTCTGAGCGGCGGTACGAGCGGGCCCTGAACAGCGGGGGCGCGCACGGGTCGCCGGGCACGCGGGCCAGGCTTAGGTTCGAGAGGTGGCCCGACGACGCGGCGCCCGCCCGGACGCCTACACGTTCGACCTCGACGCGGACGGCGCGGCGCCCGACGACCTCGAGGATCCCGCGGACGCGCCGGTCGTCCGGGCCACCCGGAGCGCGGGGTCCCGCGGCCCGCTCCTCATCGACCTCGACCCCGACGACGTCGACGACGACCCGGGTGACCTCGCGCCGCCCTCGGACGCGGAGCCGCTCTCGTGGCACCGCGCGCTGGACCGCGCTCGCGTCGCCCTGCGCGGCCGCCGACTCGTGGCGGCGGTGGTCGTCGTCGCGGCGGCGCTCACGGCGGTGGTCGTCGACACGGTGGGCGACCGCGGCCGCATCGCCGCCCTGCGCGCCGCGCCCGGCGGGGTCCTGGACCTGAGCGCCGAGCCGCACGAGGTGTGGCGGGTCGAGGCGGAGGGCAGCGTGCCCGGCGGACTCATGGCGGTGGCGGGCGGGCTGGTGGTGGCGCAGCGCCAGGAGACGCTCCTCGGACTGGACGTCGAGACCGGCGAGCGGCGCTGGCAGGTGGCGCTCCCGGCCGGCGCGAGCTCGTGCGGCCCGGGGATGCAGGTGTGGTCGGGCGGCGTCCAGGCGGACACGGCGGACCGGATCGTGTGCGTGACGGCGCGGCCCTCCGACGGCGGCGCCTCGGAGGGCGACAGGGTGCGGCGCAGCACGGTGACCGTGGTCGCCGCCGACGGCACCGTGGAGGGCACGCGGGAGGTGGAGGGCTCCCCGGCCGAGCTCTACCCCGGCGGCGACGGGTCGCTGGTCTCCGTCGAGTGGGTGGGCGAGGCGTCGCCCGTGGACCCGCGGGTCGCGGACGACATCGTGGCCGGCGTCGCGGACGCGGGGGCCATCTCGGACGGCTACGACCTGCGGGTCCGGGTCGAGGACGCGGTCACGGGCGACCGGCGGTGGCAGCAGACGATCCCGTTCGACGGCGCGGTGGACCCGTCGTTGTGCGTGCGGTGGTCGGACGACGGCACGACGTCGGGGGTGGACCTGCGCGGCGGCGTCCAGACGGTGGTCACCGACCGCCTGCTGTGGCTCGGCGGGTGCGGCATCGACGCGTGGTTCACGCCGGACGGCGGTCGCCTGGACCGCCCGGCCGACCCCGGGACGTTCGAGGGGTTCTCCGTGGAGCCGCTGACCGGCGGCGGCTACGCGGTGCGCACCGACGCCGACGACCTCAGCGCCGACGACCCCACCGCCACCGACCGCATCCTGCGCGACGACGGCACCGAGGTGCGCGAGGTGCGCGGGCGGTACCTCGTGCCGCTCAGCACGGACGGGGGCGGGGACGGTGTGCACCTCGCGCGGCGCGGCGCGGCGACGGTGGCGACGTCCGACGACGGGACCGAGCTGTGGCGCACCGACGTGCGCAGCACCAGCGTGCTGGTGCGGACCGCTCAGGTGGCAGTGCTGGTGGACGAGGGCCGGCGCGTGTACGGCGTGGACCTCGGTACGGGGGACGTGCTGTGGGTGCGCCCCGACCTGGTGGAGGGGCTCGACGCGATGGGGGCGTACGGGCCGCGGTTCGTCGACGCGGCGTTCACCGACGGGCGGCTGGCCGCGTTCGTGGTGCCGGACTACGCCCGAGGCGACGTCGTGCACTGGGTAGCGCTCGACGCCGCCTCGGGCCGTCAGCTGTGGCAGGTCGAGCTCGGCGGCGACGGCTGGGGGGTCCAGCTCGCGGTCGCCGGCCGGCTCGTCCGCTGGTCACCGACCGAGATCGTCGGCCTCGGCTGACGGGTCGTCGGCGTCGTCGGCGTCGGCGTCGGGGGCGACGTCGTCCGCGAGCACGAGGTAGACATCGCGCCGCGCCTTGTCGAGCACCGCGGCCGCGGCCTCGGCCTGCGTGCGCGTGCCCGCTCGGGCGACCTGCTCGACGGCGCCGCCCAGGGCGCGCATCGCGTGGTGCAGCTCGTGCCCCTGGCGCCGCGGGTCCTCCGCGACCTTCTGCCACGGGGTGCCGAGCTCGTCGCGGTGCTCCTCGACGTACGCGCGGCCGGAGTCGGTGAGCGACGCGAGGCGGCGTCCGCCGTCGTCGGCCACCGTGACGAGGCCCTCGTCCTGGAGCTGGGAGATGGCCGGGTAGACGGCGCCCGGGCTGGGGCGCCAGCGGCCGTCCGTGCGCTCGGCGAGCTCGGTGATCACCTGGTAGCCGTGCATCGGCTGCTCGGCGAGGAGCAGCAGCAGGGCGGCGCGGATCTCACCGCGACCGGCGCGGCGGCCGCCGCCCCGGTGGCCGCGGGGTCCGAAGCCGGGGCCGAAGCCCGGGCCGGGAGGGAACCCGGGGCCGAAGCCGCCGGGGCCGGGGAAGTCGCCCCGGCGGCGGCGGTCGCCGCGCGGGCCGGGCTGACGGTCGAAGGGGTGCCGGTCGAAGGACCGGGGGTCGTAGGTGCGGGGATCGAAAGAGGTGTCTCGGGGGGTACGCATGAGCGGTGTCCTCACTGGTTCGGGATGGATGGTCGGTGTCGCCCGGGGAGCGCCGGCGGCGCCTCGACCTCGGGCGGCGACGTATCTAAGATAGGACGCGATATATCGTTAGGACAACCCTGGAAGCTGTGACGTGGGTCACTCTGATACCGGTTCGGTGACGGGGCCAGGAGAACGCGCGGAGGTGCGCCTACGTTGAACGGCATGGAGGTGCTACTCGTCGCGGTGCTCGCGGCGGTCGTCGTCATCGCCGTCACCGCGCTGGCACCCCGGGCCGGGGTCGCCGCACCGCTGGTCCTGGTGCTGATCGGCGTCGCCGTGAGCTTCGTCCCCGCCGTCGCGGCCATCGAGATCGATCCCGAGATCATCCTCGTCGGCGTGCTGCCCGCGCTGCTCTACGCCTCGGCGGCCTCGTTCCCCTCGATGGACTTCCGGCGCGACTTCACGGCGATAGGCGGGATGGCCGTGCTGCTCGTCGTCATCACCGCGGTGCTGCTCGGGTTCGTGTTCTCGTGGGTCATCCCCGGCATCGACCTCGCCGCGGGCATCGCGCTGGGCGCCATCGTCAGCCCCACGGACGCGGTCGCGACGTCGATCATCAAGAAGCTCGGGGCGCCGCAGCGCGTCGTCGTGATGCTCGAGGGCGAGGGGCTGCTCAACGACGCGACGTCCCTGGTGCTGCTGCGGTCCGCGATCGCCGCGACGGCCGCGAGCGTCAGCCTGTGGGGGGTGGTCGGCAGCTTCTTCAAGGCCGTGCTGCTCGCCGTCCTCATCGGCGTGATCGTCGGCCGGCTCGGCCTGTGGGCGCGCGAGCACCTGCGGCACGCCGCGCTGTCCACCGCGGTGTCGTTCGTCGTGCCGTTCGTGGCGTACCTGCCCGCCGAGGAGCTGGACGCGTCGGGCATCGTCGCCGCCGTCGCGGCCGGCCTCGTCACCAGCACGCTCTCGGCGCGGCACCTCAGTCCCCAGGACCGGGTGGCCGAACGGATGAACTGGCGCACCATCGAGACCCTGCTCGAGGGCGGGCTGTTCCTCGCCATGGGCCTGGAGGTGTTCGGCCTCGTCCAGGACGTCCGCGAGGCGCACGGGTCGCTGTGGACGGCGGTCGGCGTCGCGGCGCTCGCGGCGGTCGTCGTCATCGCGCTGCGCGCGCTGTTCGTGCTGCCACTGCTGCGCTACCTCGCGGCCCGGCGCCGGCGCGCGGAGCAGGTCCGGGAGACGCTCGACCGGATGGAGCAGCGGGTCTCCGCGAAGCTCGACGAGTTCACCGACCCGCACGGGATCATCACGCCCGACGCCGCGAAGGCGCTCTCGGCCGTGTGGACGCAGGGCGACCAGCGCGTGTGGGAGGCCGGCAACCCGCGCCGCCAGGTCCGGCGGGTGCAGCGCCGTGTGCAGCTCGAGGCGGAGAAGCGACGTACCGCGGCTGCGGGCGGGCTGTCCGACGACCAGAAGGAGCGGATCCGGCAGCGCCGGATGGACCGGATCGCCGAGTTCCGCAAGCGGTTCACCCGCCGGATCGCCGACGTCGACTACCTGCTCGCCGCCCCGCTCGGGCCGAAGGAGGGCGTGGTCATCGTGTGGGCCGGCATGCGCGGCGTCGTGACGCTCGCGGCGGCGCAGACCCTGCCCAGGGAGGACTTCCCGCAGCGGTCCCTGCTGGTGCTCATCGCGTTCGGCGTCGCGGCGGGCACCCTGCTGGTGCAGGGCGGCACGCTGCCGTGGGTGGTGCGACGGCTGGGGCTGGCGGGCGTCACGTCGTCGCGGTTCGACGAGGGCACGCAGGGGCTGCGCGAGATCGTCGACGGCACCGCCCGCGATCTGCTCGACGACCCGGGGCTGCGCCGCAAGGACGGCACCCCGTACGCGCCGTACGTCGTGGAGCGCGTACGGACCGTCGTCGTGCGCGAGCAGGCCGACCAGGACGAGGAGGAGGCGACGCCCGAGGAGCTGTCGGCCCAGTTCTTCGAGCTGCGCCTCGCGACGATCTCCGCGCAGCGCAAGGCCCTGCTCGAGGCCCGAGCCGTGGGGACCTACGACTCGGACCTGCTGAGCAGGGCCCTGGACCAGCTCGACGCCGACCAGATCGCCGTCGAGATGCGCGGGCACCTCGACGGCTGATCCGGCCGGCCGGCCGATCAGGTCAGGACGACGAGATCTCGCTGCGCGCCGTCCGCCACAGGCCGCCGGCCAGCGGCGCGACCACCCAGATGAGCGTCGCGGTGGCGAGCTGGGCCCAGCCCTGGCCGTCGAGCGCGCTGCCGAAGAGCAGCGGCTGACCCGCGGTGCCGAGGTCGATCCAGGGCAGGACGTCGGCCATGCCCGGCACGAGACCGCCCACGAGGCCGAACAGCGTCGGCGCGAGCAGCAGCGTGACGATCGCGGCCGGCGTGCTGCGCAGCAGCAGTCCGAAGCCCACGCCCTGCGCCATGAACAGCACGACGGAGAGCGCCAGGTAGAGCACGGCGCGCACGGAGACGTCCCAGGCAGGGTCGGCGTCGCGGAAGGCGACGACGAGCAGGTGCGCGAGGGCGGCGAGGCCCACGGTGAGCACGAGCAGCGCGAGACCGGAGCCGATCGCGCCGACCACCTTGGCCAGCCCGACGCGCGTGCGGCGGGGTTCGAGCGTGAACGTCACCAGCGCGGTCCGCTGGGACCACTCGGACGTCGCGGCGAGCACGCCCACGATGGGCAGCAGCATCGCCATCGGCGTGGTCGTGCCGACGACGAACGCGCTGAACGAGTGGTTGCCGCCGTTGACCGCCATCATCACGGCGAGCACCGCCGCGGTGATGATCGCGATGACGGCCAGCATCCAGCGGCCTGCGCGGGTGTCGAGCTGCTTGCGCCACTCGACGAGCGTGAGGGTCGCGAAGGACACGGGGCGCAGGTCGGCGCCCGGACGGTTCGTGCGGCTCGCGCCGGCGGCGCGGGTCGGGGTCGCGGTGGTCATGCCGACACCTCCATGCGGGTCTGCTCGCGGGCGTCGTCGGCGGTGAGCTCGAGGAAGAGGTCCTCGAGGCCGCGGGAGTCGGCGGCGCGCAGCTCGGCGAGCACGACGCCCGCGGCGGCGGCCGCGCGGCCGACGTCGATGGGCTCGGCCTCGACCGACAGTCCGCCGGTGGCCAGCTCCTCCACGCCGGCGCCGCCCTGGCGCAGCGCGAGGGCGAGCGCGGCGTCGTCGGTGGAGCGGACGAACGCGCCGGCCTGGCGGAGCAGGTCGTCCTTGTGGCCCTCGGCGACGACGCGGCCGCGGCCGATGACGACGATCCGGTCGGCGACCGCCTCCATCTCGCGCAGCAGGTGCGACGAGAGCAGCACGGTGCCGCCCCGGGAGGCGAAGTCGTCCAGCAGGTCGCGCATCCAGCGGATGCCGGCGGGGTCGAGGCCGTTGGCCGGCTCGTCGAGGATCAGCACCTCGGGGTCGCCGAGCAGCGCGGACGCGAGCCCGAGCCGCTGCCGCATGCCGAGGGAGTACTGGCCCACGCGGCGGGCCGCCTCGCGGTCGGTGAGTCCCACCAGGTCGAGCGTGGTGTCGATGCGGCGGCGGTCGACGCCGGTCATGAGGGCGGCGAGGGTGAGCACCTCGCGCCCGGTGCGCCCGGAGTGCTGGGCGCCGGCGTCGAGCAGCACGCCCACGCGCCGGCCGGGGTTGGCGAGCGCCGTGAACGGCTTGCCGAGCACGCGGGCGGAGCCCGACGTGGCCGGCGTGAGGCCGGTGATCATGCGCATCGTCGTGGACTTGCCGGCGCCGTTGGGGCCGAGGAAGCCGGTCACGTGGCCGGGCTCGACGGTGAACGACACGTCGTCCACGGCCACGGCCGGCCCGTATCTCTTGGTGAGGTGCTCCACGGTGATCATGGCTCCACCCTGCCCGGGCGCGGGCGGACGCCGCGTCCGGCGAGGGGATGGTTCGTGTCCTCCTTCCGGAGGATGCGGCACCTCCGCCCGGCGGATGCCCGCGGTGCCGCCGCTGCCTAGGCTCGACGTCGTGCCGACCGCCCCTGCCCGTCCGTCCCGCGCCCGCCGGGTGTGGGGGGAGACGTGGCGCGTGCTGGTCGCCCTCCTTGCCGGCCTGACGGTGATGGTCCTCGTGGCCTGGGAGGTGGACACCGGTCAGCGGCAGATGACCGACGCGCAGTGGGCGCTGGACTTCCTCGTGGGGCTGGTCGGGCTGGGGCTGCTGCTCCTGCGCCGCAGGGCCCCCCTGACGATCGCGCTGGTGCTGTGCGCCGCGGCGACGGTCTCGTCCCTGGTGGTCGGCGCCGAGACCATCGCGGTGATCTCCCTGGCCACGACGCGGCGGTGGTGGAAGATCGCCGTCGTCGGGGTGGTGTTCGTGGCCGCGGGACGGGTGCACAGCACGCTGCACCCGTACGTCACCCCGGAGTCCTACGACCGGTGGATCGAGCTCGTCGGCGGCGCGGTCATGTACGCCCTGTTCGTGTGGATCGGCGCGTACATCGGCCTGCGCCGGGAACACCTCGCGTCGCTGCAGGAGCGGGCCGAGACGGCCGAGCGGGAGCAGGTGAGCCGGGTGGCGCAGGCGCGCACGGCGGAGCGGACCCGCATCGCCCGCGAGATGCACGACGTGCTGGCGCACCGGATCTCGCTCGTCGCGATGCACGCGGGGGCGTTGGCCTACCGCACCGACCTGCCGCCGGAGAAGGTCGCGGAGACCGCCGGCGTCGTGCGGGACAACGCGCACGCCGCGCTGACCGAGCTGCGGGAGGTGCTGGGTGTGCTGCGCGACCCGCTCGCCGGGGACGGGGAGGGTGGCGCGCCGCCGGAGCCCCCGCAGCCGTCGCTGGCCGACCTCGCCGAGCTGTTCGCCGAGGCCCGCGCGAACGGTGCCGACGTCCGGGTGGAGGGGATCGAGGACCTGGCCGAGCGGGCCGCGGGGCTCGGCGAGGCGGTCAGCCGGCACGCGTACCGGATCGTCCAGGAGGGGCTGACGAACGCGCGCAAGCACGCCCCGTGGGCGCCCGTGGCCGTCGCCGTCACGGGCGCGCCGGGCGAGGGGCTGACGATCGTCGTGCGCAACCCGGTCCGCAGCGTCGGGCCCGTGCCCGAGGCGTCCGTGCCCCCGCCGTCGGGCCTCGGCCTGGTGGGGCTCACGGAGCGCGTGGAGCTCGTCGGCGGCCGCCTGTCGTACGGCACGACGGCGGACCCGGCGTCGCGCGACGGGCGCGCCGCGGCGTTCGTGCTGGAGGCCTGGCTACCGTGGGCGGCATGAGGTGGGCGGCATGAGCGGGACGACGCGTGTGGTGCTGGTCGACGACGACGCGCTGGTGCGCTCCGGGCTCACGCTCATCCTGGGCGGCGACGCGGACCTGGAGGTCGTCGCGACGGCGTCGGACGGGCTCGAGGCGCTGGACGTCGTGGCGCGCGAGCGGCCCGACGTCGTCCTCATGGACATCCGCATGCCGCGCCTGGACGGCATCGAGGCGACGCGCCGCCTCCGGTCGGTGCCCGACGCGCGGGTCATCGTGCTCACCACGTTCGACGCGGACGACATGATCGTCGAGGCCCTCCGCGCGGGCGCGGCCGGGTTCCTGCTCAAGGACACCCCGCCGGACCGCCTGGTCGCGGCGGTCCGGGCGGCCGCGGCGGGGGAGCCGACCCTGTCGCCCCGCGTCGCGGAACAGCTCATCGCGCGGGTCACCGACCGGTCCGCGCCCGACGGCCGCCGGGCCGCCGCCGCGCGGCTGGAGACGCTGACCGAGCGCGAGCGCGACGTCGCCCTCGCCGTCGCGCGCGGGCTGTCCAACGCCGAGATCGCCGCCGAGCTCTACATGAGCGTCCCGACCGTGAAGACGCACGTGTCGCGCATCCTCACCAAGCTGGACGCCGCCAACCGCGTGCAGGCCGCCATCGTCGTGCACGACGCCGGGCTGGCCGCGAGGTGACGGGCCGAGCCGCTCGGTCGCACGACGAGGCCCGAGCGCGGACGATCCCCGGCGCGTGGTGCGTGCCGTGACCTATGTCCGGAGGCTGACCGTGGCGCTCCGTGCGCGCAGCGCCCCCGAGCCGATGATCGCCGTCGTCGTGCGCGAGGTCGAGGCCTCGCCCCTGCGGGACGACACCGTGCTCGAGCGGGAGCTCGGGACGCCGGAGGACTACGCCGCGGCGTTGGTGCCGGATGCGCCGGTGAGGCGCCGGACCGGGCCGGTCATGATCGGCGGGATCGTCGCGGCGGTGGTGTGGCTCGCGCTGGTTCACGTCGGAGACGTGGTCGGGTGGCACCTCAGGGACACCCTGGGCCCGCTGGCGTCCGTTCCCGCCCTCGTGCTGCTCTTCCTCGGGGTGTTCGGCCAGTTCCTGTCCGACTACGCCCGGCGTCCCGGCGACTCCTGAGGCGGCCCGGTCCGCCGCGGCCTCAGGCGGCCAGGCGCTCCCGCAGCCACGCGATGTCGGGGCCCATGTCGCCGTGCGTCTCGCACACGACGGGCGCGCCGGCGGCGGCGACCACGCCGACGAGCAGCTCGGGCGGGATGTTCCCGTCGCCGAAGTGCGCGTGGCGGTCGGCGCCGGAGCCCGCCGTGTCGCGGGAGTCGTTGGCGTGCACCAGGTCGATGCGGCCCGTGATCGCGCGGATGTCGTCGACGGCGGTCGCGAGGTCGATGCCCCCGGCCCAGGCGTGGCAGGTGTCGAGGGTGAAGCCGACGTTCTCGGCGCCGTTCGCCCGCATCACCGCTGCCCAGAGCATCTCCAGGCGGTCGAGGCGGCGCGCCATGGAGAAGTCGCCGCCCGCGGTGTTCTCGATGAGCACGGGCACGTCGGTCTCGAGCGCGTCGATCGCCTTGCGCCAGTTGTCGAAGCCGACGTCCGGATCGTCCTTCGCGGTGACGTGCCCGCCGTGCACGACGACGCCCTTCGCCCCGATCTCGCCGGCGCCGGTCATGATCTGCTGGAGCAGCTTGCGGCTGGGGATGCGGATGCGGTTGTTGGTGGACGCCACGTTGATCACGTACGGCGCGTGCACGAAGACGTCGAGGCCCGCGGCCGCCGTCTCCTCGCGGAAGGCCTCCGCCCCGCCGGGATGGTCGAGCGGCGGCACCTTCCAGGCCTGCGGGTCGGAGAGGAACACCTGCACCACCTCCGCCCCGATCTCCTTCGCCTGCGCGACGGCGTCGGTCCGGTCGACGTGGGCCCCGATCTTCACGCTCATGCGCCCACCCTACGGATCGCGCCCGACAACGCCCGCCCGCCGCCGTCGTAGGCTGGCCCACCATGAGCACCACGCCGCCGCTCGCGTACGTCATCGCCGGGTCCGAGGCCACGGGAGGGGCCGGGATCCAGGCCGACCTCAAGACCTTCCAGCAGCTCGGCACCTACGGGGTGGGGACGCTGACCTGCATCGTCTCGTTCGACCCGAAGCACGACTGGGGCCACCGGTTCGTGCCCGTGGAGCCGCAGGTCATCGCGGACCAGTTCGAGGCCGCGACGTCCACCCACGCGCTCGACGTCGTGAAGATCGGGATGCTCGGCACGCCCGCCACGATCGACGTCGTCGCCCGCTCGCTGGAGACGCAGCCGTGGCGGCACGTCGTCCTCGACCCGGTGCTGATCTGCAAGGGCCAGGAGCCGGGCGCCGCCCTCGACACCGACACCGCGCTGCGCGAGCGGGTGCTGCCGCTGGCCACGGTCGTGACGCCCAACCTCTTCGAGGCCAAGACGCTCGCCGGGATGGACGACATCACCTCCGTCGAGGAGCTGACCGAGGCCGCGCGCCGCATCCACGCCCGGCTGGGCGACGGCCACGGCCGCCGGTACGTCGTCGCGAAGGGCGGCGTCGAGCTGCCCGGCCCGGACGCCGTCGACGTCCTGTTCGACGGCGACGAGGTCACCGTCTTCGCCACGCCGAAGGTGGGCGAGGAGCGCGTCTCCGGCGCCGGGTGCACGTTCGCCGCGGCCATCACCGCGGAGCTCGCCAAGGGCGCCGACGTCCACACCGCGGTCCGGGTCGCGAAGGACATGGTGACGCAGGGCATCGAGGCACGCGTCGAGGCCCGCACGCCGTTCGACACCGTGTGGCAGGGCGCGTACGCCTCCTGACGACCTGAGGAAGGAGCCGCCGTGACCGTCGACGAGGACGTGCGCGCGGGCGGGCACCGCACGCACGAGGTGACCAACCAGCCGCCGGAGCGGGTGGACGTCAACGAGTACCTCGACTTCCCGGTGCTGCGCGACGCCGCGCACGCCTTCGGCGGCGGCTGGGGCGAGGAGCGGCTCGTCGAGGCGGGGGCGCACGTGGGGAGCGCGGCGTTCCAGCGGGCCGCGGAGCTCGCGAACACCCACGAGCCGGTGCTGCGCACCCACGACCGGCGGGGACGGCGGATCGACGAGGTCGAGTACCACCCCGCCTACCACGAGGTGATCTCCGCGGCCGTGGCCCGCGGCGCGCACACGAGCGCGTGGGCCGACCCGCGGCCGGGGGCGAACGTCGTCCGCGGCGCCCTGTTCTCCCTGTTCGGCCAGGTCGAGGCCGGCCACGCGTGCCCGGTGTCGATGACGCACGCCGCCGTGCCCAGCCTGCGGCACGCCCCTGACCTGGCCGCGCTCTGGGAGCCGCGCCTGCTCGCCACCGGGTACGACGGCGCCCTCGCCGCGCCCGGCGCCAAGCCCGGCGCGCTCGTGGGCATGGCGATGACGGAGAAGCAGGGCGGCAGCGACGTGCGGGCCAACACGACCCGCGCCGTGCCGGCCGGGGACGGCACGCACGTCCTCACCGGACACAAGTGGTTCTGCTCGGCGCCGATGTCGGACGCGTTCCTCGTGCTCGCCCAGGCCCCGGACGGCCAGTCCTGCTTCCTCGTGCCGCGCGTCCTCGAGGACGGCACCCGCAACGTCTTCCGCCTCCAGCGGCTGAAGGACAAGCTCGGCAACCGGTCCAACGCGTCCGCCGAGGTCGAGCTGGACGGCACGGTCGGGCACCTGGTGGGGGAGCCGGGCCGAGGCGTGCGCACGATCATCGAGATGGTGCAGCGCACCCGGCTGGACTGCGTGCACGGCAGCGCGGCAGGGATGCGCCAGGGCGTCGCCGAGGCGCTGTGGCACGCGCGGCACCGGACGGCGTTCGGCGCCGCCCTCGTCGACCAGCCCGCGATGACGGCGGTGCTCGCCGACCTGGCGCTGGAGTCCGAGGCCGCGACGCTCACCTCGATGCGCCTCGCCGCCGCGCACGACGCGGACGACGAGGGCGAGCGGGCGTTCCGCCGCCTGGCCACCGCCGTCGCGAAGTACTGGGTGTGCAAGCGTGGCCCGCACCACGCCTACGAGGCGATGGAGTGCCTCGGCGGCAACGGGTACACCGAGGCGTTCCCGCTGGCCCGGCGCTACCGCGAGCAGCCGGTCATGGCGATCTGGGAGGGCTCGGGCAACGTCGTCGCGCTGGACGTGCTGCGGGCCATGACGCGCGAGCCGGCGTCGCTGGCCGCCGTCGACGCCGAGCTCGCGCTCGGCGCCGGCGCCCACCGCGACCTCGACGCGCACCTCGCCGCGACCCGCGCGGTGCTCACCGGGCTCGCCGGCGCGGACCCCGCCGAGCAGCAGGCCTCCGCGCGCCGCGTCGTCGAGGCCCTCGCCGTCGGGCTGCAGGCGTCGCTCATGGTGCGGTACGCCCCGGCGGCGTCGGCGGACGCGTTCGTGGCCGCCCGGCTGGGCGCCGACCGCGGCCACGGGTACGGCGTCCTGCCGCGCGGCATCGACGCCGCCGCGATCCTGCGACGGCACGCCGGGCCGTGACCGTGCGCGATGACCGCGCGCCGCGGGGGCCGCGTCAGTAGCCCCCGCCGCCGCCCGAACCGGGCATCGTGGTGATCTCGGAGCCGTCAGGCGCCACCACCCACCAGATGTCCTGGAGGCCCTGGCCCGCGACGTCCCCGGGCGCCGCGTCCCCCGCGTACAGGTACACGGGGCGGCCGTCGAGCGTCACCTGGGACACCCCGTCGTTGCCGGTGATCGTGCCGACCTCGGCCGTCACGCCCTGCACCTCCGGCGTCGCGCTGCCGGCATGCACCGGCGGCCACGCGGCCAGGCACTCGCCGGTGCACTCGCTCTTGCCCGACCCGGCCTCGTCGGGCGTGTAGTAGTAGACGGTCATGCCCTGGCCGTCGACGACGATCGTGCCCAGGTCGCTGTCGGCGGTGGACAGCGCGCCGGCGCTCCCCGACCCGCCGCCGGAGGACGAGCCCGACATGGTGTCGGTCGGGGTGCTCGCCCCGCCGCCGTAGCCGCCGCCCCCACCGCCGCCGCACGCGGCCAGGGTGGTGGCGAGCGCCGCCGCCGCGGCGAGGGCGGCCAGTCGTGACCTCGTGGTGCGCATGATGACTCCTCCGGCTCGGACTCTCCGCTCGGGTGCTGCTGTGAGGGACGACGAGATCGCGGCGCCGGCGGTTCACCTGAACCTTCGGGCGCGCTGCCTCGTCGTGCGGGATGGAGCCGCGCGGGCGGGCGCGGCCCGGGGCGGGAGGAGCGGTCGTGCGGTCACGGACGAAGGTGCTGGTGGGGGCGGGAGCCGGGCTGGTCCTGCTCGGCGGCGCCGCCGTGCTCGTCGGCCCCGGCCTGTACGCCGACCACGCCAACCGCGCCGCGGCGGAGCCCCCGACGCTCTCCACGTCGGGGGCTCCGCTCGCCGACCCCGCGGGCCTCGACGGCACGTGGACGGTGGCACCCGGGTCGGAGGCGGGCTACCGCGTGCACGAGGTGCTGCGGGGCGAGGACGTGACCGTGACCGGGCGGACCGACCAGGTGACCGGCACCGTGACCGTCGAGGACGGTGCGCTGACGTCGGGCGAGGTGACGGTCGACGTCGCGAGCATTCACACCGACGAACCGCCGCGGGACGCGTACTTCCGTGGCAGCGTGATGGAGGTGGGGACGTTCCCGACCGCGCTCTTCACGGTCACCGAGCCCGTGCCGCTCGCCGCCGGCGCCACCGAGGTGGACCTGCCGGGCGAGCTGACCGTGCACGGCGTGACGCGCGACGTCGTGGCCGCGGCCCAGGTCGCGGCCGTCGGGGAGGGCGTGCAGGTCGTCGCCGAGGTGCCGGTGACGTTCGCGGACTACGACATCGCTGCGCCGTCGCTCGGCTTCGTCCGCGTGGACCACGACGGTGCCGTCGAGATCTCGCTGGCGCTGGAGCGCTCATGAGGCCGCGCTCCCGCGCCGACGAGCAGCTCCTCGAGGCCATCCACGCCGCACACGCCCCGGACCTGCAGCGCTTCGTCGCGCGGCTGGTGCCCGCCGACGCCGACGCGCAGGACGTGGTGCAGGAGTCGCTGCTGCGCCTGTGGCGACACCCCGAGGTGCTGGATCGGCCGGAGGAGTCCGTGCGCGCCTGGCTGTTCACGGTGGCGCGCCACCTCGTGGTCGACCAGCTCCGCAGCGCGCGGCACGCCCGCGAGCGCGCCACCGGGCGCCTGCCCGAGCAGCCCGAGCCGGACCGGACCCAGGCCGTCCTGGACGCCTGGCTCGTCGCCGACGCGCTCGCCGACCTGTCGGCCGAGCACCGCGCCGTCGTCGTGGGCGCCTACTTCCGCGGGCGGTCCGTCGCCGAGCTGTCCGCCGAGCTCGACGTCCCGCCCGGGACCGTGAAGTCCCGCATGCACTACGCCCTGCGCGCCCTGCGGCTCGCCCTGCAGGAGAAGGGAGTGACGCCATGACCGCGCCGACCGACCCGTACCGCGAGTGGGACGCCGCGTACGTCCTGGGCGCGCTGAGCCCGGCCGACCGGCGTGACTACGAGGAGCACCTGGTCGGCTGCGACGCGTGCCGTGCGGCGGTCGCGGAGCTCGCGGGCCTGCCCGGGCTGCTCGCCTCCGTGCCCGCGGAGCACGCCCTCGCGTCGGACCCCCGGGGCACGGTCGCGGGCACGGCCGCGGGCGGGGTTGCGGGGGCGGGGGTGGGCGGGGGCGACGACGGCGACCTGGCGGACGTCGTGCCCCTCGCGGCGCTGGCGGGCGCGGCCCGGCGCTCGCGGCGCCGGCGCCGTTCGCTGGTCGCGGTCGCGGCATCGGCGCTGCTGGTGGGCGGGGTCGGCGCGGGGCTGGCGCTCGGCGGCGCGGGGGAGGGCCCGGGCCCGGCGCCCTCGTCGCCGGTCGCGCAGTCCACGGCCGTGGACCTCGAGCCGGTGGGCGCGGTCGACGTGCGGGCGTCGCTCACCGCGACCCCCCGCGCGTGGGGGACCAGCCTGGAGTGGAGCTGCACGTACCCGCCGCGCTCGGGCGGCTACGACGCTGCGGGGGCGCCGACCTACGAGCTCGTCCTCGTCGACCACGACGGCGGGCGCACGGTCGCCGCGACGTGGACCGGGTCGGGCACGGCCTCCACCGGCCTCGGCGCGGCGTCGTCGGTGCCGCTGGACCGGATCGCGCGCGTCGAGATCGCGCACGCGGGCGGCGGGACGCTGGCCGCCGCGGCCCTGTGACGCAGGTCAGGCGACGACGGCGGCCGTCGAGTCGCGCACCACGAGCTCCGGCCGGAACAGCAGCGAGGAGCCCTGGGACGCCGGGCCCTCGTCGGGGCCGTGCAGCGCCCGGAAGGCGGCGGCCGCCATCTCCTTCATCGGCTGGCGCACGGTGGTGAGGCGCGGCGAGTAGAGCTCGGCCAGCACGATGTCGTCGAAGCCCGCGACGGACACGTCCCGGCCGACCTCCATGCCCGCGTCGCGCACGGCGCGGCAGACGCCGATGGCGGTCATGTCGTTGACGGCGAAGATCGCGGTGGGCGGGTTCGGCCCGGCGAGCAGCTCGGTGGCGGCGACGCGACCGAGCTCGGCGGCCTCGACGTCGCCGAACGCGCCGTCGGCGCCGCTGCTGCCCGGCCAGGTGACGACGTCGGGCCGCGCGATGCCCGCCCGCTCCAGCGCGCGCAGGAAGCCCTCGAACCGCTCGGTGCGGTTGACCGACCGGATCGCCCCGGAGAGGAACGCGATGCGCCGGTGGCCCAGCGACACCAGGTGCTCGCCCATCAGCTCCGCGCCGACGGCGTTGTCGACGCTGACGTTCACGAGGCCGACCGGGTCGTCGGCCTGCGCGGTGCGGTCGAACGCGACGAGCCGGAGGCCGTCGTCGAGCAGGCCCGAGACGTGCTCCAGGGACGGCAGCGAGGAGCAGAGCACGATGCCGCGGATGCCGTCGGAGACCAGCTCGTCGACGTACTGGCGCTCGCGGGCGGGGTCGCGCTCGGAGTTGCACAGGAGCACGTGATAGCCCTCGGTGAGCGCGGCGGCCTCGAGGTACCGGGCGAGCGCGCCCCAGTACGGGTTGCCCACCGACGGCACGACGAGGCCGATGACCTGCGGCTTGCCCGTGCGCAGCTGGCGCGCGGCGCGGTTGGGGCGGTAGCCGAGCTCCTTGATGGTGCTCTCCACGCGCTCGCGGGTCTCGGGCAGCATGCGGCCGGTGCGCCCGTTCAGCAGGTTCGAGACGGTGCTCGTGGACACTCCTGCCGCACGCGCGACGTCCAGGATCGTGATGCCAGCCATGCGCTCGTGCGGCCTCCTCGGTTCCGGGCTCTTGCCCACCTCGCCAGTGCATCGATGGACTGTCTGGCGCCGATCATAGGGCATCAAAGGACCGCTTGACGGAGGTGAAGTCCCACTCTATGGTCAGTGCATCGTTACACCGGGAGCCGCCGTCGGCTCCCCCTCGCCTTCGTGAGATCAACGCCGATCGAAAGGGCTTGTCATGGAATTCAGCCGTCGCAGCTTCCTCACGGCCATGGGCCTCGGGACCGCGGCCGCCGTGGCGGGCTGCGCCACGACGAGCCCCAGCGGCTCGTCCGCCGCCGACCCCACCGGCCCGGTGGAGGGCGACATCACCTTCCTGTGCGCGCTGTTCGAGGGCGCCACGGGCAAGGAGACGCTCGAGGGCAAGCTGATCAAGCAGTTCAACGAGAAGTACCCGGACGTGAACGTCACCGTCGACTACACCGACTACGGCTCGCTGAACGAGAAGATCACCACCGGCCTGGCCAGCGGGCTCATGCCCGACGTCGTCACGCTCGGCGTCGGCTGGGTCCCGCCGTTCGCCTTCAAGAACGCGATCGCCCCGCTGCCCGAGTCGCTCGCCACGCGCTACACGTACGAGGAGCGCGTGCTGGAGCCGTCGCGGTTCGACGGCAAGCTCTACGCCCTGCCGATGGTGCTCGACACGCGCATCGTCGCGTACCGCAAGGACTTCTTCGAGGAGGCCGGCCTCACGGGCACCCCGAAGAACTGGGACGAGCTGCGCGACTACGCGAAGCAGCTCACGGTCAAGGAGGGCGGGAAGACCACGCGCGTCGGCTTCGACCCGTTCTCCATCGACCTGCGCCAGTGCTGGGAGACGTTCCTGTTCGGCAACTCCGGCGAGCTCTTCTCCGCGGACGGACGCGAGGTGCTCTTCGACAGCCCCGAGGGGGTCGCGTCGCTGCAGCTCTTCCTCGACATGATGGCTGACGGCTCGGCCGACTTCGCCCTCACCACCGAGGCGGGGCAGCCGACCACCCTCCAGCAGGGCACCTCGGCGATCATGATGACCAACAACTCGTTGTACGTGCAGCTGCAGCAGCAGTCGCCCGAGCTGGTCGACAAGATCGGCACCTTCGTGCTGGGCAACACGAACCCCGCGATGCTGCAGGGCGGCACGATGGTGTCGCAGTCGGCCACCACGAAGTACCCCGCCGCGGCGCGCGCCTTCGTCGAGTACATGGGCTCGCCCGACGCCGTCCTGGTCGCGAGCGAGCAGCGCGGCTCCGTCCCGGCGATCTCGGACCTCAAGGACAGCGACTACGTCAAGGGCAACCCGATGGTCGAGTTCGCCATCACCAACCTCGACAAGGCGCGGTCCGAGGGCGGCACCCCGGCCTGGATGGAGATCCGGGAGAAGATCAAGCCGACCCTCGAGACGGCGATCGTCGGGCAGCAGTCCGCGCAGGCGGCCATCGACCAGCTCGCCGGCATCGCGAACGACGCGATCGCCCGGCTGTGACCCGGTCCGTCCCATGACCTGGCATGACCCGACACACCGATCGATGAAGAGGGGGTCGTCGTGGCCGTCGTCTCCGCGCCGCGCGACGTGAGCGCACCACCCGTCGTCCCGCCCCGCTCGCCCGCGCCCCGGCGCCGGCGGGCGGGGGCGGCCCGCCGCCGCGCCGGCATGCTCATGGTGGCGCCGGCATTCCTGCACGCGCTGATCTGGATCGGCATCCCGGTGATCGCGGCGTTCGTGCTGTCGTTCACCAACTACGACGTGCTCACGCAGCCGCGCTTCAACGGGATCCAGAACTACGTGGACGCGCTGACCGACCCGGTGTTCCGCCGGGGCATGCTCAACACGCTGGTCTACGCGTTCTTCACCGTGCCGGTCGCGATGGGCATCGCGCTGCTCATCGCGCTGATGCTCGACACGCAGCTGCGCGCCCGGGCGCTGTTCCGCACCGCCGTGTTCATCCCGCAGGTGACGGCGACCATCGCCGTCGCGCTGGTGTGGCTGTGGATCTACGACCCGCGCAACGGCCTGCTCAACGCCGTGCTCGGCTTCTTCGGGATCCCGGCGCAGAACTGGCTGTCGTCGACCACGTGGGCGATGCCGTCGGTGATCGTCGTCGGCATCTGGCAGGGCATCGGCCTGAAGATGCTCATCTACCTGGCGGCGCTGCAGTCCCTGCCGAAGGACGTCTACGAGGCGGCGTCGGTGGACGGGGCGTCGAAGACGCGGCAGTTCTTCAGCATCACGCTGCCGCTGCTCAAGCCCGCGACGTTCTTCGTGTTCGTCACCTCGGTCATCTCCGCCTTCCAGGCGTTCGACCTCATCTACATCCTCACCGACGGCGGGCCGGCGAACACGACCACGATGATGACGTACGAGATCTACAAGTCGGCGTTCCGGGAGTTCCGCGTCGGCTACGCGTGCGCGCAGTCGATCATCCTGTTCGTCTTCCTGCTGCTCCTGACCCTCGCGAACCGACGGCTCAACGGAGGCGACAGTGGCCGGCATTGATCTCGCGGCGACCTCGCCGCGCACCACGCTCGACGTCGTCGGGCGCTCCCCGGCGACGCGCCGGCGGCTCTCGCGGACCGCCCTCTACGTGGCGCTGGGCGTCATCGCCGTCGTGATGGTGGTGCCGTTCGTGTGGATGGTGCTGACGTCGCTCAAGACGCCGGCGGACATCGCGGCGAGCCCGCCCACCTTCCTGCCCACCGAGTGGGCGTGGGGCAACTACGCCGACGCGCTGGCCGCGGCGCCGTTCCTCACCTACGCGCGCAACAGCCTGATCATCGCGGTGAGCCACACGACCATCAACCTCGTGGTCGCGTCGATGGCGGGCTACGCGCTGGCGCGGCTCCGGTTCCGCGGGTCCGAGCTGGTGTTCCTCGGGTTCGTCGCGGCGCTGATGATCCCCACCTACACGAAGATCATCCCCGAGTTCCTCATCGTGCGGTTCATGCCGCTGTTCGGGGGCAACGACATCCTCGGGCAGGGCGGCACCGGCTGGCTCGACACCTGGTGGGCGCTCATCGTCCCGGGCGCCGTGACGCCGTTCGCCGTCTTCCTGTTCCGGCAGTTCTACCTGGACCTGCCGGTCGAGCTGGAGGAGGCCGCCCGGCTCGACGGCGTGAGCGAGCTCGGCATCTGGGCGCGGATCATGACGCCCCTGGTGAAGCCGGCGTTCATCACCGTGGCGCTGCTGACCTTCGAGAGCTCCTGGAACAACTTCCTGTGGCCGCTGCTCGTGACGCGCACCGACTCGATGCGCGTGATCCAGGTGGGCCTGTCGGTGTTCCGCACCGAGAACGACACCCAGTGGGCCTTCCTCATGGCCGGCACCACCCTGGCGACCCTGCCGATGGTGGCGCTCTTCCTGCTGGGGCAGAAGTACTTCGTCCGCGGCTTCGCGAACGCGGGCATCAAGTGACGGGCGGCGACCGGTCGCCCGTCGGACAGAGAGGCAAGCGAATGGCGATGGACATGACGGACGCGAAGGTGCTCGTCACGGGCGCGGGGCACGGGATCGGGCGCGGCGTCGCGCTCGGGCTGGCCGCCGCGGGGGCGGACGTCGTGGTGCACTACGGCAGCTCGGCCGACGCCGCCGCGCGGACCGTGGCGGACATCGAGGCGCTCGGCCGCAAGGCGGTCGCGCTGCAGGCCGACGTCACCTCGACCGAGGACGTGGACCGGCTCGTCGCCGACGCGGTCGCCTTCCTCGGCGGGCTCGACGTCGTGGTGTGCAACGCGGGGCACCTGGTGGGTCGCGTGCCCGTGGCGGAGATGAGCGACGACCACTACGAGTCCGTGGTCGACGTCAACCTCGGGTCCACGTTCCGCACCTGCCGTGCCGCGATCCCGCACCTGCTCGAGTCGGACCGGGCGCGCATCGTGGCGATGTCGTCGCTGGCCGCGCACAACGGCGGCGGGCCGGGGTCGGTCGTCTACGCGGCATCGAAGGCCGCGGTGCGCGGCTTCGTCAAGGGCCTGGCCAAGGAGCTCGGGCCGCAGGGCGTCACCGTCAACGCGGTGGCCCCCGGGTACATCGCCGACACGGCGTTCCACGGCACCTTCAGCACCGACGAGGCGCAGCAGAAGATGGTCGCGGGCACGCCGGTCGGGCGGCCCGGCACCGTGGAGGACGTCGCGGCGGCGGTGCAGTACCTGGCCTCGCGCGAGGCGTCGTACATCACGGGCACCACCCTCGACATCGACGGGGGGACCTGGCCGCGATGACCTCCCTCGCCCCCGTCACCTCGGACGCCGTCCCCGCCGCCGACACCGTCGCGGCCGGCCTCCCGCGCGAGCGCGGGGGCTGGTGGCACGACCTCGTCTGCCCGACGCACGGCACGGAGCTCTCCCACGCGGGGATCCCCGGGCCGGTGCCGCCGGCGGGCGGCGTGCGCTGCCCGCACGGCTGCGCGGTCGACACGGAGCCGGTGCGCGGCGCCTGGCTGGTGCTCAGCCACCAGGCGTGGGCACGGCGGGCCCGGGTGCTCGCGCACCGGGCTGCCCGCACGGGGGACGAGGCGACGCGGGCGGAGGCGGTGCGCCTGCTCGTGGCCTACGCCGACGTCTACGCCGAGGTGACGGGCGGCGGCGAGCACGAGCGCGCGCAGGACTGGATGCTCCGCGGGCGGCTGTTCCACCAGGCGCTCACCGACGCCATCTGGGCGGTGTCGGTCGGGCACGCGGTGTGGTCGCTCGCGGAGGCGGACCCGGGGCGGGCGGGCGACCTCGCCCCCGTGCTGGGGATGCTCGACGCCACCGCCGAGGCGGCCCGCGCCGCGCGGGGGCGCCTCGTGGCCGACGGGAAGTTCACCTCCAACTACACGGCCTGGCTCAACGCCGCCGGCCGTGTGTGCAGCCGGGCCGCCGCGCTGGTGCGCGGCGAGGGGGCCGCACCCGCCGTCGCCGACGACGAGTGGCTGGCGGGGGAGCACGGGCAGCTCGCCCACGCGCTCGCCGCCAGCACCCGCGGCGGGTGGGAGTGGGAGGCGAGCACGTACTACCACGGCTTCGTGGTGCGGGCCTATCTCCTGTCGCTGCGCGGCACCGCCCCGGCGGAGCTCCCCGCGGCCGCCCGCGACCGGCTGGTCGCGATGGTCGACGTGCTCGCGGGCCTCGCGACCGACGGCGGCGTCCTGCCGTCGGTGCACGACGGCCCGTACTCGCGCCCGGCCCTCGCGCTGGAGTGGACGGAGCTGGCCGCGCTGGCAGACGGGTTCGTCGCCGACGCGGGGCTGGCCGCGGTCGCCGCGCACGCCCGCACGGAGGCCGCCGCCGGGGACGGCGACGACGAGCCCACGGACGGCCTCGAGGACGAGCTGCGCCGGACGGTTCCGGGCTGGTTCGCCGGGCCGCCCCTGGCCGTGGCGCGCGCGCCGCGCCCGGCGGTGACCGTGGACGAGGAGGTGGGGATCGCCGTCCTGCGCGGCGCGGGGATCCACGCCGTGCTCGACCACGGCCCGCACGGCGCGGGGCACGGCCATCACGACAAGCTCGCGCTCGCCCTGTTCGGGCGCAGCACCCCGTGGCAGCCCGACCCCGGCCAGGTGCCGTACGGGCACCCGGCCTGGCGGGCGCACTACGCGTCGGCGGCCGCGCACCCGGTGGTGCGGGTCGACGACGCCGACCCCGCCGAGGCGACCGGCCGTCTGCTGGCCCGCACCGACCGGTCCCTGACCGTCGAGGTCCGGGGCGACGCGACGTCCTGGTACGACGGCGCCCGCGCCGTGCGGCACGTCGTCCTCGGCGACGGGTACCTGCTCGACGTCGCGCACGCGCGCGCCGACCGGCCGCGGCGGCTCACGCTGGGGCTGCGGCCCGACGTGCCGCTCGGGGTGCGCGCGGACGCCGACGTCGTGCGCACGGCCTGGCGCGGCGCCGAGGCGCTCGACGGGGTGCACGCCGCCCGCGCGGCCGGGCGGGACGGGGCGGTGCCCGTGCGCGCCGTCGTCGTCCCGGGCCCCGGGCCGGCGGACGACCCGCAGCGCGAGCGCGCGCACGTGGACTGGGCGGCCGAGGCCGCGACGTCGGCGACGTGGGTGTCGGTGTTCCAGGCCGACGCCGAGGCGCGCGACGGCGGCGCGGACGTCACGCGCGTCGAGCTCGACGCGGCGGAGGTGCGGGTGCACCGCGCCGACGGCGCGGTCGACGTCCACCCGCTGCCGGCGGAGCTGGCCGGCTCGACGACGGACGAGGGGGCGACGGCGTGACCGGGACGATCGCGCCCGGGCGGATGCTGCTGCTCGGCGAGGCACGGCTCGCGGACCTGCGCGCGAGGCTGGACGGCGACCTGGCGCCGCAGTGGCGCCGGCTCGCCGAGCAGTGCGACCTGTACCGGCGCACCGCGCCCCCCGCGGAGCACCCGCTCGCGAGCATCACGTACCTGGGCCCGGCGGCCGCGAACCTCGCCCTCGCGTACCGGCTCACGGGCCAGCGGCACTACCTCGAGGAGGCGTGGCGCTGGATCTCCGCGGCCGTCTCGTTCGACCACTGGGGCCGCGCGCACCTGCCCGACCACGACCTCGACGCGGGCTGGATCCTGCACGGGCTGTCGCTGGCGTACTCGTGGCTGGGCGACGACCTCGACCCCGGGCGCCGGGAGGCGCTGCGCGCCAAGCTCGCGCTGCAGGGGGAGCGGCTGCACGACTTCGCCGTCGCGAGCGAGGGCGGCTGGTGGTCCAGCTCGTACTGGCAGAACCACCACTGGATCTGCCACACCGGCCTCGCGACCGTCGGGTACGCGCTGGGCGTGCCCGCCTGGACGGAGCGGGCCAAGGCGGCGATGGGCACCGTCGTCGACGTGCTGCCCGCCGACGGCTCCGACATGGAGGGCGTCGTCTACTGGCGCTACGGCGTGCCGTGGCTCGCGACGTACCTCGACCTGCTGCACGACGCCGAGGGACTGGACTGGTGGGACCGGTGCCGGTTCCTCGCGCGCACGTTCTTCTACCGGCTGCACCAGGCCGCGCCCGGCTACGAGGAGATCGTCGACCACGGCGACTGCCACGACCGGCGCAGCGGCCACAGCGTGGCGCTGTACCGGATCCTCGCCGCGCGGTACGGGATCGGCGAGGCGCAGTGGCTGGCCGACACCGTCGCGGACCGGTTCTTCTGGCGCGAGGCGTACGAGAGCGGCGTGAAGCCCGGCGTCCTGCCCGAGGCGTGGGCCGAGCTGCTCTGGTACGACGCGTCCGTCGCGCCGGTCGACCCGGCCGCGTCCGTGCCCGCGCAGGCGGCGTTCGAGGACCTGGGGCTGCTGGTGCACCGCACGTCGTGGGACGACGACGCCACGCTCGTGTCGTTCAAGTCCTCGCCGGGCGGCGGGCACACCGCGTGGGACACCTCGCGGCGGATCGACGCCGAGCGCGGCTGGGACACGCTCAGCGCGGGACACCACCACCCGGACGCGGGGTCGTTCGTGCTCGCGTCGCGCGGCGCGTGGCTGCTGGTCGACGAGGGGTACTCCAACCAGAAGCGCGCGGGCCACCACAACCTCGTCCTCGTCGACGGCCACGGCTTCGCGGGGGAGGGGCGGTACCACGTCTACGCGGACGCCCCGCCCGACCGCACCGCCGACATGGTCGACGTCCTCGCCGAGGGCGGGTTCCTGCACGGCCGCGCCCGCACCGGGCGGATGTACCCGGTCGAGCTGGGCGTCGAGCGGCTGGAGCGCACGCTCGTGGTCATGCCGTCCGGCCGCACCGTCGTCGTCGACCGGGGGCGCGCCACCGCGCCGCGCGAGTGGACCGTGCTGCTGCACGCGGACCACCCGTCCGACGCGGTGGACCGTGACGTCCCGCACGACGGGACCGGCGGCGAGGACGACGGCGGTGCCGGTGAGGGGACCGTGCGCCGCGTGCTGCGCAACGGCCGCGCGGGCGCGTGGCTCACGACCCACGCCGCGGGCGGCGCCCACGCCGAGCAGGTCGTCACCGACGTCGCGGCCAACCCGACGTCGAGCACCCCGTCGCTGGTCGTGACGCGGCGGCTGCACACGCTGCGCGTCACCCCGCCGGCGTCCCGCGACCTGCTCGCCGTCACGACGATCGAGCCGTTCGACGCCTTCCGCCCGACGCCGTCCACCGCCCGGGTTCGTTGTGGGTGGGATCGTGGCCCCGATTCGGCGCACGAAGGGGCCACGAGCGCACCCGCAGCGGGGGTGGGGGCGGACCTGGGCGGCGGGGAGCGGGTGTACCTCGCCGGGCCGGACGGCGCGATCGAGGCCGACGGCGTGACGGCGCTGGCGCGCGCGGTGCTGGTCGCGGGCGACAGGGTCGCCGTCGTCGGGGCGCGGCGCGTCGAGCTCGACGGCCGCACCGTCCTCGACACCACGGGCCGCGACGGCGACGCCGAGGTCACCGCCGTGCTCCCGCTCGCGGGGCGGCGATGACGGCCGCGCCGGCGCCCGAGCGGCAGGACCGCTCGCGCCGCTGGTCGCAGACCTTCCTCGGCTGGCTGGAGTGGCTCGCCCACCCGGTGGCCGCGGGCGCGGCGTTCGCGGTCCTGTGCCTCGGCGTCGTCACGTGGCTCCCGGCGCTCGCCGCCGTCGGCAGCACGCTGCGGGCCTGGCGCACCGACGGCGACGGCCGTTCGTTCACGGGCGTCTTCCGGGCGTTCGGCACGTACTGGCGGCCGCTGCTGGGGCACGCGGTCGCCTCGACGGCGGGGCTGGTGCTGCTGCTGGTCGACGTCGTGTTCCTCGTCGGGCGGTCCGGCCCGGCCGCCGTCGTCCTCGTGATGCTGGCGCTCGGCCTGCTCGTGGCGTCCGTGCCGTACCACCTGGCGCTCGCGGTGGTCGCGGCCGCGCGGCCCGACGGGTCGGTGCGCACCTGGGTGCCCGGCGCCCTGTGGTTCGCCTTCGGCTCGGTGCCCCGCGGCACCGCCCTGCTGGGCGCCGCCGTCGCGACGCCCGTGTTCTCGCTCGTGGTCCCCGCGGGCCCCCTGCTGCTGTGCGCGAGCGTCCCTGTCCTGGTGGGGCTCGTGATCCTCGACCAGACGGAGGACGACGCATGACCGGCACCACCGCCCAGGCCCTTCCGCGCACGAGCGCGGTCGCCCGGCGCTCCCTGCTCGCCGGTGCCCTCGCCACCACCGGCGCGCTGCTCCTCGCGCCGCGGGCCACGGCCCTCGACGGTGTCGCCGCGCTCGCGGGCACCGCCGCGGCCCGGACCCGCACGACGACCTGGGTGCCGTCGTGGACCACCGCCCACACCCGGCCCACCGCCACCGACCCGCTGGTGCTCGGCGGCGTCGCCGACCGCACGGTGCGGCACGTGCTGCGCCTCAGCGCCGGCACGGCCCACGGGGGAGCGCTGCGCGTGCGCCTCGCCGGCACGTTCTCCGCAGCGCCGGTGCGGGTGGGCGCGGTGACGGTCGCGCGCCGCGCGCCGGGACTGTCCGGCGCGGGCGCAGCCGTCGACCCGGCCACCGTCACGACCGTCACGTTCGGCGGCGAGCGCGGCGCGCTCCTCGCGTCGGGCGCGACGCTCGTCAGCGACCCGGCGGGGCTCGACGTGCCCGACGGCGGCGACCTCGTCGTCAGCCTCCACCTCCCGGGACCTACGGGCGCACTGAGCTTCCACCGCAACACGCACGCCACCGGCTACGTCGGTGCGGGCGACCTCACCGCCGACGCCGGGCCCGGCTTCGAGGGCGCGGAGACCACGCGGTCGGCGGTGCTGCTGGTCGGCGTGGACGTCGAGCGTCCCGGCGTGCCCGGCGTCGCCGTGCTGGGCGACTCGATCACCGAGGGCGTCGGCACGCCCGACGACGCCGACCAGCGGTTCGCCGACCACCTCGCCCGCCGTCTCGCGGAGCGCGGCGGCCCGGTCGGCGTCGCGAACCTCGGCGTCAGCGGCAACCGCGTGCTGCTCGACGACGAGCGGTTCGGCCCCAGCGGCCAGGCCCGCCTCGACCGCGACGCGCTGGCCCTGCCCGGGATCGACACGCTGCTCGTGGTGCTCGGCGTCAACGACCTGCAGCAGCCGCCCAGCCAGACCGACCCCGCCGTGCTGCTCGCCGGGTACCGCCAGCTCGTGCTGCGCGCCCGCGACCGCGGGCTGCGCGTGGTCGGCACCACGATCACGCCGTTCGGCGGCTGGCAGCGCTGGACGCCGGCGCTCGAGGAGGAGCGCCGCGTCGTCAACGCCACGCTGCTCGCGGAGGCGGGCCGCGGGGCGGGCGCCTTCGACGCCGTCGCGGACGTGGCCTCCGCGCTGGCCGACCCCGCCGACCCGGCGCGGCTGGCTCCCGCCTTCGACAGCGGCGACGGCCTGCACCCCACGCCCGCCGGCGCGGCGGCGATGGCCGCCGCCGTCCCGCGGCGCGCGCTCCTGGGCTGACCCTTCCCACCGCACCACCGCTCCACCCACCTGCTCGACGACGAGAGGGATCGTGATGGACATCGACACACCGGGTTCGACAGCACTGAGCATGCCCGCAGACCGCCCAGGCGCCCCCGCGCCCACCCGCCGCAGCGTGCTGCGCGGCTTCGGCGCCCTCGCCGGCGCCGCCGCGCTGGCGCCCGCGCTGAGCCTGCCCGCCCGGGCGGTGCCCGCCTCGACCACGGCCGAGCTGGTGGAGCGCTGGGCGGTGCTCCAGACCGGAGGCCCTGGTCTGGACCTGGCCGACGCGCACGTCAAGGCCGCCGTGCGGCGCGTCGACAGGGCGGCCACGACCGTCCTCGCGACGCTCGACCGCGCCTCCGGCCGCACGTCCCTCTGGCCCGACCTGGCCGACTGGACGAGGTCCAACACCGTCACCACGACGTTCAAGCGGCTGCGCTCGATCGCCGTCGCGTGGGCGACGCCGGGCACGTCGGTCGCGGGCGACGCCGCGGTGGCGGACGCCGTCGCCGACGGCATCACCTGGATGCACGACCACGTCTACGGGCCGGGCATCCCGCGCTTCGACAACGACTGGGACTGGGAGATCGGCTCGGCGTCGGCCCTCGCGGACACGCTGGTCGTGCTGCGCGCGCACCTGGGCGACGCCCTCGCCCGCAGCACGGCCGCCATCGACCACTACACGCCGGACCCGAACCTGTGGCGCGCCGACCGGCAGATCGCCACGGGCGCCAACCGGGTGTGGATCGCGACCGTCGTCGCCGTGCGCGCGTCGCTCGACGGCGACGAGGCCGCGCTGCTGCGCGTGCGCGACGCGCTCAGCGACGTCGAGGGCGGGGGCGCGAACAGCGTGCTGGCGTTCGTCGACGGCGGCACCGCCGAGGGCGAGGGCACGGGGGAGGGCTTCTTCCGCGACGGCTCGTTCCTGCAGCACTGGAAGCACCCGTACAACGGCGGCTACGGCAAGGAGCTGCTCGGCACGCTGTCGTCGCTGCTGCACCTGCTCGGCGACTCGCCGTGGCAGGTCACGGACCCGGCGCTGGCGAACGTCTACGCGTGGGTCACCGACGCCTTCGACCCGCTCATGGCGCGCGGCGACATGGTCGCGTCGGTGTGCGGGCGCGAGATCGCGCGGCCCAGCAAGCAGGGGCACGCGCCCACGCAGACGGTCGTCGAGGGCACGCTCCGGCTCATCCCGTCGGCTCCGGAGTCGCAGGCCGCGACCCTGACCTCGCTGGTGGCGCAGTGGATCGTGGAGGACACCTACCGCGACTTCCTCGCGGCGACGACGCCCGCGTCCGTCGTCGCGGCGAACGCGCTGCTGGCGACGTCGCCGACGCCGCGCGGCGCGCTCGTCGCGCACCGGCAGTACCCGGCGATGGACAAGGCGGTGCACCACCGCCCGGGGTTCGCGGTGAGCGTCAGCGCGTACTCGGCCCGCGTGTACAACTACGAGTCGATCCAGAACGAGAACCTGCACGGCTGGCACCTGTCGGACGGCATGGTGCTGCTGTACACCGACGACCTCGGCCACTACAGCGAGGACTACTGGCCCACGGTCGACCCGTACCGCCTGCCCGGCACCACGGTCGACACCGCGCGCCTCGCGGACAGCGCGCACTTCCGCGAGACGAACGGCGCGACCTGGGTGGGCGGGGCCGCCGTGCCCGGCGCCACGGTCGGCGCGTACGGGCAGGACCTGCGCGCCCGCGGCTCCGACCTGCGGGCCCTCAAGAGCTGGTTCCTCGTCGACGACGCCGTGGTCTGCGTCGGCTCCGGGATCACGGCGCCCGCTGCCGGCGGCGTCGAGACGGTCGTGGAGAACCGCAAGGTGCGCGACGGCGCCGCGCTCGTCGTCGACGGCGTCGCGCAGGGGATCGGCGACGGCTGGTCGGCCGCGCTCGACGACGTGCGCTGGTGCCACCTGTCCGGCACGGCGGGCTACGTGTTCCCCGGCGGCGCGCGGCTGCACGCCCTGCGCGAGGACCGCACGCACACCTGGCGCGAGATCAACGTCAAGTACGGCACGGACACCCCGGTGACCCGCCCCTACGTCACGGCGTGGCTCGACCACGGGCCAGCGCCCGCCGGGGCCACGTACGCCTACGTCATGCTCCCGGCGGCCGACACCGCGGGCACCCGCGCGTTCGCGGAGGCGTGCGGCACCGCGCCGGGGCTGCGGGTCCTCGGGCAGGACGACGACGTCCACGCCGTCGCGCTCGGCGGCACCCTCGCCGCCAACTTCTGGGCGGCGGCGTCCGTCCCCGTCGGCGCGGGCGAGCCCGGGGAGGGCGGGTCGCTGCACGCCGACGGCCCGGCGTCCGTCGTCGTGCACGAGACGGGCGGCCCGGGCGGCACCGAGTGGACCCGGCCCACCACCGTCGCGCTGAGCGACCCGACGCAGGCCCGCGACACCGTCGTCGTCGATCTGAACCGCGACGGGCTGCGGTTCGTGTCCGCCGACCCGGGCGTCACCGTGACCAGGCGCGGCGCCGGCTGGCGGATCGTCGCCGCCACCGCCGGCCTGGCCGGCGCCACCGTCACCGCCTCGTTCGTCTGACCGTCGCGAGAACCCTGGAGGAACCATGAAGAAGCACCTCGCGCTGCCTCTCGTCCTCGCCCTCGGGCTGACATGCGGCGTCGCGGCGCCCGCCGTGGCAACCGCGGCGGCGCCCCCGGCGTCGGGCTCCGCGGCCGCCGCGGAGGACGCGGACCCCGCGCCGCTGCGCACCGTCCGCGTGAGCACCAGCGCCGAGCTGGCCGCCGCGTTCAAGGCCGCCCTGCCCGGCGACCGCATCGTGCTGGCCGACGGCGAGTACACGATGGTCAAGCTCGCCGACAAGGCGGGCACCGCCGACGCGCCGGTCGTCGTGGAGGGCGCCACCCTCGGCGGCGCGGTCGTCACGGGCGGCCAGCTCGAGGTCGCCCGGTCGAGCCACGTCGTCGTGCGCGGGCTGACCTTCCGGAACGCCACCACGCTGAAGATCACGGCGTCCACGCACGTGCGGTTCACGCGCAACGACGTCGCGCTGCGGTTCGAGCCGCCGGCCGACCCGACGTCGTCCCGCCACTGGCTCCAGATCTCGGGGGAGGGCAGCGGCTACCACCGCATCGACCACAACGCCTTCCACGACAAGACGCTGATGGGCAACTACGTCACCGTCTACGGCGGGGCCACGCAGATCTCCCAGCACGACCGGATCGACCACAACTGGTTCGGCGACAGCCCCGCGCAGCCGGTCAACGGCGGCGAGGCGATCCGGCTCGGCGTCTCCGCGCTGTCGGACTCCAGCTCCTTCGCCGTGGTCGAGCACAACGTGTTCGAGAACACCGACTCCGACCCGGAGATCGTCTCGATCAAGAGCGACGACAACACGGTGCGCTTCAACACCGTGCGCCGGTCGGCGGGCGCGTTCGTCGCCCGCCGCGGGGACCGCAACGTCATCCAGGGGAACGTCTTCCTCGGCGAGGGCAAGCCCGGCACGGGCGGCGTGCGGCTCTACGGCGACGACCAGCTCGTGTTCGACAACTACTTCGAGGGCCTGCGCGGCTCCGGGTACACCGCGGCGCTGCAGATCGACGGCGGCGACGTGGACGGCTCCGGCTCGACGTCGGCCCACTGGCGCGTGCACCGCGCGACGGTCGTGCACAACACGTTCGTCGACAACACCTCGAACGTCGAGGTCGGCGCGAACTACGTCCTCCCGCCGGTGGACTCGCTCGTAGCCGACAACCTCGTCGTCGGCTCGGCCGGCCCGCTGTTCCAGGAGCTCAAGCAGCCCGCCGGCGTCACCTACTCCGGCAACGTCTCGTGGCCGACGGGCGCCGCGACGCTCGGCATCGACGCCGCGCCGCGCGAGGTGCGCGTCGTCGACCCGCTGCTCGTCCGCTCCGGCGGGCTGTGGCGGCTGCGCCCCGGCCCGGCGATGAACACCGCCGTCGGCACGTACCCGTTCCTCGCCGACGACGTCGACGGCCAGCCCCGCGACGTGCGGCCCGACGTCGGCGCCGACGAGGTGTCGTCCGCGCCCGTCACCCGGCGGCCCCTCGACCGGGACGACGTCGGACCCGCCGCACCCTGACCGACCCCGCCCGCACCCTTCGTCCCGCCACGACCCAGGAGCACCCGCATGGCCTTCTTCGACAAGCCCCTCGACGACCTGCGCGCCTACCGGCCCGAGCCCGAGGAGCCTGCGGACTTCGACGCGTTCTGGAAGCAGACGCTCGACGCCGCGGCGGCCGCCGCCACCGAGCCGGAGCAGGCGCCCTTCGACGCCGGGCTCGCGACCGTCGAGGTGCGGGACGTGACGTTCTCCGGCTGGGCCGGGCAGCCGATCAAGGCGTGGCTGATGCTGCCGCGCGAGCGCAGCGGGCCGCTGCCCGCCGTCGTCCAGTACATCGGGTACAACGGCGGGCGCGGCGTCCCGTGGGAGTGGCTCACGTGGTCGGCGGCCGGGTACGCGCACCTCGTGATGGACAACCGCGGCCAGGGCGGCGGCGGCAAGACCACCGCCGACACCCCGGACGTCGCCCCCGAGGGCCACGGGTCGTCGTCTCCCGGCTTCCTCACCCGCGGCATCGAGGACCCGGCGAAGCACTTCTACCGGCGTCTGATCACCGACGCCGTGCGCGCCGTCGACGCCGTCAAGGCGCTGCCCGAGGTGGACCCGACCCGGGTCGCGGTGGTCGGCGGCAGCCAGGGCGGCGGGCTCGCGCTCGCCGTCGCCGGCCTGCGCGACGACCTCGCCGGGGCGATCGCCGACGTGCCGTTCCTCAGCCACTACCGCCGCGCGTCGCAGATCACGGACGAGGGTCCGTACGCCGAGATCGCGCGCTACCTCAAGGGTCACCGGTTCGAGGTCGAGGACGTGATGCGCACGCTGTCGTACTTCGACGCCACCAACTTCGCGGCGCGCGCCCGCTGCCCCGGGTGGTTCTCCGTGGCGCTCATGGACAAGATCTGCCCGCCGTCCACCGTGTTCGCGGCCTACCACCGGTACGGCGGGCCCGCGCAGATCGAGGTCTTCCCGTACAACGGGCACGAGGGCGGGGCGGCGTACGACATGCCGCGCAAGCTCGCGGCGCTCGCGGGGGTGCTCGGCCCGCGGTGACGGCCCCCGACGGGACCGCGCCGCGGGGCGCGATGCTCGCCCTGTACGGCAACACGTTCGTCATGGCGACGGGCTTCTACGTGCTGGTGCCGCTGCTCGCCGTGCACCTGGCCGACGGGCTGGGCTTCGGCCTGGCGCTGGTCGGGCTGCTCGCCGGGATCCGTGCCGGCGCGCAGCAGGGGCTCCAGCTCCCGGCGGGGGTCCTCGCCGACCGGTGGGGCGTGCGGCGGACCATCGTCGCGGGCGTGCTCGTCCGTGCCGCAGGCTTCGGCGCGCTCGCCCTCGCGACGACGCCGCTCGCGGTCGGCGCGGCCGGCGTCGCCGTCGGCCTCGGCGGCGCCCTCTTCCACCCCGCGTCCTACGCCGCGTACGCGCGCCTCGGCGGCGCCCGGCCCGACGTCTTCGCCCGGCGCGAGGCGCTGAGCAACGCCGGGTTCGTCGTCGGCCCGCTGCTCGGCGGCCTGCTCGTGGCCACCGGGTTCGACGTGGTGTGCGGGGTGGCGGCAGGCCTGTTCCTCGCCGCCGCGCCCCTGACCTGGTGGGGCCTCGGGCGCGCGGCCGAGCCGGCGGCCGCACCCGAGGAACCGCTGGCGCCCGACGCCGAGGGGCACCCGCCGTCGTCCGGCGGGATGCGGCGCGAGGCGCGGCGCGCGCTCGTCGCGCTGTGCGTTCTCAACGCGGCGGCGTGGGCGATCTTCACGCAGCTGCAGCTCGTCGTGCCGCTGCGGCTGGACGCCGTGCTGGGCAGCAGCGTCGGCGTCGGCGCGGTGTACGCCTCGGCCGCCGTCCTCGTGCTCGTGCTGACCGTGCCCGTCACGCGGTGGCTGCAGGCGCGGCTGCGGCTGCCGGTGGTCCTCGCGCTCGGGGTCGCGACCATGGGGGCCGGGATCGCCGTCCTGGGCGGCGGGCCCGGAGTCGCGGCCCTGGTCGCCGGGATGGTCGTGTTCACCCTCGGGCAGATGGTCTTCCAGCCCGCGATGAGCGCCGTCGTCGCGGCGGGAGCGCCCGCCGCGTCCGTCGGCACCCGGTTCGGCGTCAACGGCCTGGCGCTCGCCGTGGGCGGCGTCGTCGGGTCGTCCGTCGTGGGTGCGCTGCTCGCCGGGCCGCTCTCCCACGGCGGGTGGGCGTGGGCGGGGTTCGCGCTCGCCGGCGTCGCCGTCGCCGTCGGCTACGGCCGGGTCCGGGTCGGCTGAGCGGCCGAACCGGACCGCGGGCCTCGGCGGGAGTCAGGCGGGCACGACGGGCGGGACCGTCCAGGTGGCGAGCTCGTCGAGCCGCGGTCGGTACAGGCGGACGGTGAAGTTCCACCCCTCGGGCAGCGGGATGCGGTGGGGCGTGTCGTCGGGCCAGTCGCCGAGGTGGATCGTGACACGGCCGTCCGGGTCCGGCGTCGCGAAGACGGAGTTCACGTTGGTCAGGCCGCTCGGGCCGGGCTCGAAGTAGCCGTCGGCGTTGTAGACGCTGAGGGACCAGAACGCGTCGGCGGGGACGTCGTCGAACGTGATCGTGTACCGGCCCACCGGGAGCCGCGGCTCGACGTTCAGGTACGACGCCTCGGCGTCGGGCAGGCCGCCCCACCCGAGGGCCGTGCCGACGAGGTGCCGCACCGGGTCGACGTCCTCCGCCCGGCCGAAGCAGTGCTCCAGGCCGCCCATCGTGCGGCCGAGGGTGAGCAGGGCCCCGCGCACCTCCTGGTGGCTGGCCGGGTCGTACTCGGGGCGCACGAACTCGCGCTGCTCGGCGGTGGCGAGGGCGAGCCCGTCCTGGAGGCGGTGCACCTCCTCGACGTCGGCGGGGCTCGTCGGGTCGAAGAGCGTCCGCGCCGCCACGACCACGTAGTCCGTGCCGAACTCGTCACGGGAGAGGACGGACGAGCCGGCCTCGCGGACCACCCGGTTGATGTGGTGGTCCTGGTTGATCACCATCACCGACAGGTACCGGTCGCCGACCTCGGGCACCGTCAGCGTCGCGTCTCCCGCGCCCAGGTCGACGATCGCCACCGAGTACAGCGTGTCCCGGTTCTGCCGGATCACCGGCTGCTCGTCGAGCGGAGCGAGGGCGCGGTCGTGGTGGAAGGTGCCGAGGCCGCCCACCATCGGCAGCATCCTCGCGATCATCGTGTCCGTCTCCGCGCGGGCGAAGTTGTCGATGCTGACCTGGACGGCCATGGCCGTACCTCCTCGGGGGTGCGGGCGACGTCCCGCGGGGAGCTGCGGGACAGGGGTGCGTGACGACGGCCGGGCCCCGCCGCAGGTGGCGCGGCCCGGTCGCGGTGTCACGCTATGGGTGCGCGGCCCGCGGCGCGCGCCGGACCACCGAGGGAGGGAACGTACGGATGCAGGGGTACGTGCTGAGGCGCTACGGCCACCCGGGCGTGATGGAGCTGCGGGAGGTGCCGCGCCCGGTCGCCGGGCCCGGCGAGGTGCTGGTCCGCGTGCGGGCGGCGGGCCTGAACCCGATCGACCACAAGACGCGCGACGGCGGCCTCCGGGTGATCACCAGGCTCCGGCTACCGCTGGTCGCGGGCAGCGAGCTCGCGGGCGAGGTGGCGGCGGTCGGCGCGGGTGTCACCCGGTTCGCCGTGGGGGACCGGGTCTTCGCGCGGGTCGACAAGCGGCGCCTCGGCGCGTTCGCCGAGTACGCGGCGGTCGCGGAGGACCTGGTGGCGGCGATGCCCGCGGCGGTCGGGTTCGTCGAGGCCGCCTCGCTGCCCCTGGCCGGGCTCACGGCCCTGCAGGCCCTGCGCGACGAGCTGCGGGTCGCCCCCGGCGACCGCGTGCTGATCACGGGCGGCGCGGGCGGCGTCGGCACCCTCGCGATCCAGCTCGCGGTCTGGCTCGGCGCGGAGGTCACGACGACGGCGTCCGCCCGCGGCACGGCCCTCGTGCGCTCGCTCGGCGCCGCGCGGGTGGTGGACTACCGCGCCGAGCGCTTCGCCGACGTCGTGTCCGACCAGGACGGGGCGTTCGACCTCACCGGCGGGCAGGACCTCACCGACGCCTTCACGATCCTGAGGCCGGGCCGGACCGTCGTCTCCGTGGCCGGACTCCCGGACGCGACGACGGCGCGCGTCGACCTGGACGCCGGCCCCCTCAAGGCGGCCCTCCTGTGGGCGGCGAGCACCGCCATCCGTCGCCGGGCCCGGCGCGCGGGCGTCCGCTACCGCTACCTCTTCATGCGCCCGAGCGGGGCGGACCTCGCCGTCCTGGCGGGCCTCGTCGACGACGGGCACCTGCGCCCCGTGGTCGACCGGACGTTCGCGTTCGCCGACATCGCCCGCGCGTTCGCCTACCTGGAGCGCGGTCGCGCGAAGGGCAAGGTCGTCGTGGAGCTCCCGGGCGAGTGACCGGGGCCCCTCAGGCGAGCCGTGCGACGAGGCAGGGGCCGCCCTCGTAGATGCCGCCGTCGACGGCGAGCGCGCGGCCGCCGGCGTAGGAGTGCGGCTCGGTGACGTCCGTGTACGCGCGGCCGAGCATCTCGGCGACGATGCTGTGCCCGTGCACGACCCGGTCACCACCGAGGTGGTCCAGCAGCTCTCGTACGGCCCGCGGGCCGTCCTCCCCGCGGAAGGCCGCGCGCGACGTGAGGTCCCGCCACGTCTCCCACCACACGACGAGGTCGTCGCTCGCCAGCCGGTCCCGCCCGGCGGCGTTCAGGTCGTCGAGCGTCCGGCCCCACCCGAGGTAGGCGAGGGTGTCCGAGTGCACCAGGAGCGCACCGGCGTCGTGCGCCGCCATCGGCAGGGCGCTCAGCCACGCGACGTGCTCGTCGGTGAGCCGCGCCTGGTCGCGGCCCAGGCCGCCGTTGCGGGCCCACGACCGCGCGAAGCTCCGTTCGGGCTCGCCGGGCGGCGGGACCGTCGTCGCCCCGAACCGCCGCATCCCGAGCGCCAGCACCTCGTGGTTGCCCAGGAGCGCCGCCACGGCGCCCCCGGACTCGTCGACGAGCCGCCGGACGAGGTCGATGACGCCGACGCCGTCCGGCCCGCGGTCCAGGTAGTCCCCGAGGAACCAGAGCCGGGCGTCCCGGCCGGCCCATCGGCCGTCGGCGTCCGTGAGCCCCTCCTCGGCCAGGGCACGCACCAGGACGTCGCGGTAGCCGTGCACGTCGCTGACCGCGTACACCCTCGTCATCTGCCGTTCGCTCCGTCCGTCGTCCGGCCGTGCGAGCGGCCCGTGGGGACCATCCGCCGGGGACGACCTTAACCGCGACCGCGCGCTCGGTCCCGAACGCGGCACCGTCGGTCGGGGCGACCAGAAATGCGTTGCCGAGGGGCCGGTGGTCGCTGCGACCCTGGGGAGCATGCAGACTCCCGCCCCGATCGACCTGGTCACCTGGCCGCGCCGGCAGCACTTCGCGCACTACCGGGCGTCGCCGTGCACCTACGCGATGACGGTGGAGCTGGACGCGACGGCGTTCGCGGCGGCGCTGCGCGCGTCGTCGCGCCGCACGTACGTGGCGCAGGTGTGGGCGCTCGCGACGGTCGTGAACCGGCACGACGAGTTCCGCATGGTCCTCACCGAGGACGGCGCGCCCGCCGTCTGGCCGGTCGTGCACCCGGCGTTCACCGTGTTCCACGTGGAACGGGAGACGTTCTCGTGCGTCTGGGCGCCCTACGACGCCGACTTCGGCGCGTTCCACGACGCCGCGACCGCGGTGCTGGCCGAGCACGGGGGCTCGACGGACTTCTTCCCCCAGGGCGCGCCGCCGCCGAACGCGTTCGACGTGTCCAGCCTGCCGTGGGCGTCGTTCACCGGGTTCACGCTGAACATCCGCGACGCCTGGAACCACCTCGCGCCGATCGTCACCCTGGGCCGGTACGTCGAGCGGGGCGGCCGGGTGCTCCTGCCGATGGCCGTGCAGGTCCACCACGCCGCCGCCGACGGCTTCCACACGGCGCGCCTGGTCACCGAGCTGCAGGAGCTCCTCGACGACCCCTCGTGGGTGGGCTGAGCCACAGTCCGGGGGTCACCTGCCGGACGGCTCGACGCCCGGACGGCGAGACGGCTTACCCTCTAGTCCCGTGAGCGAGAACCTGGGATCCACCGGCTCGATCGAACGCGTGGTGGCACGCCACGAGATGCCCGACCCCCTGCGGGACGACATCCGCCTGCTGGGCGGGCTGCTCGGCACCGTGCTGAAGGAGGCGGGCGGTCAGAGCCTGCTCGACGACGTCGAGCGTCTGCGCGGCCTGACGATCCGCGCCTACGGGGCGGACGACGGCGGCGCGACGCTGGCGGAGGCGGCCGAGGTCGTGGCCGGCTTCACGCCGGAGCGCGCCGAGCAGGTCGCGCGGGCCTTCACGTGCTACTTCCACCTGGCGAACCTCGCCGAGGAGTACCACCGCGTCCGCGTGCTGCGGGCGCGCGAGTCCGACGCCGCGTCGGGAGTCGTCATCGAGGACTCGCTGCCGCAGGCGTTCACGCAGCTCGCGGAGGAGGTCGGCCGCGACGAGGCGCTGCGGCGCCTGGGCGAGATCGAGTTCCGCCCGGTCCTCACCGCGCACCCCACCGAGGCCCGACGTCGCGCCGTCTCGGGCGCCGTCCGCCGCATCTCGTCGCTGGTCGCCGACCGCGACACGATGCGCCCCGGCGGCACCACGCTCGCCGAGAACGAGCGCCGCCTGCTCGCCGAGATCGACACCATGTGGCGCACGTCGCCCATCCGCGCGCACAAGCCGTCCGTGCTCGACGAGGTGAAGACCGCGATGGGCGTCTTCGACGCCACGATGTTCTCCACCTTCCCCGAGGTGTACCGCCGCCTGGACGACTGGCTGCTCGACGGCGAGGCCGGCAGCGTGCCGCCCGTCGCGCGCCCGTTCGTCCACCTCGGCTCCTGGATCGGCGGCGACCGCGACGGCAACCCGAACGTCACCGCCGAGGTCACCCGCCAGGCCGCGACCCTCGCCGCCGAGCACGCGCTCGGCGCGCTCGAGAAGGCCGCCGTCGAGACGGGGCGCAAGCTCACGCTCGACGAGGAGGGCACGCCGGCGTCGGCCGAGCTCAAGGCGCTGTGGCAGCGGATGAGGCAGCTCTCCGACGAGCTCGTGACCCGCGCCGCCGCCGACTCGCCGAACGAGCCGCACCGCGCCGCCGTCCTCGCCGTGGCCGGCCGGGTCGCCGCGACCCGCCGCCGCGACGCGGACCTCGGGTACCGGGAGCCGGAGGAGCTCGTCGCCGACCTCGAGGTCGTGCAGCGCTCCCTCGTCGAGGCGGGCGCCCCGCGTGCCGCCTACGGCGACCTGCAGAAGCTCGTGTGGCAGGTGCAGACCTTCGGGTTCCACCTCGCCGAGCTGGAGGTGCGCCAGCACTCGCAGGTGCACGCCGCCGCCCTCGCCGAGATCGACGAGAAGGGCGTCCACGGCGACCTCTCCGAGCGCACGGTCGAGGTGCTCGACACCTACCGCGCCCTCGGCGCCGTGCAGAAGCGGTTCGGCATCCGCGCCGCCCGCCGCTACATCGTGTCGTTCACGCAGGCGCCCGAGCACCTGGCCGCCGTCTACCGGCTCGCCGCGCTCGCCTTCGAGGGCAGCGACGACGCCCCCGTCGTCGACGCCGTGCCGCTGTTCGAGACCTTCGACGACCTGGAGAACTCGGTCGACATCCTCGAGGCGATGCTGAAGTTCCCCGAGGTGCAGCGCCGCCTCGCGGAGAACGGCCGGCGCGTCGAGGTCATGCTCGGTTACTCGGACTCGTCGAAGGACGTCGGCCCGGTCGCCGCGACCCTCGCCCTGCACAAGGCGCAGTCGCGGATCGCCGAGTGGGCGCAGCGCCACGACATCACGCTGACCCAGTTCCACGGCCGCGGCGGCTCGCTCGGCCGCGGCGGCGGCCCTGCCAACCGCGCGGTGCTCGCCCAGCCGCCGCACTCGGTGGACGGCCGGTTCAAGCTCACCGAGCAGGGCGAGGTCATCCTCGCCCGCTACGGCGACCCGACGATCGCCGCGCGGCACATCGAGCAGGTCGCCGCGGCGACGCTGCTCGCCTCGGCCCCGACGGTGGAGAAGCGGAACGCCGACGCCCGGGAGCGGTTCGCGCCGCTGGCCGCCGCGCTCGACGAGACGTCGCGCGCTGCGTTCCACGGCCTCGTGAAGTCCGAGGGCTTCCCGCAGTGGTTCTCCCAGGTGACGCCGCTGGAGGAGGTCGGCCTGCTGCCGATCGGCTCCCGCCCGGCCAAGCGCGGCCTGTCGGTCAACTCGCTGGACGACCTGCGCGCCATCCCCTGGGTGTTCTCCTGGTCGCAGGCGCGCATCAACCTCGCGGGCTGGTTCGGCCTCGGCACCGCGCTGCGCTCGGCGGGCGAGCAGCCGGGCGGGCTCGAGGAGCTGCAGGCCGCGTACCGCGAGTGGCCCCTGTTCACCACGCTGCTCGACACCGTGGAGATGGGCCTCGCCAAGACGCAGGAGGACATCGCCGCGCAGTACCTGGCCCTCGGCGACCGCGACGACCTCGCGGACCTCGTGCTCGGCGAGCTGCGGCTCACCCGCGAGTGGGTGCTGCGGGTGACGGGCAACGAGTGGCCGCTCGCCAACCGCCGCGTCCTCGGCCGCGCCGTGCAGCTGCGCTCCCCGTACGTCGACGCGCTGTCGCTGCTCCAGGTCCGCGCCCTGCGCGCGCTCCGCAGCCAGGGCGTCAGCGAGGGCCTCACCGTGGACGACGGCGAGTGGGTGGACGGCGGCCACAAGGACCGCTGGCAGCACCTGCTGCTGCTCACCGTGAACGGAGTCTCCGCGGGCCTGCAGAACACGGGCTGACCCGGTCCGTCGTCGTGGGCGCTCGTTCGGCGCCGTTCCTCAGAGGAATGGCGCGAACGAGCGCCCACGACGTTCTAGGGTGACCGCTCATGAGCCTGGTGACGTTCAAGGACCTGTGCGTCGACGCCGTCGACGCCGCTGCTCTCGGACAGTTCTGGGGGCGGACCCTCGGGCTGCGGGTCGAGCCGCTCGACGGCGGCGACGTCGTCCTGCGCGACCCGGGCCCCGACCCCGCGACGGCGCGGACGATCTGGGTGAACACCGTGCCGGAGGCGAAGACGGTGAAGCACCGCGTGCACCCCGACGTGCGCGCCCGGTCGCTCGACGAGTTCCCCGACCTGCCGCGCCTCAGCGAGCCCGGTCGGTTCCACTACACGACGCTGGCGGACCCCGAGGGCGGCGAGCTCTGCGTCTTCACCGCCGACGAGGTGCCGGCCTACCGGCTCAAGGACATCGTCGTGGACTGCGCGGACTACCGGACGGTCGCGGCGTTCTGGCACGGGCTCCTGGGTGGCACGCTCACCCAGGACGACGCCATGGACTACGCCTACCTGGACGAGGGCGCGGGCGTCCCGTTCGAGTCGTTCGACTTCGTCCCCGTGCCGGAGCCGAAGACGGTCAAGAACCGCTGGCACTGGGACGTGACCCTGAACGACGGCGTCACCGTGGACGACCTCGTCGCCCGCGGCGCGCGGGTGGTGCGCGCGCAGGACGACGAGATCGGCTGGACCGTCATGGGCGACCCGGAGGGCAACGAGTTCTGCGTCTTCCAGCCCTGACCCGCCCGGGCCGGGGTGCGGCTCAGGGGCGGGCGGCGAGGGCCGCGAGCACGCGGTCCACGCTGCTGCGGATGCCCCACCGCTCGGCGAGGGTGTCGAGCGTCTCGGGGTCCTTCGCCGCACGGGGCAGCGTCGCGTCGACCTCCCCGACGGGGGCGTCGTGCGCGACCTGCACCACCGTGGGCGCGACGTCGAGGTAGGGGGCGGCGTCGAGCAGCTTCTGCCGCTGGGTCGGGGTGATCCCCTTCGCACCGTGCTCCGCCGCGGCGCGCAGCCCGGCCAGGTCGCCGAACGCGGCGAGCAGCTTGGCCGCCGTTTTCTCGCCGATGCCGGGCACGCCGGGCAGGCCGTCGGACGGGTCGCCGCGCAGCGTCGCCATGTCGGCGTACGCCTGCCCGCTGGGCACGCCGTACTTCTCCGCGAGCCTCGCCTGGTCGACGACGTCGGGGTCGCGCACGCCGCGCGCCGGGTACAGCACGCGCACGCCGGCCGCGTCGTCGACGAGCTGGAACAGGTCGCGGTCGCCGGTGACGATGTCGACGCTGGCCGGCATCACCATCCCGACGGCGCCGGCCACGGGCAGTGCGGTCGCCGCGCTGCGCGCCACCTCGCGGGTGACGAGCGTGCCGATGACGTCGTCGGCCTCGAAGCCCGGTGCCCCGACGCGGGCGATGCCGAGCGCGGCCAGCACGTCGACGATCACGGGGACCTGCGGCGTGAGCGCGTCGGGCACCTCCTCGACGTCGGGCTCCCCGGCGGGCGTGACCGCCGCGACCCGGTGCTCCTTGTACGACCCGATCGCCTCGACGCGGAACGCCGGACGCCAGTCCTCGTCCCAGCACGCCACGAGCCGGTCCGGCCCGTGCTCCGTGACGAGGAACGCGATCATGTCCAGCAGGCCGCGCACCGCGTTGACGGGCTTGCCGTCGGGGGAGCGCAGCGAGTCGGGCAGGCCGAAGAAGGCGCGGAAGTACAGGCTCGCGGAGTCCAGCAGCATGAGGCTCACCGGGTCAGCGTGCCACAGCCCCCCGACCCCGAGCTCCCACGACGTCCTAGAGCAGCCGGCCCAGGAGGACGCCGAGGCCGATGCCGACGACGACGGCCGCCAGCGTGAGCGCCATGGTGCCGAGGGCGTTGGCCAGGGCCAGCCGGGGCCGGCCGGAGCGGGCGAGGCGGACGGTCTCGACCATCGCCGTGGAGAAGGTGGTGTAGCCGCCGCAGAACCCGGTCGCGACCCCGAGGCGCCAGGACTCGAGGTGGGCAGGGTCGCCGGCGCCGAGCAGCACGCCCGTGACGAGGCCGATGAGCAGCGATCCGGACACGTTCACCACGACGGTGGCCCACGGGAACGCGGCGCCGGGCGTCCGGGCCCGCACCGCGCCGTCGACGACGAACCGGGCGGCGGCGCCCAGCCCGCCCGCCACGGCGACGAGCAGCAGCGTCGCGGCGGCGCTCATCGCGGCCCCCTCATCGCGACCTCCGGCGAGAGCCGAGCAGCACGCCCGCGAGGCAGGCGAGATACCCGAGCGCCAGCGTGCCGAGGGCGTACGCGAGTCCCTGCCCCACGGATCCCGAAGCCAACAGCCGTTCGGTCTCCAGGGCGAGGGACGAGAACGTGGTGAACCCGCCCAGCACGCCCGTGCCGACGGCCAGCCGTACCCGCTGCACGACGGGCGTCTCCGGTCCACGGGCCGCGAGCGACTCCAGCAGCCAGCCCAGAACGAACGCACCGAGCACGTTGGCGGCGAGCGTCGCGACCGGCCACCCGTCGACGGCGGGCCACGCCTGCGCCAGCCCGAACCGGGCGACGGTGCCGACGGCACCGCCGGCCGCGACCAGCGCGACCGGACCGGGGCGCCGGTGGGCCGGGCGTACGCGTGCGGGCGGGCTGCCCGCCGTCACGACGCGTCGCCCGCGTGCCGGTCGGGCAGCACGACCACCGGCCGCGGCTGGTCGTGGACGAGGTGCCCGGCGACGGTGCCACCGACCAGGTGCGTGGCCCAGCCCCGCAATCCGGGGCGGCGCGCGCCCACCACGATCAGGACGGCGTCGTGGACGGCTGCGACCCGGGCGAGCTCCGCCGCCGGGTCGCCGGCGGCGCGCTCGAGCCGCCAGCGCACGGGGCTGTCGGCCAAGGCGGCGGCGACGGCGTCGGACAGGCCGCCGTCGTCGGCGGGGGAGCCTGCGTCGGGGTCGACCGGCACCACGGCCCCGGACGGCTCGCGCACGGACGCCTCGTCCACGGCCACGCACACCAGCTCGGTGCCGAGCGCGGCCGCCAGGTCGGCGGCGCGCCGGGGCACGCTGGGTTGGCGGTCGTGGGGCACGCCCACCAGCACCGGACCGGTCATGCCGCCATCGTAGGCAGCGGGCCGGTCAGGAGGTCCGGTCGAGCACCGGGAGGCCGTCGTCGTCCAGCCGCTCCTGGTCGTCGGAGCGCACCCCGAGCAGCTTCGCCATGGGCGTGCCGGTGAACCCGTACACGATCGCGGTGAGCAGCACGACGCCGAAGATCACCGGCACCAGCTGGGGGAACGGCTCGCCGGCGTCCTCGAACCGCAGCGCGAACACCGAGGCGGTGGACGCGGCGACGATGCCGCGCGGCGCCATCCAGGCGATCATCGCGCGCTGCGACCAGGGCAGGCCGGTGCCCAGCGTGGAGACCGACGCCACGAGCGGCCGCAGCACCAGCACCAGCAGTGCGACGATCCCGATGGTCGGCAGCGCGTACCGGGCCAGCGCGTCCAGGTCGATCCGCGCCGACAGCACCACGAACAAGGAACCGATGAGCAGCAGCCCGACGTGCGTGCCGAACTCGTGCAGCGGCTCGGTGCGCGCCACCCGCTGGTTCGCCAGGGCGGCGCCGAGGGCGGTGGTGGCGAACAGCCCCGCCTCGTCCTGCCCGGCCTCGGCGAGCGCGTAGGCGCCGAGGGCGAACGCGACCGCGAGCACGACCTCCGTCTCCTTCGGGACCCCGCCGAAGCGGATGATCAGCACGAGCAGCGCTGCCGCGACGATGCCGACGAGGAGGCCCCACGCGGACGTCAGCAGCAGGCTCGTGCTCTCGGCGTGCAGGACGACGTTCGCGACGGCGAGCGCGACGGTCGCCCCGATGGGGTCGATGAAGATGCCCTCGAACGCGAGCACCGACTCCGCGGGCTGCTTGGGGCGGATGATCGCGAGCAGTGGCCCGACGACGGTGGGCCCGGACACGATGAGGATCGCGCCGATGACGGCGGCCCGCCCCCAGGACAGGTCGAGGAACAGGTGCGTGATCACCGTGGCGCCCAGGCCGGTGAGCAGCGCGCCGGTGGTCACCAGCCCGAGGACCGGGCGGCGCGCGCCGCCGCGGAGGCGGCCGAAGTCGAGCTTGAGCGACTCCTCGAAGAGCAGCAGGCCCACGGCCATCGAGACCAGCGGGAAGAGGGCGTCGCCGAAGACCTCGTCCGGGTCGAGCCACCCGAGCACGGGGCCCACGAGGAGGCCCAGCACGAGCAGCAGCAGGATGGACGGCACCCGGAGCCGCTTGGCAGCGACCTGTCCGGCCACGCCCACCGCGACGACCAGCGCGATCCCGCCGACGAGGTCCATGCTCACTCCTCCGCGCCGTCGCGCCGCCGGGCCTCCGCCTCGCGGGCGGCGCGCTCGCCGGCCTCGAGGTTGCGGCGTCGTCGTGACGACCACACGCCCTCGCCGCGGCCGGACGGCTGGTCGGGGTCGTGCAGCAGCGTCGAGTCGACGAGCTCGTGCCGCTGCAGGTAGGTGTTCCCGAGGGCCTGCACGGTCGCGAGGATCGGCAGGGCGAGGAACGCGCCGAGCGCGCCGAAGACGGCGCCGAACCCGAGGACGCCGACGAACGACACGGCCGGGTTCATCTCCAGCGCCCGGGCGCTGACCTTCGGGGAGAAGATGAGGTTCTCCACCTGCTGGTACGCGACGATGAAGATCAGCACGGCGATCGCCTGCGGCAGCCCCTGCGCGGCGAGCGCGACCGCCACCGGCAGGGCGCCGCCGATGTACGTGCCGATGGTGGGCACGAACTGCGACACGACGCCCGTGAACACGGCGAGCGGCAGCGCGTACGGCGTCTGCACGATCACGAGGAAGACGAACGTGAACACGCTCGACAGGGCGGCGAGCACGACGCGGGAGCTGATGAAGTCGGAGACCTTCACCTGCGTGATCTCCCACAGCGTCAGCACCTCCTGCTGCCGGTCGGGTCGCAGCCAGGCGCAGATGGCGGCGCGGAACTTGGGGCCCGCGGCCATGAGGTAGTACGTGATGAGCAGGATCGTGGTGATCGCGAACAGGACGCCCACGATGGAGACGCCGACGCTGATCGCACCCGTCGCGACGTCCTGCCCCCACTGGTCCAGGGCCTGCGCGACGAGGTCGTCGGAGTCGGGGACGGTGACGTCCCAGCGCGACTCGATGCCCTGCTGGATGCTCGTGTAGAGGTCGGGCAGCGACGAGACGAGCTGGATCAGCTGCTGCACGAACAGGTTGCCGAACAGCGCGAACACGGCGAGCACGACGACGATCGCCCCGCCCAGCGAGACGCCCGCGGCCGCCCCGCGCCGCCACCCGTGCCGCACGAGCCACACGACGATCGGCTCGAGCGCGAGTGCGACGAAGAAGGAGATGAGCACGTTGACGGCCAGCCCGCCGAGCTGGCCGAACGCGTACGAGAGGAAGGTGGCGACGAACACGGCCACCACGACCATCACCAGCGCACGCGGCAGCCACCGCGGCGGGTTCTTGCTGTCGTGCTGGACGGGACGGACGGAGTCGTCGACCTCGTCGGACTCGCCCTCAGGGTGCTGGGCGTCCGTGGTCATGCCGGAAACGTAGCCCAGCGCGGCGTGGGGGGCGCGCTGGGCCGCAGGTCAGAGGGCGGGCAGCCGGTCGGGCAGGCCGAACCGGGGGAACCAGGTGGCCGTGTCGAGGAACGTGGTGATGCCGGTGATCCGGCCGCTGCCGTCGTCCTCCAGCACGGCGAGCCCCCACGGCGACCAGCCGCCGGTGGGGTCGCGCCGGTACTGGCCGTACGCCATCGAACCGTTCGCCTGCACGGGCACGCAGCGCGACCCCTCGCAGCCGGAGCCGGGACCCGTCATCCATCGGATCACCTCGGAGCGCCCGTGCACCCACATCGTGTAGGGCGGCATGTTGAGCACGGCGTCCTCGTGCAGCAGCGCCACCAGGGCGTCCATGTCGTAGCGCTCGAACGCGTCCAGGTACCGCTCGAGCAGCGTCTGGTCGATCTCGTCCCACTCCGGCTCGGGGGCGTCGGCGCCGTCGTCGCCCGCCCGACGCAGGCCCTTGCTGCCGAGGGTGGCGCGGGCGCGCTGGAGCGCGCTGTTCACGGAGGCGACGGTGGTGTCGAGGAGGGCGGCGACCTCGGCGGCCGACCAGCGCAGCACCTCGCGCAGCACCAGCACGGCGCGCTGCCGCGCGGGCAGGTGCTGCAGCGCGGCCACGAACGCGAGCCGGATGGACTCGCGGCCCACCGCGACGTCGGCCGGGTCGCCCTCGCGCGGCAGGACGGCGTCGTCGGGCACGGGCTCGAGCCACCGGTCCTCCGCGAGGACGTCGCCGAAGTACTGCTCCTCCGCCGGCTGCGGCCCGCCCAGCCCCATGGGGCGCTCGCGCCGCTTGGACGACCCGAGGTGGTCGAAGCACACGTTGGTCGCGATGCGGTACAGCCACGACCGCAGCGACGACCGCCCCTCGAACCGGTCGTACGAGCGCCACGCGCGCAGCAGCGTCTCCTGGACCGCGTCGTCGGCCTCGAACGCGCCGCCGAGCATGCGGTAGCAGTAGCCGGTGAGCTCGCGGCGGTACGGCTCGAGCAGGGCGCCGACGTCCTCGCCCTCGCCGTCGGACGTGGGGGAGGCGTCGGTCGCCGTCGCCCCGGGTCGGGACGGCGCGGCGGCGCGCTGGGCGGCGTGTGTCACGTCTCACACCGTACGTCGTACCGCCGACACCCGGGAGGGGTGTCGCCCGGGGCGACGGCGGGGGGTCAGCGACGGTCGTCGCGCAGCACGCGCTCGACCAGGGGCACGGCGCCGGTGGCGGGCGTCGGCGGGCGTACCCGCTTGACGGTGCCGGTGAGCGGCCGGGCCGCGCGGTCGATCTCGAACCACACGGTCTTGCCCTCGACGACGCCGGAGTGCCGCCCGACGGCGTCGGAGCCGTCGTGCAGCTGGACGCCCCACCGGGACGCGAGGCGGTCGAGGAAGAGCACGCCGCGGCCCGACAGGTCCTGCGGCCGGGGGGACTGCAGCTCCGGCTCGGCGATGCTGCCGTCGCGGACCCCGACGCGCAGCCGGCGGCCGTCCACCTCGACCGTCGCCGTGATCGGTCCCTCGCCGTGCTCCAGCGCGTTGGTCAGCACCTCGCTGGTGAGGAGCATCGCGGTGCGCCGCTGCTCGTCGGACACCTCGCACGACTCGAGCACGTCGTCCACCCACCGGCGCGCCGGGCCGAGGTCGCTGAGGTCGTCGTCGGCGACGCGCCGCTCCGCCTTGGCGGGCCCGGCCGACGACGGCGGCCCGGACGGGGCGGGGACGCGCACCCGCAGCGCCAGCACGGCGACGTCGTCGCGCTGCGCGTCGCCCACGAGGCCGCGCACCAGGGCGCGCGGGACCGCGGACGTGGCCTCGCCGTGCGCGGAGCGCAGCACCGTCTCCAGGTCGGACAGCCGCTCGTCGCTCGGGACGCCGCGGCGCTCCACCAGCCCGTCCGTGTACAGCACGAGGGTGTCGCCCGGCAGGAGGCGGACGGAGCGGTCCACGCGCGGCGTGGTGGGCACCACGCCCAGCAGCAGGTCGGGGGTCTCGGACAGGCGCTCGACCCGCCCGTCGCGCCGCAGCACCATCGGCGGCGGGTGCCCGGCCACCGACCACGTGAGCGTGTACGCGCGCTCGGGCCGCTCGGCCGGCGGGACGCCCTCGAGCGCCTCCGTCGGGCACGGCGCCGGGTCACGGTCCAGGCGCGCGACGACGGCGGTCGCCATCGCCCGCGGGCCGAGGCGCGCGTTCGCCTTGTCGAGGCGGGTCAGCAGCCCGGCGGGCGACTCGTCGTGGCTCCACGCGAGCGCGCGGAGCATCGAGCGCAGCTGGCCCATCTGCGCGGCGGCGTGCACGTCGTGGCCCGCGACGTCGCCGATCATGACGATCGCCGTGCCGTCGTCGCGCACCACCGCGTCGTACCAGTCGCCGCCCACCTGGTCGGTGCGCGCGGCGGGGGCGTAGGTGGTCGCGATGTCGAGGTGCGCCACCGTGGGCGGCGCGGTGAGCATCGACTCCTGCAGCGTGGTCGCGACCCGCCGCCGAGCCTCCAGCAGCGCCACCCGCTCCAGCGCGAGCGCCACGTACCGGCTGATCGTCGACTCGAGCGCCGCGGTCTCGGCGTCGTGCTCGCGGGCCTGGTCCCACACGCAGGCGATGACGCCCACGACCATGCCGTTCGACATCACCGGCAGGAACGACCGCGCGCCCTCCGACACGGACCCCACGGGGCCCATCTCCGGGTAGGTCGCGACCATCTCCGCGTGGTCGCGGAACCGCAGGGCGGCCCGGCTGCGGACGACGTGCGTGTCGGGCCGGGGCGCGTCGAGCCGTGTGCTGCGCAGCGCCGGCTCGCCCGGGTGGTGGTGCCCCACGGTGAAGAACGACAGGTGCCGCCGGTCGGCGTCGACCAGGGCCAGCGACACCCAGCGGGCGCCCGTCCCGGTGCCGATGACGTGCGCGATGGCGTCCTCGACCTCGTCCAGCGTGGTGACGCGCGCGAACCGCTCCGACAGCCCGAGCAGGAACCGCGACCGGCGGTGCGCGCGGAACGCGACCTGCTCGGCAAGCCGCGCCCGCTCCCGCTCGGCGCGCAGCCGCAGCTCGCCCGACGCCGCGGCCGACAGGTCGGCGAGGGTGGCGAGGTCCGTCTCGGTCCAGGTGCGCGGCACGGACGACACCGCCCACAGCGCGCCGACCACGTGGCCGCGGGCGTCCTCGATCGGGTACCCGGCGTACGCGGCGAGCACGAGGCCGCCGATCCTGTGCCGGCCGCCCACCCGCGGGTCGTCGTCGGCGTCGCCCACGACGAGCGGCGTGCGGGTGCGCGCGACGATCGCCGTCAGGGGCCGGGGGAGCTCGAGGCGGCGGCTGCGCTGCGCGTCCTCCGGGAAGCCGACGGCGCCCGGCAGCGTCTTGACGTCGCCCTCGTCGGTGAGCATGACGACGGCGGCCGCGGGCACGCCGAGCTGGCGGTGCACGAGCCGCGCGATGCGGTCGAACACCTCGTCTGCGACGGGCTCACCGTTGGCCGGGCCGGGCGGCGGGCCGGGCACGCGGTCGGACGCGGGACCGGGCACGGGGCCGGGCGACGGGCCGGACAGGGAGCCGACAGCCTGGGCTTCCGGCACGGGCCCAGTATGGACCTCGATCGGTCAGACGCCGATCAGCCCGCGCCGGTGCGCGACGGCGACCGCCTCGGCCCGCCCCGACACGCCCAGCTTCGCGAGCAGGTTCGACACGTGCACGCTGACCGTCTTCGTGGAGATGTACAGCCGCTCGCCGATCTGACGGTTGCTGAGCCCCTGCGCGACGAGCACCAGCACCTCCTCCTCGCGCTCCGTGAGGACGGACGTCGTGCGGCGGCCGCCGGGCAGCGGCACGCGGGCGCGACGGCCCCACGCGTGGATCGCGTCGGCGAGGGGCGCGGCGCCCATGTCGACGGCCTCGCCGAGCGCCTCGGCCGCCTCCACCTCGGCCGCCGGCACGTCGCCGGACGCCCGCAGCGCCTGCGCCCAGCGGAACCGGGACCGGGCCACCTCGTAGCGGTAGCCGAAGTCGAACTCCTTGACGGTCGCCTCCCACAGCCCGGGGTCGACCGCGGTGTCGGTGAGCGCGGCCCGCAGCCGGGAGTGCTCCGCCGCCGCGCGGCTCAGCCACGCCCGGCCCTCGGGGCCGAGCCGCCCGCCGCGGGGGCGCCCGCGCCGCGCGGTCTCCTGCGCGACGGCGAGGAGGGCGTCGCCGCGGTCGAGCAGCTCCTGGGCGGGGCCGACCGCGTGGGGGCCGCTCTCCGCGTGCTCCGCGAGCGCGGCCAGCGCCAGCGCGGACAGCCAGATGCGGCCGAGGAAGAACTCGGACCAGGTGGCGCCCAGGTGCGTGGCGACCTCCTCGGCCGTCGTGACCGCCTCGTCGTAGCGGCCGGCCCACGTGAGCGCGTCGGCGTGGGTGCCCCCGGCGATGAGGGCGATCTGCCCGTCGCTCCCCCAGTGCACGCGCATGTCCTGCGCCGCGCCGATCGCGTCCCCGCCCTCGCGCGCGACCTGCGCGTACAGCCCGCCCGCGGCGAGGTACGGCACGACGCTCGCGGGGGCGCCCTCGGGCACCGGCCACGGGGACAGGTCGCCCGTGAGGTAGGCGCGGATCTGCGCGAGGTCCACCATCTCCAGGCCGTACGCGCCCCACGTGACGCCGGTCGACCGGGCGCGCGCCATGCCGGCGTCGAGCACCTGCGCGGACAGGTCGAGGTGGCCCGCGTAGAAGTGGGTGGCGGCCAGGTTGTACCAGCAGCGCATCTCGGTGCGCAGGTCGCCCGCGGCGACGGCGCGCTCCCGGGCACGCTCGAGCAGGTCGGCCGCGGTGTCCGGCGTGCCGACCTCCAGCATCGCGAGGGTCGTGAGGGCGTCGGCCTCGGCGTCGGGCGCGTCGGCCCGGCGGGCGACGTCGACCGCCTGCCGGGCGAACCCGCCGGCCTCGTCGTCGCGGTCGTTGTTGAGCAGCACCCGGGCGTGCACGGCGAGCGTCCACGCCAGCTCGGGCGTCGCGGCGTCGTCGGACACCTCGACGTCGGCGAGGGCGGCCGGGCTGCCGGCGTCGGTGGCGCCGGGCAGCAGCACGTCGAGCGCCGAGCTGGACTGGTCCAGGGCGTCGACCAGGTCCTCCAGGTCCAGCACGTAGCGCACCAGCACGTGCCGCAGGCGGGCCTGCCGCTCGGGGTCGCCGTCGAGGCCCTCGAGGGCGCGCCGCGCGAGCTGCTCCGCGCGCGACGCCTGGCCCGCGGAGCTGGCCGCGGCCGCGGTGTCGAGGGCGACCGCGACCCGGTCGGTGCCGAGCAGCTCCGCGGCGTCCGGCACGGACTCCCACAGGGACAGCACCTGCTCCAGGTGCCGTGCCTCCTCCGCGGGGGCGAGCATCGTCGCGGCGCTGCGGGCGGCGTCGCGGGACGCGACGAGCGCGGCGGGCAGGTCGTGCCCCTCCAACGCGTGGTGGGCGCGCTTGGCCGCCTTCCCGAGGCGCGGGTCCGCCGTCAGCGCGTCGAGATACGCGCGGTGCATGGTGGTGCGCTCGCCCGGGAGCAGGTCGAGCACGAGCGCCTCGGCGACCAGGGCGTGCCGGAACGCGACATGCTGGCCCTCGACGCGCAGGACCTGCTGGGCCACGGCCTCGCGCAGGGCGGCGTCGGTCGCGCCCGGCGCGTCGAGCCCGCGCAGGTGCGCCGCGGCGGCGCGCAGCAGCGCCTCGTCCACCTGGCGCCCGGCGACGGCGGCGAGCCGCACGAGCTGCTGCACGGCCGGGTCGAGGCGCTGCAGGCGCGCGTGCAGGACGTCGGCCAGGGACCACGGCAGGCCGGTCGACGACTGGCCCGCGTCGAGCAGCTCCTCGGCGAAGAAGGCGTTGCCGTCCGACCGGCTGCGCACGGCGTCGAACTCGGCCTCGCCGAGGGGCTCGCCGCGGGTGGCGGTGGTGAACTCGCGCAGCTCGTCGGAGGTGAAGGGGGACAGCTCGACGTGCTCCACCGGGCGCTGGCGGTACAGCTCCGCGAGGACGGGGCGCAGGGGGTGGCGGCGGTGCAGGTCGTCGCTGCGGTACGTCGCGACGACCAGGAGGTGCTCCGACCGCATCCGCGCGACGACGAACCGCAGCACGTCGCGCGTCGACTCGTCCGCCCAGTGCACGTCCTCGACGACCAGCACGAGCGGGGAGCCCGCCCGGCCGGCGGCGGCGAGGCTGCCGGCCACGCCGTCGAGCAGCTGCAGGCGCTCCGCGTGGTCGGCGTCGCCGTCCGCACCGCCCGCCGGGTCGAGCAGGCGCGCGAGGGCGGGGCGCGCGGCGACGACCTCGGCCACCGCGGGGACGCCGCGCAGCTCGGTCAGCGCCTCCGTGAACGGCAGGTACGGGATGCCGACGTCGCCCAGGTCCACGCAGTGCGCGACGACGACGCGCGCGCCGGCGTCGCGCGCGACGTCGGCGAGGTGGGTGACCAGGCGGGTCTTACCCACCCCGGCGTCGCCGCCGAGCAGCAGGACGCCCGGCTCGCCCTCCGCGGCGCGCTCCAGCGCACCGCGAAAGGCGGTGACCTCCTCCTGGCGGGCGATCAGGGGCACCTCGCTGGAACGTCGCACGAGGTGATCGTCCCACCGAGCACCCACACCCGCCCCAGGTTTTCCGGGCTCGCCGACCCGCCCCGTGGCCGCCTCGACCGCGGTGCGGGCCCCCGTGCCGCCCACGGTCAGGCGGCCCGGCGTCCGGCGCCGTCCTGCGGGCGCAGTGCGTCCAGCCCGTGGGCGATCTGGTCGGCCCGGCGGGTCACCTGGAGGTCCCACGCGCGGGCGTCGGTCCGGGCCGCGACGGCGTCGAGCGTCGAGCCGAGCCGCTGCACGGCCTCGCGGTCCGCGGCCCGCGACCGTGCCCGGCGGGCCAGGTCCCGGACCGCGCGGCCCACCGTGCGCATCCACGCCGGCGTCCCGCGCTGGTAGGTCTCGGCCATCCGCTCGCGCCGGTAGTCCAGCTCGGCCAGGACGGCCAGGTCCCGCGACGTCATCTGGTTCATGTCCTCGTCCCCTCACCGGCCGGTGTCCCCGGCCTTCGTGCCGGCCACCGCCGGCTCTCCGATCTCGTGGTGACCACGGTCGTCCTGAGGCCCCCGGCGGGGGATCGGGCAACCGCCCCGTCTTCGGCGTCGGGGGTACCTCAGACGGCGCGGCGACCAGGGCCTTCGCCCGTCTGAGGTACCCCCAGGGCGGGGCCGCGGGGCCCCGGGGCAGGGGCCGGGCACGCCTTCGCCCGCGCCAGCCGTTGCGACCTGGGTCACAGCGGTCGCACACTGGGGAGACCGGACCTATACGGGGGTGGACTCGTGGCTGGATCTGTTGCAGGCGCCTTCGACGCGCTGCCGATGCTCGGGCGTGGCAAGCACCGCAACCCCAAGAAGGGCGCGTGCTTCATGGAGCTGGCGTCGTTCCTGGCCGGTGAACGGTGGAGCGACCATCCGCAGTGCACGCACCCGCTCCTCGCGATGCTGGCCCGTGCCGTGAACGACCTGACCTCCGACGGGAACCGGCCGAAGCTCGCGCCGCTCATCCCGTCCGTCATCGGGCTGACCAGCGGCGACCCGCGCTGGGACGTGCGGATCGCGCTGCGTGCCGCGCAGACGGCGCTGCCGGTCGCGCCCGCCGACCGGCAGCAGACGCTGGCCGTCGCCATCATCGGCGCGGAGCGCATGCTCGACGCCCTGGACGGTCGACCCGAGGGGACCCTCGACCCCGCCAGCGCCGACGCGCTCGCCGCGTCGCCGAAGACGGCCGAGTGGGCCTACCGGTTCTGCGAGGGCACCCGGGTGCGGCCCAAGCGGTTCGTCCGCGACGCCGCGCCGTCCGTGGTGTCCACCGCGGTGCAGGGCATCAGCGAGGCGTTCGTGCCCGACACGGACGCCCGGCTGCGCGGCCTCCTCGCCGCCACGATCGAGGACGCCCGGCGCTGGGCCGGCCACACCGACGAGGACCGCCCGGCCCTCGTCGAGGAGCAGTGGGCCCCGGTGGTGAGGACGGTCCCGTCCGCCTGACCCGTGCCGAGGTAGTACCCCTCGCGCCGAGGTAGTCCGCGGCCGCCTCTGGTAGACCGGAGCCGTGACCGACAACCCTCTGGAGCAGCTCACCCTCGACGACCTGCGCCGTCGTACGTCCGTGAAGTGGCGCGCCTACCCGCCGGACGTGCTGCCGCTGTTCGTCGCCGAGATGGACACGCCCGTCGCCCCGCCCGTCGTCGACGCCGTCCGTGCCGCGCTCGCCCTCGGCGACACGGGGTACGACGTCGGAACCGCGTACGCCGAGGCGCTCGGGCCGTTCGCGCGAGAGCGGTGGGGCTGGGCCCCCGACGTCGCGTCCAGCCGCACGATGCCGGACGTCATGGTCGCGATCGTCGAGGTGCTGCGCGTCCTCACCGCCCCCGGCGACGCCGTCGTCGTCACGCCGCCCGTGTACCCGCCGTTCTACGGCTTCCCCGGCAACGAGGGGCGGCAGGTCGTGGAGGCGCCGCTGGGCGCCGACCTGCGGCTCGACCTGGGCACGCTCGAGGCCGCTTTCGCGCGCGTCACGGGCGCCGCCGCCCACGGCACAGGGCCCGGCTCCGGCCGGCGCGCCGTGCTGCTGCTCTGCAACCCGCACAACCCCACCGGCACCGTGCACACCCGCGCGGAGCTCGAGGCGGTGCTGGCGCTCGCCGACCGGTACGGGGTACGGGTGGTGGCCGACGAGATCCACGCCCCCTTCACGTTCGAGCGCGTGGCCGCCGGCGCGCCCGCGTTCGTGCCGCTGCTGTCCGTGGCGGGGTCCGAGCGCGCGATCGTCGTGCAGTCGGCGTCGAAGGCCTTCCACCTCGCCGGGCTGCGGGCGGCGGTCGCGCTCGGCGGGCCGGACGCCGCAGACGACCTGCGCCGGATCCCCGAGGAGGCGGGCCACGCCGTCAACCACCTCGCGGTGCTGGCGCACGCGGCGGCCTACCGCGACGGCGGGCCGTGGCTGGACGCCCTCCTCACGGGCGTGCACGCGAACCGCGGGCTGCTCGCGCGCCTGCTCGCGGAGCACGCGCCCGCCGTGCGGCTCCAGCCCGCCGACGCCACCTACCTCGCCTGGCTCGACCTGCGCGCCACCCTGCCCGGCGGGGTCCCCGCCGCCGACGCCGCCGCGTTCGTCCTGGAACGTGGCCGCCTCGCCCTCGAGGACGGCGTGCGCTTCGGCGCCGGCGGCGCCGGGTGGCTGCGGCTCAACCTCGCGACGTCGACGGCGGTGCTCACCGAGGCCGTCGAGCGCCTCGGCCGCGCCCTCGTCGCGCCGGTGTAGCACGGACCGTGCCGAGGCAGTCCCGTGCCCCAGGCCCGGTACTACCTCGGCACGGTCCGTACTACCCCGGCACAGTCCGTGCTACGTCGGCGGGAGGGGGCTACCTCGCCGAGGCGTAGTCGGGCGCCGGGTCGACGCCGAAGGCCTCCTCCAGGGTGGTGGTGCCGGCGAGGCGCATCGGGACGGTCAGGCCTGTGCCGACGTAGCGCAGGTGCCAGGGCTCCGGGGCGTAGCCGGTCACGGCCTGCCGGCCCTCCGGGTAGCGGACGACGAACCCGTGGCGCCACGCCTGCGTGGCCACCCAGCGCCCGGTCCGGGTGCGCCCGAACTCGGTGTACGGGGTGCCGGCCTCGGCGACGTCGGCGGCGAGGCCCGTCTGGTGCTCGGAGTACCCCGGGCGCGCGGAGAAGGCGTCGGCGGCGCGGCGTCCGTGCGCGTCGACGTACCGGGCGTACAGCCGCCGCTGGTAGTCCGCGGACCGGTAGCCGGAGGCGAGGACGAGCTCGTGGCCCGTGGCGGCCTCCGCGTCGGCGGCGAGGCGTTCCAGGGCCCGCGCGGCGTCGGCCTGCAGCAGGTCGTGCTCGCCGAGGGAGGCCACGTCGGGGCGCACGAGGTCGTCGGGCGACCAGTCCGCCGGGGTCACGGGGTGGGTCTTGTTCACCAGCACCGTCGGGTCCGCGGGGTCGTGGCCCGGCGCCCACGTGCGGCTCAGGAGCGGCGCGCCGCCGGGCCGCGGATCGGGGAGCGCGGCGCGCCCGTCGCCCGCCGGGACGACGGTGCCCGCGACGGTCAGCACGCCCGCCAGCGTGCCCGCCACGGCAGCGCCACGAAATCTATGCAGGACCGTGACCGCGACACGGGGGGACATGCCGACAAGGTTGCCAGGGAGCCGATAATCTCGCCAAGGTGCGCCGCCGACACCGCCTCGCCCTCGCCGTCCTGCTGACACCTGTCGTCGGGGTGTCCCTGGTGGCGTGCACCGGGACCGACACGCCGTCCGCCGAGCCCGCCGCCGAGGCGCTCGCGGCCGCGCTCCGGGCGGGCGACGTGAAGGACCTGCCGCTGCAGGCGCCCGGCTCCGTCGACGTGCAGACGCAGCTCACCCAGGTGCTGGAGCCGCTCGTGGACGCCTCGGGCGAGCGCGAGCACACGGTGACGGTGGCCGACGTCGGCAAGCCGGTCACGAAGGACGGCTCGACGACGGCGGTGGCCACGCTGGACTGGTCGTGGCCGGTGGGCCGCGCCGTCACGTGGAAGTACAGCACCGACGTCGACCTCGCCTACACGCCGCCGGAGAGCGGCGACGGCGAGGGGGCCTGGCGCGCGGTGTGGCGGCCTGACGTGCTGGTGCCCGACCTGGAGCCGGGCGAGCGGCTGACGGTCAAGACCCTCGAGGCGGACCGCGGCGACCTGCTCGACGGCGACGGGAAGCCGATGATGACCGAGCGGGGCGTGTGGCACATCGGGGTGGACAAGACGGCGGTCGAGGGGCTCGGCCAGGAGTCCGCGGCGCGCGACCTCGCGCAGCTCGTGGGCCTCGAGCCGAACGAGTTCTTCGCGCGCGTCGACGCGGCCGGGGAGAAGGCGTTCGTCGAGGCGATCACCATCCGCCAGAAGAACCCTGGCGTGGACTTCACGGTGGAGGACGCGCAGGACATCATCGGCGTGCGGGCGGTCGAGGACTCCCTCGAGCTCGGTCCGACGAGCACCTTCGCGTCGCCGATCCTGGGCCGGGTCGGCGAGGCGACCAAGGAGGTCATCGAGGAGTCCGACGGCGCGGTGCAGGCCGGCGACGTGGTGGGTCTGTCGGGCGTGCAGCGCGCCTACGACGACCAGCTCACCGGCTCCCCGGGCGTCCTCGTGAGCGTGGTCCCGGCCGGCGCCGGCGACGTGGGGCTGGACGGCGAGCCGGAGGAGGACGCGGACGAGGGCCGGGAGCTGTACCGCGTGGACGCCGTGGACGGCACGCCGGTGGCCACCACCCTCGACCAGCACCTCCAGAAGCTCGCGGAGAACGTGCTCGACGACGTCGACCCGGCCAGCGCGATCGTCGCGATCCGGCCGTCGGACGGCGAGGTGCTCGCCGCGGCGAGCGGGCCGGGCAGCGAGGGCTGGTCCACCGCGACGCTCGGGCAGTACCCGCCGGGGTCGACGTTCAAGGTGGTGGACGCCCTCGCGATGCAGCGGGCGGGGATCACCCCGGACACGAAGGTCGCCTGCCCGGAGCACCTCACCGTGGACGGCCGGACGTTCGGCAACGTGCCCGGCTACCCGGCGTCGGCGACCGGGGAGGTGCCGCTGCGCACGGCGTTCGCGCACTCGTGCAACACGGCGATGATCGGGCAGCGCGACAAGGTGGCGCAGGCGGACCTGGCGACCGCGGCGTCCGACCTCGGGCTGGTCGACGACGAGGTGGCGACGCCCGTGCTGGGCGTGCCTGCGTTCCTGGGCGCCGTGCCCGCGAAGGCGGACGGCACCGAGCACGCGGCGTCGATGATCGGCCAGGGCAAGGTGCAGGCGTCGCCGCTGGGGATGGCGACGGTCGCCGCGAGCGTCGCCGCCGGCCACCGGGTGCAGCCCGTGCTGGTGCGCGACGAGACGGGCGACGAGAAGGAGGCCTCCGCCTCGCCGTCGGCCGACGAGGAGGCGCCGGAGAAGGCCCCGAAGGAGCCCTCGACGCCGGGGGTGGCGGATGACGAGGCGGCGGTGCTGCGCGACCTGATGCACGGCGTCGTCACCGAGGGCAGCGCGGACATGCTGCAGGGCGTGCCCGGCATCGTCGGTGCCAAGACCGGCACCGCGCAGTACGGCGACGGGTCGAAGCAGCACGTGTGGATGCTCGCGATCGTCGACGACCTCGCGGTGGCCGTCTTCGTGGAGGACGGCCACCGCGGGTCGGACACCGCCGGCCCGCTCATGAAGGACTTCCTGGCGGGCCTGTGACCGGTCAGGCGCCGTGCTTGTGCGGCACGCCCGCCACGAGCCCGCCGTCGACGACGAACTCGGAGCCGGTGGAGTAGCTGGACTCGTCGCTCGCGAGGAAGACGATGGTCTGGGAGACCTCCTCGGGCCGCGCGCCGCGGCCGAGCGGGATGAGCAGGTCGCCCGCGTCGATGCCGGCGGTCATCGGCGTCTCGATGAACCCGGGGTGCACGGAGTTCACCCGCACGCCGTGCGGCCCGAGCTCGAGCGCGACCGACTTCGTGAGCCCGCGGACGCCGAACTTGGAGGCCACGTAGCCGTGCAGGCCGCGGCTCCCGCGGAGCCCCTCGACGGACGAGATGTTGATGATCGACCCGGAGCCGGCCTTGACCATGACCGGCGAGACGGCCCGGATCCCCAGGAACACCCCGGTGAGGTTGATGTCGATGATCCGGCGCCAGGCGTCGGTGTCGAACTCGGTGATGGGGCCGCCGTTCGCGATGCCCGCGTTGTTCACGAGGACGTCGATCCGGCCGAACTCGTCCAGCGTGAACGCGACGGCCTTCGCCCAGTCGTCCTCGCTCGTGACGTCGAGGTGCACGTAGCGGGCGACGTCGGTGCGGTCGCCGCCCAGCTCCGCGGCGAGGGCCTCGCCCTTTGCGTCGTCGAGGTCGGCGACGACGACCTTGGCGCCCTCGGCGGCCAGCGCGCGGGCGTGGGTGACGCCCATCCCGCCGGTCCCGCCGGTGACGATCGCGACCTTGTTGTGGACGCGGCTTCCTGTGCTGACGGCCATGTCGGCCCTCCTTCGTGGTTCTGCGGTGGTGCGTGCACCGGGTGGGTGCACCTGCCCGCCCGGGACGCGACGGTCCCGGGACGGAGGGGACGTCAGGGGGACGGCGTGGTCCACCAGGCGGGCAGGGCGTCGTGGGCGACGCGCGGGAAGAACCCGGGGTCGCGGGGCGGGGGAGCGGCGAGCCAGACCTCGAGCGCGCCGACGGTGCCGAGCCCGACGTACGTCGCGAACGCGCGGGCGTAGCGGTCGACCTGGGCGGCGGGGGTGCCCGGGGGCAGGGGCATGAGGCCGGGGTGGGCGCGCAGGTGGTCGGTGAGGGTGCCGGCCACGTGATCGGCGAGCAGGCGCGCCAGCGGGGCGCTGAGGCCGCCCTCGAGGGCCCGCTCGTACACGGGCAGGTGCGCCTCGACGTGGGCCTGCAGCGCGCCGGTGTACCGGGCGACGACCTGCTCGGCGTCGCCGTGGGTGGCGTGACCGGCGACCTGCCGCACGGCGGCGTCGAACTCCGCGCGGATGCGGTCGAGCTCGGCGCCGAGGACGCGGGCCAGCAGGTCGGCCGGGCTGGCGGCGTGGTCGTAGAACGTGGCCCGGTTGATGCCCGCGCGGGCGGCGACGGCGGACGCGGTGAGGGCGGCGACGTCCTGCTCCGCGGCCAGGTCGAGGACGGCGGTGCGCAGCGCCTCGGCGGTCCGCTCGACCCGCTTGTCCATGCCGCGCACCTCCCGTCGGGCTCGCGGGAGGCGGCGCTCCCGACGTCCTCGACATTACGCTCGGGAAACCAGTTAGGCAACAGGTGTCGTCTAACTCGACTTCACCCGCCTCCCCAGGAGTGAGCCCGTGGCCCCCGACCTAGTCTCGAAGGCGCCGCATCGCCGTCGTCGAGGGGGAGCGCCATGGTCAGCAGGACCCGAGGGAGCGGCCGTCGCCGCGTCCGCAGCGGGGACGTCGAGCTCAACCCGGTCTTCGTCCGCCCGGGGGAGACGCGCTCGGTGCCGCGCGACCGCCTCCCCGCGGGGGAGTCGTTGCCGGAGACGGCGTTCCAGATCGTCCACGACGAGGCCATGCTCGACGGCAACGCGCGGCTCAACCTCGCCACCTTCGTCGGCACGTGGATGGACGACCATGCCGCCCGCCTCTACCTCGAGGCCGCGGACAAGAACATGGTCGACAAAGACGAGTACCCGGCCACGGCCGCCGTCGAGGACCGCTGCTGGCGCATGCTCGCCGACCTGTGGCACGCCCCCGACCCGCACCACGCGATGGGCACCTCCACCATCGGCTCGTCCGAGGCGTGCATGCTCGCCGGGCTGGCGCTCAAGCGGCGGTGGCAGCAGGCCCGGCGCGACGCCGGGAAGCCGGTCGGCACCCCCAACCTCGTCATGTCCAGCGCGGTGCAGGTGTGCTGGGAGAAGTTCTGCAACTACTTCGAGGTCGAGGCGCGCTACGTGCCCATCAGCGAGGAGCACCGCGTGCTCGACGGCCACGACCTGGAGAAGTACGTCGACGAGGACACCATCGGCGTCGTCGCCATCCTCGGCGTCACCTACACGGGCATGTACGAGCCGGTGACCGAGATCGCCGCCGCCCTCGACCGCATCCAGGCCGACACCGGGCTGGACGTGCCGATCCACGTCGACGGCGCGTCCGGCGCGATGGTCGCGCCGTTCGTGCAGCCCGACCTGGTGTGGGACTTCCAGGTGGAGCGCGTCGCGTCGATCAACACCTCGGGGCACAAGTACGGCCTCGTGTACCCGGGGCTCGGCTGGGTGGTGTGGCGCGACGAGGAGGCCCTGCCCGAGAGCCTGGTGTTCCGGGTGAGCTACCTCGGCGGCGACATGCCCACGCTCGCGCTGAACTTCTCCCGGCCCGGCTCGCAGGTGCTGCTGCAGTACTACATGTTCCTGCGGCTGGGGCGGGCCGGGTACGAGGCCGTGCAGAACGCGTCGTCCGACGTCGCGCGGTTCCTCGCCGACGGCGTCGCGAAGATCCCCGCGTTCGAGCTGTGGAACGACGGCTCCGACATCCCCGTCTTCGCGTGGCGGCTGAGGCCGGGGCACACGGAGAACTGGAACCTGTACCACCTGTCCGACCGGCTGCGCACGCGCGGCTGGCTCGTGCCGGCCTATCCCATGCCCGACGACCTCACCGACGTCACCGTGCAGCGCGTCGTCGTGCGCAGCGGGCTCAGCCAGGACCTCGCGGCGTCGTTCCTCGCCGACCTCGAGGAGGAGACCCGCTACCTCGACGCCCTCACCGGCCCCATGCCCACGGAGGGGCAGCGCACCGGATTCATCCACTGACGGTCAGCGGCCGAAGCGCTCCCCGCGCTCGCGCACGCGGCCCGCGCCGCGCCCGCCGTCGGCGTCGCGGTCCCAGGTGTACACCTCGGTGCCGGTGACGAAGACGTGCTCGGCGCGCGAACCCACGTCGAGCGGGTCGCCCGACCAGACGACGACGTCGCCGTCGAGCCCGGGCGCCAGCGCGCCCACGCGGTCGTCGAGGCCGAGGAACGACGCCGGGTTCACGGTGAGCGCCTCGAGCGCGACCTGCGGGTCCAGGCCCTGCTTCACGGCGAACGACGCCTGGTGCACGAGGAAGTTGATCGGCACCACCGGGTGGTCGGTCGTGATGGCGACGCGCACGCCGGCCTCGGCCAGGCGCGCCAGGTTCCCGATGTCGCGGTGGCGCAGCTCCACCTTGGAGCGCGACGTGAGCATGGGCCCGAAGATCACCGGCACGTCGCGCTCGGCGAGCACGTCCGCGATCGCGGCGCCGTCCGTGCCGTGGTTGACGACGAGGCGGTAGCCGAACTCGTCGGCCAGCCGCAGGGCGGTGGCGATGTCGTCCGCGCGGTGGGTGTGCTGGTCCCAGGCGAGCTCGCCGGCGAGCACCCGCCCCAGGGTCTCCTTGCCGAGGTCGCGGGCGAACGGCTCGCCCTTGTCCTCCGCCGCGTCGCGCTGGGCCACGTAGTGCTGCGCGTCGAGGAACGCCTGCCGGATGACGGCGGCCACGCCCAGGCGGGTGGACGGGGCCTTCTTCTGCTCGCCGTACACGCGCTTGGGGTTCTCGCCGAGGGCCGACTTCACGGAGACGGCGTCGCTGATCACCTGCTCGTCGACCGTGCGCCCGCCCCACGTCTTGATCGCGACCGTCTGGCCGCCGATCGGGTTGGCCGACCCCGGCTTCACGACGACCGACGTCACGCCGCCGGCGAGGGCGTCGCGGAAGCCCTCCTCCTCGACGTTGATCGCGTCCAGCGCGCGCAGGTGCGCGCCGTCGGGCCCGGTCTTCTCGTTGGTGTCGTCGCCGGCCCAGCCCTCGGCCTCCTCGTGCACACCCACGTGCCCGTGCGCCTCGACGAAGCCGGGCAGCACCCACCGGCCGCCGGCGTCGAGCGTCGGCACGCCGTCGGGCACCGCGACGTCCGCCCCGACGGCCTGGATCACGCCGTCGACGACGAGGACGGTGCCGCCGTCGACGGGCAGGCCGTCCACCGGGACGACGTAGCCGTTCGTGATCGCGACGGACGAGCGGGCGGTGCGGATCGGAGAGGTCATGCCCGCCATCATGCCGTCGCACCGTAGCGCCGAACAGGCGGCTACAGGTAGTGCCCGACGACGGGGGCCGGCTTCCAGCGGCCGGTCGCGGTGATGTCGAGGATGCGGCGCGTCGTCAGGCCCTCGATGCCGTGCTCGAGGACGGCGCGGCGCGCCACCTCGCGGATCTCCGCGCCCGTCGCGCCGTCGAGGCTCCCGGCGATCGCGGCGAGGTCGAGCCCCTCGCCCTGGCGCGGCAGGTAGATCCCGAGGATGGCGACGCGGCCCTCCTGGCCGGGCAGCGGCACCTCGAGGATCGTGTCGAACCGGCCGGGGCGCTTCACCGCCGGGTCGAGGGAGCCGGGGTCGTTGGTGGTCGCGAGCGTGAGGACGTCGTTGCGCACGCGCGCGCCGTCGAGCGCGTTGAGGAACTCGGAGAACCCCGACGAGCTGCGCATCTCCGCGTGCGCGACGCCGTCGATGTCCTCCATGACGACGAGGGTGGGGCCGAGGCGCTCGACCTCCTTGTAGAGGTTCTCCGACGCCTGCCGCAGCACGTCCGGCTCCACGATCATCACCGTCATCGCGCCGGCGACCTCCGCCGCGAGGATGCGGCCGAGCTTCGTCTTGCCGACGCCGGGCTTGCCCGCGAGCAGCAGGCCGCGCGTCGTGGGCAGGCCGAGCGAGAGCAGGTCGGCGCGGCGCGTGGTGCCGGACGCCAGGAACAGGTCCACCTCGCCCCAGACGGCGTCGGCGAGCACGAGGTCCGCGCGCGTCTCGTGCGTCGCGGGCACCGGTTCGAAGCCGACCTGGTTGCCGTAGCTGCTCACCGACACCTGGAGGATCCGGCCCCGGTACGGGTTCCCCTCGCCCTTGAGCGCGGCGAGGAAGTCGTCGAGGACGGCCTCCGCGAGGTCGCGCCGACCCTTGCCGGCGTAGACGGTGATGTCGGCGGGGTGACCGCCGCAGATGTGGATCGCGACCGGCTCGTCGCGCAGGGTGCCCGCGGGGAAGAACACCGACAGGTGGAACGGGACCGACACGGTGTGGTCCTCGCCGAGGCTCAGCGGCCGCCACTCCGGCGTGCTGCCGTGGGGGCCGAGGATCTTGACCGCGCCCTCGTGCTCCCTCATCCAGCGGGCGAGGACGTGCCCGTGCAGCAGCAGCTGCGAGTCGGAGAGCGCGCGCTTGACCTCCGACAGGGCGGCCTTCTTCACACCGAGCTTCCGCGCCGCCCAGCCGGAGCTCGACGTGGGCGTGCCCTTCTTCTTCTTGCGCGGGGCGCCGAGGATCTCCGCGAGCACGCGGATCGTCTCGCGGACCTCGGTCGGGTACGGGCCGAGCTGGGGCCACAGGAGCCGGTCCTGCTGCCGCTCGGGCGTCGCGACCCCGTTCGTCGTCGTCCTCGAAGGCTGTCGCTCGCTCATACCGCTCCCCGCGCTCCTTGCCGCCGCCCCCGGTGGGACGGCCCGCAGCACCGTATCCGCCGCCGCCGACGCCCTGCCTGCACCGACGCCGAGCCGATAGCGTCGGCGCATGCCGACCCGACACCTGCACGTGCTGCGCCACGGCGCCGCGGACCCGTTCGGCGAGCTGACCGACCTGGGGGAGCGGCAGGCGGAGCTCGCCGGCCGGCGCCTCGCAGCCCTGCCCGTCGACGCCGTCTGGCACTCGCCCCTGCCCCGGGCGGCGCGGTCCGCCCAGGTGCTGGGCGACGAGCTCCCCGGCGTCCCGGTCGCCGAGGCGCCCGAGCTCGTCGACCACGTGCCGTACCTGCCCGACCCGATCCCGCCCGCGTGGGCGGGCTTCTTCGACGGCGAGGACCGCGCCGAGGCCGCCGAAGGAGCGCGCCTGGCCGCCGCCCTCACCGCCCGGTTCGCGCGCCCCGCCGACGTCGAGACGCACGAGGTGCTGGTCACGCACGCGTTCCAGGTCGCGTGGCTGGTGCGCGACGCGCTCGCCGCCCCGCCGGAGAGCTGGCTGGGGCTGTCGTACGGCAACGCCGCCCTCACGACGATCGAGTACCGCGACGACCGCTCGACGTCGCTGATCGTCTACAACGACATGGGCCACCTGCCGCCCGAGCTGCGCTGGACGGGGTTCGGTCCGGCGGCGCGCCCCTGAGTCGCCGTCCGGCTCACACCGTCGTCGGGACGTTCTCCTCCAGCTCGGCGAGCCAGGCGGCGGCGGACGCGTCGGACGGCATCCGCCAGTCCCCGCGCGGGGAGAGCGAGCCGCCGGCGGCGACCTTGGGCCCGTTGGGGATGGCGGAGCGCTTGAACTGGGACGAGAAGTAGCGGCGGAAGAAGGTGACCTCCCACTTCCGGATGGTCGCCAGGTCGTAGGCGGACCGCTCGTCGTGCGGGAAGTTCGGCGGCCACTCGCCGGCGTCGGGGTCGCGCCAGGCGTGCCAGGCGAGGAACGCGATCTTGGACGGCCGCAGGCCGTGCCGCAGCGTCCAGTACAGGGTGAAGTCCTGCAGCGCGTACGGGCCGATGGCGGCCTCGGTGGACTGCGGCGCCTCGCCCTCGCCGGCCGGGACGAGCTCGGGCGAGATCTCCTGGCCCAGGATCTCCAGGAGCAGGGCGTTCGTGTCCGCCTCGATTTGGCCGGAGTCCGCCACCCACCGGATGAGGTGCTGGATGAGCGTCTTCGGCACGCCGGTGTTCACCGCGTAGTGCGACATCTGGTCGCCCACGCCGTACGTGCACCAGCCGAGCGCGAGCTCCGACAGGTCGCCGGTGCCGAGCACGATGCCGCCGCGGTGGTTCGCGAGCCGGAACAGGTAGTCGGTGCGCAGCCCGGCCTGCACGTTCTCGAACGTGACGTCGTAGACCTTCTCGCCCGCGCCGTACGGGTGGCCGAGGTCGCGCAGCATCTGCTCGGCCGCCGGCCGGATGTCGAGCTCCTCGAAGTGGACGCCGAGCGACGTGGCGAGCCGGGTGGCGCGGTCCTTCGTCTCCGACGACGTCGCGAAGCCGGGCATGGTGACCGCGTGGATGTCGGTGCGGGGCCTCCCGAGCCGGTCCATCGCTCGGGCCGCGACGATCAGCGCGTGGGTCGAGTCCAGGCCGCCCGAGACGCCGATGACGATCTTCGGCTGCCCGATCGACCGCAGCCGCTGCTCCAGCCCGGCCACCTGGATCGAGTACGCCTCGTAGCAGTCGAGCGCCAGGCGCTCCGGGTCGTCGGGCACGAACGGGAAGCGGTCCACCTTGCGCCGCAGGCCGATGTCGCCCGCCGGCGGGTCGACGGTCCACCCGACGGTGCGGAACCCCTCGACACGGGAGCCGAGCGCGCGACGGTTGTCGTCGAACGACCCCTGCCGCAGCCGCTCCTGGCGCAGCCGGTCGAGGTCGACGTCGGCCACGGAGCGGCGCGCGCCGTCGGGGAAGCGCTCGGTCTCGGCGAGCAGGTCGCCCACCTCGTAGACCATCGTCTGGCCGTCCCAGGACAGGTCCGTGCTCGACTCGCCCTGCGCCGCCGCGTACGCGTAGGCGGCCAGCCCGCGGTGCGACGCGGAGCGCACCATGAGCCGCCGGTCCTCCGCGCGCGCCACCGTGATGGGGCTCGCGGACAGGTTGAGCAGCACCGTCGCGCCGGCCAGCGCGGCCTCCGCCGACGGCGGCACGGGCACCCACAGGTCCTCGCACACCTCGACGTGCACGACGAGCCCCGCGACGTCGTCGGCCGCGAACAGCAGGTCGGGGCCGAACGGCACGGGCCCGTCCGCGAACGGGAGCGTGACCGTGGCGCCGCGACGGTCGTCGCCGGGCGCGAACCAGCGCTTCTCGTAGAACTCGCGGTAGTTCGGCAGGTACGACTTGGGCGCGACGCCGAGCACGCGGCCGCCCTGCACGACGACGGCGCAGTTCAGCAGCCGGTTCCCGACCTCCAGCGGCGCCCCGACGACCAGCAGCGGCCGCAGGTCGGCGCTGGCCTCGACGATCGCCGCGAGGGCGTCCGACGTCGCCTCCAGGAGGGTGTCCGCGAGGTGCAGGTCGTCGATCGCGTACCCCGAGACGCAGAGCTCGGGGAAGACGGCGACCGCGACGCCGTCGTCGTGGCACACGCGCGCCTCGGCGAGGATCGCGGCGGCGTTCGCGCGGGGGTCGGCGACGGTGACGGGGACGGTGCAGGCCGCCACGCGGGCGAAGCCGTGGGCGTAGGCCGAGGTGAAGTCCACCCCCCGAGTGTAGGAACGCCGCCCGTGCCCGCGAGACTTGTCAGGGCGAGCGCCACAGCTCGGGCGGGCGGGTCGCTAGGGTCGGGCCGTGCACCCGAACCTCGCGCGGCGCCGACGCGCCCTCGCCGTCCTGCTCGCCGCCGCGCTGACCCCCGTGCTCGCCGTCGCCGTCGCGCAGCCCGCCAGCGCGCACGACCGGCTCCTGTCCTCGGACCCGGCCGACGGAGCCACCGTGGACGAGGTGCCCACGCGGCTCACCCTCGTGTTCAGCGCCGACGTGCTGGCCGCGGGCGCGCAGGTGGCGGTCACGACGCCGGACGGCACCGTCCCGGCGGAGGTCACCGTCGACGGCGACGAGGCCGTCGCCGCGCTGCCCGACGACCTGCCCGGCGGCGACTGGGACGTGTCGTGGCGTGTCGTCTCCTCCGACGGACACCCGATCGAGGGCGAGCTCGCGTTCACGGTCGACGCCGCGTCGCCGTCCCCGAGCGCCTCCCCGAGCGCCTCGCCGTCGAGCACACTCTCGAGCCCGACGGCGTCCGAGGACGCGACGGCGTCGTCCGGCCACGTGCACGACGGCGGGGGCACGCCGGGCGTGGACCTGGACGCCGACGGCGAGGCGGGGTGGGCGACGGCGTGGCTGTTCCCCGTGGCCGTGCTCGCGGTGGTGGGCGTGGCGGCCGCCGTCCTGCTGCAGCGGCGCCGCCGTGCCGCCGAGGACGCGCACGACGCCGGTGACGGGCCGCACACGACGGGCGAACCGCGCGAACCGGGCGACACGCCCGGCGACCCGACCTCCTGAGGGATGCCCGCCAGCCCGCGATCTGTCCCGCCATGGCGGCAGATACCGGGACAGATCGCGTGCACGAAAGGTTCCCGATTCGAGGTGTCCGGCACGCCACGCGCGCAAAAGTCGCAGGAATCCGCGGATGTTCCCTAGTGTGTTCCCCGTCCTCCCGGCGCGAGCCGGGGTGGCGTACGAACGTGACGACGCGCGGGTCGCGTGCGTCGTGAACCGGAGAAGGGATGCACATGTCGCTGAACAAGTCCGAGCTGGTCTCGGCCATCGCCGGCAAGGCTGAGCTCAGCAAGGCGGACGCGGAGAAGTTCCTCAGCGCCTTCCAGGAGGTGCTCGAGGAGTCGCTCGCCAAGGGCGAGGCGGTCAAGGTCACGGGTCTGCTCTCGGTCGAGCGCGTCGAGCGCGCGGCCCGCACCGGCCGCAACCCGCGCACGGGCGAGGAGATCCAGATCCCGGCCGGCTTCGGTGTGAAGATCAGCGCCGGCTCGCTGCTGAAGAAGGCCGTCGCGAAGTGATCCTTCGCTGACACGACGCGTCGTGTCAGCGC